>NZ_JBVJND010000036.1:0-98870 GCF_055583825.1 Streptomyces sp. NPDC104367 | reverse complement strand
GGCAACATGGCCGAACGCGCCGCGGAGCTCGGCGGCCGCCTGGAGTGGGACTGCCCGGCGGGCGGCGGTACGACCCTGGTGTGGCGGGTACCGGTGGCGAACCCGCCCGCGCCCTCCGTCACCTGAGGACATCCGGACCGACGCCCGGGGCCGCTCGGCCCATGCCCCGGCACGGTCCGGTGGCCGAGGCTGAAGGTGTCCGTAGTACGGCACCCCGCTGCTGGAGGCCGCCATGACCGGCACCCCCTCCCTGGTGGACGACGTGATGACCCGCGATGTCGTCGCCGGGTCCCGCACCACGCCCTTCGGGGACCTCGTCAGGACCATGCGGCGCCGGCGGGTCGGCGCCGTGCCCGTACTGGACGACGACGGACACGTGACGGGTGTCGTCTCGGAGGCGGACCTGCTGCGTGCGGGCGATCCCGCGACCGTGTCCGGACTGACGGCGGGGACGGTGATGAACACCCCCGCCGTCACCGTCCGGGCCGGCGCCACGCTCCCGGAGGCGGCGCGCAGGATGGCCCGGCACGGGATCAAGCGGCTGCCGGTCGTGGACGCCCAGGGCGTGCTGGTCGGCATCGTCAGCCGTGCCGACCTGCTCAAGGTCTTCCTGCGGGACGACGAGACGATCGCCGGTGAGATCCGGCGCGACGTCCTCCCGCACCTCTTCGCCGACGCCCCGGAACCGGTCCGGGTGCGGGTCCGCGACGGCGTCGTGACCCTCACCGGCCGCGTCTGCGACACCGCGCTGGTGCCGGTCGCCGCCGGCTGGGTGCGCGGCGTCGAAGGGGTGGTCGACGTGGACTGCGCGTTGACCGGACCCCACCGCCGCCCCGCACAGGACCCGGACCTGCCGACCGCCGGGGCGGTCCCGTGGACCGGCGCCGCACGAGGAGGCGGCGGACCGTGAACCGCGACGGCCCCCGGAATCCGACGTGCCCCGACAACCAACCGGGGCGGCACCGGCCGTGGTTCTGGCGATGGCGGCGCAACCCGCTGCGGCGGCGCGGCGACCTCACGGAGGCCTGGATCGTGCTCGCCCTCTGGATCGTCGCCCTGCTCGGAGCGGGCTTCTCCGGCTGGACCGCGGCCCGCGCCGTCGACCACGCGTTCGCCGAGCGCAGAGCGGATACCCGCTCGGTCTCCGCCGTCCTGACCGAGGACGCGGCCCTCGGCCCGCCCGTCGCGGCCGGTTACCAGGCCGGCGAGACATGGGTCGCGGTCCGGTGGGCCGCCGCCGACGGCACCGTGCACACCGGCCGGGCCGAGGCCGACCGCACCGCGGCCGCGGGCAGCCACGTGCAGGTCTGGGCCGACCACGGCGGACACCTGGTGGGCGCACCGCCGAGCAGGGCGGAGTCGGTGTTCGAGGCCGCCGCGACCGGCCTCCTCGTCGGTCAGCTGACCGCGACCGCGGTCTACGGGGGCGGCGCGCTGATCCGCCGCCGGCTGCTGAGGCACCGGCTCGCCGAATGGGACGACGAATGGCGGCGGGTCGGCCCCCAGTGGTGCGACCACAGCGGCGGCAAGGGCTGACCCGTCTGTCCCACCGGTCGGGGCCGATCGGAGCCCGGACCGGGAAGGTCGGCCCAGTGTCGCCCCAACTCCCCTGCGAAAACCTGGAGATGAGCAAGAGCGAGAGGAGGCACAGCATGAACGGCATACTCGAGCGCTGGCCCGGCTGGCCCGTGCTGCCCGACCTGTTCGGCTGGGTGGAGACCGGCTTCCCGGGAACGCACGGGACTTCGGTCCTGCACGGTATCCGCGTCGAGGAGCACTTCGACGACGGCACCTATGTGCTGCGGGCCGAACTCCCGGGCATCGACCCCGCCCGGGACGTCGAGATCACCGTCGCCGAGGGCGTCCTGACCCTGCGCGCCGAGCGCACCGAGGAGACCAAGGAGAAGCACCGTACGGAATTCCGCTACGGCACGTTCGCCCGCTCCGTCCGGCTGCCCGCGGGCGCCAGGGGCGAGGAGGCGACGGCGGAGTACAAGGACGGTGTCCTGACCATCGCGGTCCCGGTCCCGGAGGAGAAGACGGGAACCAGGACCATCCCCGTGCGGACGGGCTGAATCAGGGGCGACGCCCCGACGCACGAGGTGTGCGCGGCCGATGCGTTCGGCCGCGCACACCGCCGTTCCCGGTCCGTCCGGCCGCCGGACCGGGTGGTCCGGCGGCGGATCAGACGGCGTCGCTGCGGACGGAGACGGGGGACAGCCGGCAGCGGACGCCGACCACGCCCTCCACGGCCCGGGCCAGGCGCTCGGCGACCGGCGCGAGGGCCGGGCTGTCGATCCAGCCGGTGAGGGTGACGACTCCCTCGGCGACCTCGACGCGGATGTGGTCGGCGGAGATCGGGAACAGCCGCTCCACCACTTCCCGGCGTACCTCCTCGGCCAGTTCCCCGTCCTCGCGCAGGAACACCTTGAGCAGGTCGGCACGGCTGACGATGCCTTCCAGCATTCCCACGCCGTCGGTCACCGGCAGCCGCTTGACCCCGCGCCGGGCCATGATGCGCGCGGCCTCGGCCAGGGTGGCATCGGCGTGCACGGTCACGGCCGGTGCGCTCATCAGCTCCTCGGCACGAGCCCCGCCGGCCTTGGCGAGGTCGGCCGAGCGCGCCCGCTGGGTGAACAGGTCCGGGTCCTCGTCCCGGAACTCCTCCTTGGGCAGCAGGTCGGCCTCGGACACGACGCCGATCACCCTGCCCTCGCCCTCCAGCACGGGCAGGGCACTGACCTTCCACTGGTCCATCAGCGCGACGACATCCTTGAACAGGGCGTCACGGCCGACGGCCACGGCCGCGCGGGTCATCACGTCGCCTACGGTGTGCGGGCTGCCGTGCATGGTTGCCTCCTCTGATCTCCCCCTCCCAGCCTGGGCCCGGCACGGACCGGGAACCTAGGGCCGCCCGGACCTCCCCGTGGGCCCCTTCGACCCATGACCCATGGCGGTAATCCAGGGGCGGACGCCATCACCACTGTGCTCCCCGAACTTGCAGGATCGGCCCGTCCCCGAATCCACCCGGCACCTCAACAAGCACGGCTCGTCCAGGCATCGGCCCGCGCGGCCTCCGCCGTCGACCGCTGAAACTCCCGCGTCCGTCCCTGCTGGTACCCGTACCTACCTGGCCTCCGGGACCTGGCTTCCGCGGCTCACCGGCAGACGCACAGCCGGTTCCGTGAAGGCGCCGCGGTGCTGGAAAGGTTCACGATATCGGATGATTTTATGTCAGATATTTCTTGTCTTGTGGCGTTTATTGGTTACCTCGGGGTTAGCGTGTGCGGCTGGGCGGGCCGCAGTGCCGACGACCGATCTCCCGGAAGGGTGTTATGGCCGCTGATCGAGTTCTGGGTGTTCCTTACCTGCCCGTCGTCCACTCTCCCGGGTATGGCCGTGCCGGTACGGGCGGCGCATGCCGGCCGTCTGCGTCGACGTGGCGGAGTCGTCCCGGCCGGGGCGACGTGGGATGCCCCGATTCCCTGTTCCGCCATGAGTGCGTCAAGCGTTCCCGCGAGCCGGTGAATCCTGTCGGCTCGCACTGTCCCGCCACGAGAGGAAGACCGTGCCCCAGCAGCAGACCTCCCGACCGATCCTGATCGACAACGTGCGCGTCTTCGACGCCGTGCGCTCCGGGCCGACCCCGCCGACGTCGGTGCTCATCCAGGACCGCAAGATCGCCGCGATCGGTACGAAGAACCCGCCGGAGGGGACCGTCGGCATCGAGGGCGGCGGGCGGGTGCTCATGCCCGGCCTGACCGACGCGCACGTCCACCTCTTCGCGACCGGGACCTCCCTCGCGGGCCTGACCACCGGTGCCACCGGCGCGGGCTACTACAACGCGCTCGCCTCGGCCGAGCAGATGCTCATGCGCGGCTTCACCACTGTCCGGGACATGGCCGGCGACGTCGCCTCGCTGCGGCAGGTCCTGGACGCCGGGACGTTCCCCGGCCCGCGCATCTACCCCAGCCAGGCCGCGATCTCCCAGACCTCCGGGCACGGCGACTTCTCCCACATTTACGAGGACGCGAACACCTTCTCCTGCGGAGCGCACGCCCGCGCCGAGCAGATCGGCTTCCTGCGGGTCGCCGACGGCCGCGACCAGGTGCTGGCGGCCGTGCGCGAGCAACTGAAGAAGGGCGCCTCCCAGATCAAGGTCATGGCGGGCGGCGGAGTGGCCTCCGCCTACGACCCGCTGGACGTCCTGCAGTACACGCTGGACGAACTCAAGGCCGCGGTCGAGGCCGCCACGGACTGGGGCACCTACGTGGCCGCGCACGTCTACAACGACGAGGGCATCCGCCGCGCGATCGCCGCCGGGATCAAGTCGATCGAACACGGTCACCTCGTCGCCGGCCCCGAGACCGTCAAACTGATGACGGACGAGGGCGTGTGGCTGAGCACCCAGCCTTTCCTCGCAAGCGACCACGAGTACGCCAACCCGGAGAACACCGAGAAGAACGAGCAGGTCTGCGAGGGCGTCGCGAACTCCTTCATGTGGGCGCGGGAGCAGGGCGCGAACATCGCCTTCGGTACCGACCTACTGCTTGAACCGGAGAAGGCCGGGCTGCAGAACGAGATGCTCACCCGGCTGTCCACCCACTTCGACATCAAGCCCGTCGAGGCGCTGAGGATCGCCACGTCCGGCAACGCCGAGCTCTTCCGGCTCGCCGGCGAGCGCGACCCCTACAAAGCGGCTCCCCTCGGCCAGATCACCGAGGGCGCCTGGGCCGATGTCCTCCTCGTCGAAGGCGACCCCACCCAGGACCTCACCGTGCTGGGTGACCCGGAGAAGAACCTTGCCGTGATCATCAAGGACGGCCGCATCTACAAGAACATCCTCGGCTGACCCCGGCCGGCGCCCCCCTGCGCACCAAACCCCCTCGGGTAGCCGCGACGACGAGGCAGGCGGCGGTTCTGGTTGTCCTCGGCGGTGATGGTCCCGCACTGGATCGACGGACTCGAACCGTCGGCTACCCGCCTGCATCACGTGTTGACCGGCCTTTCGGCCGGATCGCCGTGGCGCCCCGTTCCGGGGAACAGATCCCGATGAGACGGCGGGTCCCGAGTCGGTTGGGCCGGATGGCCCCGGGCCCGGGGCCATCCGCGCCGGGAGGCCGGACCGCTCGGCTCAAGAGCCGCCCGCGCGAGTGGAGTTGGCTGTCAGCGAAGAGAACGGCCCCAACGAGGGAGGGAGCGGACAGTGGGTACGAGTCTCACGGCGGAGTTCTGGGAGCGCTTCACGGTCCTGCCGCTGGTGGCGCTGGCCATGACGGCGATCCTGACCGCGGTCTTCACCACGCTGTTCGACAGGCTCAGCGCCCGGCTGCGCAGCCGGCGCCTGCACCGCACCACGTCCCTGATCCCGCGCCCGCGGGTGCCGGCCGGCCGTCGGACCCCCGTGCACCACTGAACCCGAGGGCCCTGCCCGCCCCGTCCCGTGCAGATCCACAGGGGCTGGGCGGGCACGGGAACGGGCCGAGTGGCCCCTCCTGCCGACGGCCGGCCGGTGCGAGGGTGAAGACAGGATCCGCCTGCCGCAGGAGGCGGCGGTCCGAGGAAAGGCGGTGGGCACGATGACACTTCCCCTGGTCGTGGGCATCGACGGATCCGACGGAAGCCTGCAGGCGGTCGACTGGGCGGCGGCCGAGGCCGCCCGCCACGACGTACCGCTCCGGCTGGTGTACGCGTCCCTGTGGGAGCGCTACGAGAGCGGCATCCCCGGAACCGGCCCGGACCGCCCCTCCGAGCGGGTGATGGCCGAGCACATCACCGCCTCTGCGGCGGAACGCGCGGCACGAAGCGCCCCGGACGTGAAGGTCACCACCGACATCGTGCCCGAGGACGCGGTGGAGGCCCTCCTGCACGAGGGCAACAACGCCTGCGCCGTGGTCACCGGCTCCCGCGGCCGTAGCGAGCTGAAGGGACTGCTCCTGGGCTCGGTCGGCCTGGCGGTCGCCGGCCGGGCGCACTGCCCGGTGATCGTGGTCCGCGGCGACCGGGCCGCCCTGTCCGGCGCCCATGAACGGATCCTGCTGGGCGCCGGCGGACCGGCCTCCGGCGGGGCGGCCGCGCGGTTCGCCTTCCGCGAGGCGGCGGCACGCGGGTGCGCCCTGGACGTGGTCCGGGCCTGGCGCCGTCCCCTCACGGCGGAGGACCCGGCCCGCGAGTACGAGCAGCAGGCCTCGGCCCGCCTCGACGCACTGCTGGGCGACCTCGTCGCCGAGCACCCGCGCGTCAGGGTGCGCAGCGTGACGGCCGAGGGCCCGGCCCACCGGGTCCTGGTGAACCGCTCCGCCGCGGCCGACCTCGTGATCCTCGGTGCCGGCCGCCGCCACGGCCACCGGGGCCTCCAGCTCGGCCGGGTGGGCCATACCCTGCTGCATCACGCGGACTGCCCGGTGGCCGTCGTACCGCAACCGGTGTGAGCGGCGGAGCCGGCGCACGGAGCAGGGGCCCGCGATGACCGCGCGCGACCACGAACCCGTCGGCCCCGCGCTGCGGGACGTCGACGCGGTGGTGCTCGACACCGACGGAGTGATCACCGACTCGGCACGGCTGCACGCGGCCGCCTGGAAGGCATCCTTCGACGCCTTCCTGGACGCGCATCCGCCCGGCGACCCCGGGGCGCGCCGCCCCTTCGACGTCCACGACGACTACCTGGCCCACGTCGACGGCAGGCCCCGCCTCGACGGCGCCGCCGCCTTCCTCGCCTCGCGCGGAATCGACCCGGCCGGCCCCGCGGCGCGCGCGGTGGCCGAGGACAAGGAGCGCCGGTTCGTCCGGCGGCTGCGGGAACAGGGCGTGGCCGCCTATCCGGGGACGGTACGGCTGGTGCACGCCCTGCGACGGGCGGGCGTTCCGGTCGGCGCCGCCTCCGCGTCCCGGCACGCCCGTGAACTGCTCACCCGGGCCGCCGTGCTGGACCTCTTCGACGTTCTCGTCGACGGCGGCGAGGCGGCCCGGCTGGGCCTCGCGGGCAAACCGGACCCCGCGCTGTTCCTCGAAACGGTACGACGGCTCGGTGCCGTGCCCGGCCGGGCGGCCGTCGTGGAGGACGCCCTCGCCGGTGTGGAGGCGGGGCGGCGGGGCGGCTTCGCGGTCGTCGTCGGCGTGAACCGGTCCGGTGACCCGTTGGCCGGGGAGCGGCTGCGCGGGCACGGAGCCGACCTCGTCGTCAGCGACCCGGGAGAACTGCTCGGCCGGGGAGCCCCGCGGTGAGGTGGGAGTACGAGGGCTACGCGCCCGCCGACGAGCGGCTCAGGGAGTCGCTGTGCACGCTCGGCAACGGCTGCTTCGCCACCCGGGGCGCGCTGCCCGAGTGCGCGGCAGACGACGTGCACTACCCCGGCACCTACGCGGCCGGCTGCTACGACCGGCTCACCTCGCACGTCGCGGGACACCGGGTCGACAACGAGGACCTGGTCAACCTCCCGAACTGGCTGCCCCTGCGGTTCCGGCCGCCCGGCGGTGACTGGCTCACCCCGGACACCGCCACCGTGCTGGAACACCAACAGGTCCTGCGGGTGTCGGACGGGGTGCTGGAGCGCCGGACCCGGTTCGCGCTCGGCGCCGGCCGGACCCTGGAGGTCCGCCAGACGCGGCTCGTCCACATGGCGGACCCGCACCTCGCCGCCCTGCGCACCGAGTTCACCGCCGAGGGCGGCACCGGCGACCTGGAGGTCGAGGCCGCCCTCGACGCGGACGTCCGCAACGCCGGCGTGCCGCGCTACCGCGACCTGGCCGGCCGCCATCTGACCCGGGTGCGCACCGGGACCGCCGCGCCGGACACGGTGTGGCTGCGCTGCCGGACCCGTACCTCCGACATCGGGATCGGCATGGCCGCGCGGCTCACCGGGGACACCCCCGTCGAGGTCGCGCACCGCCCCCTGCGAGCTGTGCAGCGGCTGCTCCTGCCGCTGACGTCCGGCACCACCCGCACCGTGGACAAGACCGTCGCCCTGCACACCTCCAGGGACCCCGCGATCGCCGACCCCCTGGAAGCCGCGGTCGACCGGATCGCTGGCGCTCCCGGATTCGACGAACTGCTGCGGACGCACCGCGCCGCCTGGCGCGGACTGTGGCGCCGCACCGGCCTCCACGTCCCCGGCGAGGCGGGCCGCATCCTGCGCCTGCACCTCTTCCACGTACTGCAGACGCTCTCCCCGCACACCGCCGGCCTGGACGTGGGCGTGCCGGCCCGGGGACTGCACGGCGAGGCCTACCGCGGACACGTCTTCTGGGACGAGCTGTTCGTCCTGCCCTTCCTCGACCTGCACTTCCCCGAGGTCTCCCGGTCCCTGCTCCGCTACCGCCACCGGCGCCTGGACCGGGCCCGCGCCGCGGCCCGCGCGATCGGCCGGCGCGGGGCGATGTACCCCTGGCAGAGCGCCGGCGACGGACGCGAGGAGTCGCAGTCACTGCACCTCAACCCGCGTTCGGGACGCTGGCTCCCGGACCACTCGCACCTTCAGCGGCACGTCGGCTCGGCCGTGGCCTTCAACGTGTGGCGGTACTGCGAGGCCAGCGGGGACACGGAGTTCCTGCAGACCGAGGGCGCCGAGATCATCCTCCAGATCGCCCGGTTCTGGGCGGACTCGGCAACCTGGGACGACGCCCTCGGACGGCACCGCATCCGCGGCGTGATGGGACCCGACGAGTACCACGACGCCTACCCCGGAGCGCCCGGACCGGGGCTCGACGACAACGCGTACACGAACGTCACCGCGGCCTGGGTCCTCACCCGCGCCCTGGAACTGCTGCGCACCCTGCCCGGGCCGCGCCGCCGCGAACTCGCCGAGCACACCGGTCTGGGGAATTCGGAGCCCGAACGGTGGGAGGAGGTGTCACGCACCCTCCACGTCCCCTTCCACGACGGAGTCATCAGCCAGTTCGAGGGCTACGGCGACCTCGCCGAACTCGACTGGGACGACTACCGCAGGCGGTACGGCGACATCCGCCGCCTGGACCGGATCCTGGAGGCCGAGGGCGACACCGTCAACCGCTACAGGGCCTCCAAGCAGGCCGACGTCCTGATGCTCGGCTACCTCTTCTCGCCGGCCGAACTCCGTGACCTGTTCGACCGGTTGGGCTACCCCCTCCACGACAGGACCTGGGCCCGCACGGTCGACCACTACCTGTGCCGCACCAGCCACGGCTCGACGCTCAGCGAACTGGTCCACGGCTGGGTCCTGGCCCGCGCCCGGCGCGCGGACGCCTGGACGTTCGTCCAGGAGGCGCTGCGCGGCGACATCGCCGACCTGCAGGGCGGCACCACGGGCGAGGGCATCCACCTGGGCGCCATGGCGGGCACCCTGGACCTGGTCCAGCGCGGGCTGACCGGACTGGAGACCCGTGAGGGCGCGCTCTGGTTCGATCCGGTGCCGCTGCCGGAGCTCTCGTCGTACGGCATGTCCCTGCGCTACCAGGGGCACTGGGGCGTACGCGTGCGGCTGGAGCACGGACGGCTGAACGTCACCGTGCCGTCCTCCGAGCAGTCACCGATCGACATCCGGCTGCCGGACCGCTCGGTGTGCGTGGAGCCGGGGGAGACCTGCGTGCTGATGCTCCCCGGCCATGACGACAGGCCCCCGCACGGGCCGGCCCGCCCTGGATGAGGCCCCGGCGGCCCCTGCCCGATGGCCGTCGTCCGGCCCGCTCGCCTGGCGCCGGCGCCAGGCGGCGCGCAGCGTGGATCCAGGGGACCGGTGCGCACGACGCGGGAGCCGGAGAGAGTCGGAGGAGAGGTGGCAGACATGGACGCGGATGTCTCCCGGCCACGGGTCGTGGTCGGTGTCGACGGCTCGCCGTCCTCGTACGACGCCCTGCGCTGGGCGCTGCGGTACGCCCGCCTGACGGGCGGGCTCGTGGAGGCGGTCGCCGTGTGGGAGCAGCCCGGCCTCTACGGCTGGTCGGCGCCCGCCGTCGACCTCGACGTCGACGAGGACGAGGCCCGCGACCGCATGCGGCGGGAGCTGACCGACGTGCTCGGTGCACAGGCGGCCGCTTCGGTCCGCTCCCGCCTGGTGCACGGCAACGCTTCCGACGTCCTGCTGCGGGCCGCGGAGGGTGCCGAGGTGCTGGTGGTCGGCAGCAGGGGGCGGGGCGGCTTCACCCGCGCTCTGCTCGGCTCCGTCAGCCGGCACGTCTCCCAGCACGCGCCCTGCCCGGTCGTGATCGTGCGCCCCGAAGGCGGGTGAGGCTTCGGCTACTGGAAGGCCGCGTGGATCTCCTGCTCGGTGGCCTCGTGCGAGACGAGCAGCAGTTCGTCACCCGGCCGCAGCCGTACCTCCGGGACCGGGACGGTGGGCCGTCCCTCCCGCACCACGGTCGCCACCACGGTGCCCGCGGGCAGAGCGATCTCGCCCAGCGTGTGTCCCGCCGCCCTGGACTCCGCGGTGATCGCGGTCTCGATGACCTCGACGCCCGCCCTGCCCAGCCGCAGCAGCGCAACGGTGTCGATGGCACCGGTGGCCTCCTCGATGAGCGACACCAGCGGGGTGGCGGCGGGCACCGCGACGTCCACACCCCAGCGCCGGTCGAAGAGCCAGGCGTTCTCCGCGTCGTTGACCCGGGCCGCCACCCGCGCCACGCCGAACCTCCGTTTGGCGAGCAGGCCGATGACCAGGTTGTCCTCGTCGCGGCCGGTGGCGGCGATGAGGACGTCGGAGGTCCGGGTGCCCGCGCGCTCCAGCAGACCTGGCTCGGAGGCGTCACCCGCGACCAGCCGCACCCGCGGCAGTCCGTCGAGTTCCGCCAGCCGCTCGTCGTCGCGCTCGACGAGGGTGACGTCGTGGTGCGCGGCGGCCAGCACCCGGGCGATCTGGGCGCCCAGGCGGCCCGCTCCGGCGATCAGGACCTTCATGTTCCCAGCTCCTTGTCGAGGAATCCGCGCAGCCTGCCGAGCGCGGTCGCCGCGACCGCGAAGGTGACCAGGTCACCGGGTTCGGCCGGCAGCCCGTGCGCGGGCAGCAGCGAGCGGCCGGCCCGCGTGATCTCCACGACCCGGATCTCACCGTCGACGTCGAACGCGCCGAGCGGGCGTCCCGCGAGGTAGTCCGGGATCTCCGAGCGGACCAGCAGCGTCTCGCCGTTGCCGAAGACGAGTTCCGGAGTGAGGTGGCGGTGCAGCAGCATCTGGTGGACGCGGCTGACGGCCCAGCGGACGCTGGAGACGGCCGGGATGCCCAGCTCCTGGTAGATGCCGGCACGGCGCGGGTCGTGGATGCGGGCGAGGACGATCGGGACCCGGTAGGTCTCCTTCGCCGTCCGCGCGCTGACGAGGTTCGTGTTGTCGGCGGAGGTGAGCGCGACGAAGGCGTCCGCACCGTCGACCCCGGCCGCCTCCAGCACGGGACGGCCGAATCCACTGCCGACGTGGAAGGCGCCGGGGAAGCCCGCGGGCAGCAGCCGTCGAGCCGTCGGCCTCCTGTCCACCAGCCGTACGTCGTGTCCCTCCGTGGCGAGCTGCGCGGCCAGGGTGGCGCCCATCCGGCCGCAGCCCACGATGACCACTCTCATGGTGTTCCTCCGTTCCCGGCCGCCGTACGGCGGCGGAGCACCCGCTTGCGGGCCTCCTCCGCCGCCAGCAGCACCACACCGAAGGCGGTCAGCACCGCCCAGTCGGCGGCGGTCAGCGGGGCGGTGCCGAAGACCGCCTGCAACGGCGGCGCGTAACTGATGGCGGCCATCAGCGCGATACCGAAGCCGCCCGCGGCCAGCAGCCAGGGGTTGCTCAGCAACCCGGCCCTGAACACGCTCTGCCGGTCGGTGCGCACCGCCAGTGCGTTGAAGAACTGGCTGACCACGATGCCCGCCTGGACCATGGTGATCGCCTCCCGGTAGACGGGGGTCTCCTTGGTGAAGTCCGCGTAGGGGATGCCCGAGGCGTGGATGTGCCAGAAGAAGACGGCGCACACCCCGAGCGCCTGGATGCCGCCCAGGAAGAGGATGCGGCCCACGACGGACGCGGAGAACAGGCGTTCCTGCCGGGGCCTGGGCGGGCTGTCCATCACGTCGGGTTCCGCCGGCTCGGCCCCCAGCGCCAGTGCCGGCAGCACGTCCGAGCCCAGGTCGATGGCGAGCACCTGGACGGCGGTGATCGGTACCAGCGGGAAGCCGGCGAAGGTGGCCGCGAGGATCGGTACGAGTTCGGCGATGTTGTGGCTGAACAGGTAGACCAGGAACTTGCGGATGTTGCGGTAGACCGAGCGGCCCAGCCCCACCGCGGTGGTGATGGAGGCGAAGGAGTCGTCCAGCAGCACCATCACCGCGGCCTCCCGGGCCACGTCGGTGCCGGAGGCGCCCATGGCCACCCCGATGTCGGCGTGCTTGAGCGCGGGGGCGTCGTTGGCGCCGTCCCCGGTGACTGCGACCACCTCGCCCCGCCGCTGGAACGCCGTGACCACCCTCATCTTGTGCTCGGGGCTGACCCGGCACAGCAGCAGCTCGGCCGAGCCCGCCAGCAGGGAGTCCAGTGCGTCCTCGTCCAGTTCGTCCAGCCGCGCGCCGGTGACCACGGTCGGATCCGGCCCGCCGACGATCCCGACACGGCGGGCGACGGCCTCCGCGGTCAGCGGATGGTCGCCGGTGACCATGACGATCCGTATCCCGGCCCGCCGGCACGCTTCCACCGCGTCCCGTACCTCCGGCCGCGGCGGGTCGTACATCCCGGCCAGCCCGAGCAGCGTCAGCTCCGACTCCACGTCACCGATCGGCGGGCGCGGCCCGCGCACCCGCCGCGTGGCCACCGCCAGCACCCGCAGCCCCTGCCCGGCCATGCCGTCCGCGGCCGCCGCCACCTCGGCGCGGCCGGCGTCGGTCAGCGCGACGGGCGCCCCGCCCGTGTCGACGGCGGTGCAGCGCGCCAGCAGTTCGAGCGGCGCGCCCTTGACGTACGCGACGTACGAGCCGTCCACGGCGCGGTGCACCGTGCTCATCAGCTTGCGCACGGAGTCGAAGGGGTACTCCGCGACCCGGGGCGTGCGGTCCTCCTCCGCCGCCGGCTCCAGGCCCGCCTTCCGGGCGGCCACCACCAGGGCGCCCTCCGTGGTGTCGCCCAGCACCCGCCACCCGTCCCGCCCGGCCGGCTCCACCAGCCGGGCGTTGCCGCACAGCGCCGCCGCCCGCAGCAGCTCCCGCACCGGCGGCGCCTCGGCGACCTCTCCGTCGGGCGCGTACCCGACACCGGTCACGGCGTGCGCCACCCCGCGCGCCCACAGCCGTACGACGGTCATCTCGGCCTGGGTGAGGGTGCCCGTCTTGTCGGTGCACACCACACTGGTCGAGCCCAGCGCCTCCACCGCCAGCAGCTGCTTGACCAGGGCGTGCCGGCGGGCCATGCGGCGCACGCCGATCGCCAGGGACACCGACAGCGTGGCCGGCAGTCCCTCCGGGACCAGCGCGACCATCACGCCCAGCGCGAAGACGAACGTGTCCACGAACGGCTGCCCGCTGGGCACCCGCAGCGCGAACACCACGGCCCCCGTGGCCAGCGCGGCACCGGCCACCCGCCGTGCCATGGCGGCGACCTGACGCTGCAAGGGCGTCCGCTGCCGGGGCGCCGCCGCCGTGAGCCGGAAGATCCGCCCGAACTCGGTGGACGCCCCGGTGGCGAACACCACGGCCTCCGCGGTTCCCGCCACCAGGTCGGTGCCCATGAACACGCAGTTGCGCGCCTCCAGCACCGTGCCCGACGGCACCGGTTCGGCGACCCGGGCGACGGCGTCGCTCTCCCCGGTGAGGGCCGCGTTGTTGACGGCGGCCTCCTGCGCCCGGACCAGCCGGCAGTCGGCGGGCACCGCGTCCCCGGCCTCCAGGACCACCACGTCCCCAGGCACCAGGTCCCGCGCGGGCACCTCCCCCGGCTCCCCGTCCCGCAGCACCCGGCAGGTGTGCGGCACCATTGCCTGAAGCGACTCGGCGGTGCGCTCGGCCGAGTACTCCTGGGCGAAGCCGATGCCCGCGTTGAGCAGCACCACGCCCAGGATCGCCACGGCCAGCTGGAGGGTGGCGGTGTCCCGGGGCTGTCCCAGCAGATAGGCGAGGAAGGTGATCGCCGAGGCGACCAGCAGCACGACGGCGAACAGGTCGGTGAACTGGGCGAGCAGCCGCCTCCAGAGCCGGCCGTGGGCCGCCGCGGGCAGCTCGTTGGCGCCGAACCGGACCTGCCGCGCGGCGGCCTCGGCGGGGGTGAGGCCTCGTGGGGTGCTCTCCAGCGCGGCGAAGACGTCCGCGGCCGGCACGGACAGCGGGGCGGGGCCGCTTCCCGGGGCCCTTGGCCGTACGATCGCGGGTCCTCCGGGAGCCGCACGGGAGGCGTCGTGCTCGCGCACGGCGGGTGTCGCCGGAGCCTGATCAGAGCGCATCCGGGGCTCCGCCCGTGACCTCGGGTCCGGACGGTTCCTGGAGCACGGTCCGGGCGACCGGCCCCAGCAGGTCTGCCAGCCGGCGGAAGACGTCGAGGAACAGGTCGTCGAGCGTCAGTACGCCCACCACCCGGCCCAGTTCCAGGACCGGCAGCCGGCGCACCCCGGTGCGGCGGAACGCCCGGTAGGCCGCCTGGAGGTCGTCACCCGCGTCGACGGTGACCACCCGGCCCGACGACATCACCGCGGACACCTCCGCGTCCCGGGCCAGGCCGCCGCCCAGGCCGCGCAGGACGATGTCGCGGTCGGTGACGATGCCCAGCAGCATCCCCTCGTCGTCGACGACGAGGACCGATCCCACGGAGGCCTCGCCCATCCGCCGGGCCGCCTCCACCAGCGGTGTGCCCGGGGCGACCGTCACCGGCGGCGCGGTCATCGCCTCGCAGACCCTCATACGGTGACTCCTCACAACGGAAGAACGGAAGAACGGAACAGCAGAACGCGGCGCACGGTCCGTGGCGGGCGCGCCGCCGCTCAGGCGACGTCGAGCACCTCGGAGACCGGACGCCGCGGGCTGGGGTGCCCCTGCGGGCCGTAGCCGAGCCGGATCACCATCTGCACGTGCGCCATGCCGGACCTCGGGTCGCGGGTGACCCACCGCAGCTCCGGCCACTCCAGGGACTGGGAGGCCATCGACGCGACCAGCCCGGCCACCGTCACCTCCAGCAGGACCCGCTCCAGCGCCTGCCCCGCGCACAGCCAGTCCGCGGGCCCGTCGCGTTCCGTCCCCAACAGGGCGATCTGCGGATTCCTCTCGAACACGGCCCAGCCGCGTCCGGGTACCGCACGCCCGGCGGCGAAGTCGCGCACCGGGGTCGCCGGGCCGTACCTGCCGGGGCCGAACGCCTCGGCGGGGATGCCGTCCGAGGCCTGCCCGGGCCCAGGCGGCCCGGTCCGCGTCCAGTGGGCCGTCTCGGCGAGCCGGCCGGGGTCGAGAGACGCGCGGCCCTCGGCGTCCTGCGCCAGCTCCAGCACCTCCCGCACGTGCCAGGCGCCGGGGAAGACCAGCTGCGCGCCCTCGGCGCCCGCGGCCTCGTACAGGCGGTCCTTCAGCCCGGCCGGTACCGGCCGCTCGCTGTAGGGCCTGCGACTCGAGTGCCGCAGCCGGATCGCCGGGTGCAGGGCGGCGAGGGCGGTGTCGGGGGGTTCGGCGGCGCCCAGGCCGACCTCGGCCAGCAGCGTCGGATCGGCCGGGTCCGGCAGCAGCCGTACGACCGGGGTCCGTCCGGCCGCGGCGGCGGCCACCCGCAGGTTGAACAGGGCGGCACCGCAGCCCATGTGCAGGCCGCGGGCGTCCGGATCGGTGTGCGGCAGCGCCCGCGAGACGTCCGCGTACAGGCGCAGCACGCCCGCGCCGGACAGGTGAGCGAACCTCCAGGGCTGGGCGTTGTGCAGTGACGGCGCCGCCGTGGCGTCGGCCACCAGCGCCGTGAGCATGTTCGCGCCCATGTCTTGAGCGGTCACGGTGACTCCCTTCGCCGGGCCCCGCCTCCAGCCTGGACGATCACCGCTCCGCTCGGGCAGGGGCCGCATGGACCCGGCGAGGGGCCGGGTGGACCCACGGCCGCGGCGGCTCAGCGCGCGGCCGACGGAACGGCGAGGACGGGGCAGCGCGCGTGGTGCAGCACGCCCTGGCCGACCGAGCCCAGCAGCATGCCGGTGAACCCGCCGCGCCCACGGGTGCCGACGACCAGCCCCAGCGCGTGGGCCGAGGCGTCGGTGAGCACCTGCACGGGATGGCCGACCACCAGTTCGTGACGCAGGTCCACCTCCGGGTAGCGGGCCTTGCGGCCGGCCACGATCTCGGAGAGCAGCCGGCGCGCCTCCTGCTGCGGTGCGTACTCGTCGAAGACCCGCATCGGCCCGGTCTGCCACACGTACAGGGCCCGCAGTCCGGCGCCGTGCAGCGCCGCCTCCTCGAAGGCAAGGTCGACGGCGGCGGAGCAGTGCTCGCTGCCGTCGACACCGACCACGAAGTACGCGGGGTCCTGGGTGATGTGCTCCGGTTCGGGCACGACGACCACGGGACAGCGCGCATGGGCCATGACCGGCACGGCCACCGAGGCGGAGCCGAACACCTCCTGGGCCCGGCTCAGATGCCGTGAGCCCAGCACGACGGCCGCGGCCCCGCGGCTCTGCTCGCGCAGCACCCACACCGGGTCGCCCTCGGCGAGCAGGCTGTCCGCCTCGACGTCCGGGTGCCGGGCCGTGACGAATTCCGTGGCCTCGTCGAGCAGCCGCCGTCCGGCCGTGTGCAGTGCCGCGTTCCACTCCTCCCACGACGGCGGGACCTCCCGCCCGCGGTAACCGCGCGTCGGCACGCCCTCGGCGTGCACCAGGCGCAGCGGCAGCCCGCGGCGGGCGGCCTCGTCGGCCGCCCAGGCGAGCGCCGTCCGCAGGCCGGGGTCCGGGGCCACGCCCACCACGAGATGCCTGCGCTCAGCCGCGCCGCTCATGGCCGCCTCCGCTCGCGGGATGCCGTACGCAGGTGTCAGCGCCGGGGAAACAGAGGGTCACCCGTCGGGGTCCGGACGGTGCACCCCCACGACCGCAGACCCGGGCGGGCGGAGAACAGCAGGCCTGCTCGGGGCGGACTGCCGGGTCCGGCCCCCTGTGCGGTGCGGGAGCGGTCATCGTCCTCGCCTCCTTCGCGGCGGCGCGGCGGGCTGCGGCCGCCGATTCCATGGAAACCCCGCTCCGCCCGGGGTGCCAGTGCCGTTGGTCCCCGTACCGGACCTGTCGGCCCCGGCCCCGGCGGAGCCGGCCGGGGCTTGCACCGGTCCGTCCGGCCCCGGCCCGAGGCCGGACGGCCCCTGCGCAGGGCGGCGGGACGCGGCCAGGCTCGGAGCCCGACCAGGCTCGGGAGGGAGTGCGATGGCGGACATCGAGGCGCTGTCGGCCGACGCGGTGGGGCCCGGCACGTGCCGGCCGGGGCGGGGATGCCGACGGAGTACGCGGGCGACGAGTCGCCGGCCGTCGTACGGCGGCGGCCCGCCTGCCTGGTCCGGCCCGCCGCGACCGCGGAGGTGGCGGATGTGCTCAGGACCGCCGGCGAGGCCCTGATCCCGGTGACCGCCTGCGGCTCGTACACCCCGGGCGCCGGCCAGGCCTGCCGTGACCTGCCGGGCCTGTCCCGGCCCGGCCCGGACTTCACCGCACTCGCCCGGGGCCCGGGGTGTCGGCCTCCCGCGCCACCGCCGAGGAGTTCACCGCAGCGCTCGCCGAACCCGGACCCCACCTCGTCGAGGCCCGTGGTCCCGCGCGCTTCACCCCGCCCCGCGCCTGATGACGGCTCTCGGTGTCCGCTATGGGGTCCGAGGGCTACCGTGGAGAAGAGGCGATCCGACGTCTCCTCTCCGACGCACCGACGGGGTCAGGAGGAGTGTGGTGACCGGCGCCGAGAGTCCCCGCGTAACCCTGCCGCACCTGCAGCTCGACGAACTGCTGGAAGAGTTGCAGGCCCGGCTCGACACCGCCCGCGGCATCCGCGACCGCTCGCGCAGCCTGCTGGAGTCGGTGCTGCTGCTCGGCCGGGAGCTGGACCCGGAGCACGCCCTGCGCACCGTCGTGCGCGCGGCTTCCGCACTCGTGGACGCGCAGTACGCCGCCTTCGGGGTCATCGGCCCCGACGGCAGGACGCTCTCGGCCTTCCACACCTTCGGCGCCACCGAGGCGCAGACCGCCGCGATCGGCCACCTCCCGGAGGGCCACGGCATCCTCGGCGAGCTGATCCGCGACCCCCGGCCGCTGCGGCTGGCCAGACTCGGCGACCATCCGGCCTCCTGCGGCTTCCCTCCGCACCACCCGCCGATGAACAGCTTCCTGGGAGTCCCGATCCGGGTCCGCGGCCAGGTCTTCGGCACCCTCTACCTCACTGGGAAACGGGGCGGAGCCGCGTTCGACGAGCAGGACGAGGCGGTGGTGGCGACACTGGCCGTGGCCGCGGGCATGGCCATCGACAACGCCCGGCTGTACGCGCGCTCGCAACTGCGGGAACGCTGGCTGAGGGCGAACGCCGAGATCACCCACAGCCTCATGTCCGGCAGCCCGCGTGCCGAGGCGCTCGGCCTCATCGCCGAACGGTGCCGCGAGATCACCCGCTCGGCGCTGGCTGCGGTCGCGCTGCCGATGCCCGAGGCCAAGGCCCTCACCGTGGAGATCGCCGTCGGACTCGACGCCGACGACCACCGCGGGCTGGTGCTGCCCCTGCACGAGAGCCTGATGGGGCTGGCCTACAGCGCCGCCGCCCCGGTCACCAGCGACGACGTCGTCCACGACCCCCGCATCTCACCGGAACCTCCGCGTTTCAGGGGACTCGGCCCTGCCGTCGCCGTCCCCGTCGGCACGCCCGGAGGCGGCACCCGGGGCGTGGTCCTGCTGGCCCGTGAGACCGGCGACACCGCGTTCTCGCGACCGGAGACCGAGCTGCTGCAGGGATTCGCCGCGCAGGCGGCCCTGGCGATGGAACTGGCCGACCACCGGCAGGAAGCCGAACGCGTCGCGCTGCTCCGCGACCACGACCGGATCGCCCGCGACCTGCACGACCTGGCCATCCAGCGCCTGTTCGCCACCGGGATGACATTGCAGAGCACGGAACGCTCCATCGGGCACCCGGCCGCCGCGGACCGGGTCGGCCGGGCCGTCGCCGACCTCGACGAGACCATAAAGATCATCAGGTCGGCCATCTTCGGCCTGCGGACGCACGAGGGCGCGGGCTGCGGGCACGGGCGGTGGAGGCGGTGGGTGAGGCCGTTCCCACGCTCGGCTTCACACCGAGCCTGCGGATCGAGGGCCTGCTGGACACCGGCGTGCCGCGCGAGACCGCCGACCAGGTCCTGGCGGTGCTCTCCGACGCCCTCGCGGGTGTCGCCCGGCACGCCGGCGCCGGCCGCGCGCGGGTGGCGCTCACGACGGACGGCCGCGAGGTGGTCCTCGCGGTCACGGACGACGGGACGGCCCCTTCGGACGGAGAGCGCGACGGCGGCCCGCGCACCCTCGCCGAGCGCGCGCGACGGCTCGGCGGCCGGCTGACGGTGTTCCGTCCCGAGGGCGGCGGAACCGCGCTGGAACTGCGGATCCCGCTGCCCCCGGCGCAGCCGTCCGGAGGCCGGGCCGAAGACCCGCCGCCCGTTCCGTCCGGTCCCCGCACGGGCCACTCGGCCCAAGCCCCGAACGGCTTTCCCGGTGCAGGCTGAAGAGGTCCGGCAACGGCATCGGAACAGCTGGAGGGCGCCATGGACGGCACCCCGACCGTGAACGACGTGATGACCCGCACGGTCGTCGCCCTGCGTGGGGGCGCGTCCTTCAAGGACATCGTGCGGACCATGCGGGACTGGCACGTCAGCGCCCTGCCCGTGCTGGACTCCCACGGGCACGTCATCGGTGTCGTCTCGGAGGCGGACCTGCTGCCCAAGGAGGCACAGCGCGAGGGCCCGGAGGAACCGCGGGACCGGACACGGCACCCGGCCGACGCCCGCAAGGCGGAGGCGGTGACCGCCGACGAGCTGATGACCGCCCCCGCCGTCACCGTGCCGCCCGGCGCCACGCTCGGCCACGCAGCCCGGCTCATGGCGCGCCGGGGAGTGAAGCGGCTGCCGGTCGTCGGCCACGACGGCGCGATCGAGGGCATCGTCAGCCGCTCCGACCTCCTGAAGATCTTCCTGCGCGACGACGAGGACATCGCCGAGGACGTACGGCGGACCGTGTCCGGGCACCTCTTCGGCACCTACCCGGCGCCCGTGCGTGTCGAGGTGCGGGCCGGGGTCGTCACGCTCACCGGGCGGGTCGAGGACACGGTGCTCGTCCCGCTCGCCACGCTGCTGGCCCGGTCCGTACCGGGAGTCGTCGACGTCCACTGCGCCCTGACCGGCCGACGCCGTCGGCCGGGTACCGCCGCCGGGCCGCCGGAGCCGGGGCCGAGCGGTTGTGCCTGACGGGGAGGGGCGTACCGGACCTGTTCGGCCTCAGCCGTCGCTCATCGCGACGAAGTCCCCGTGCCAGCCGTGGTACCAGACCTGGCCGGTGGCCGCGTTGACCGACAGCATCCCGGTGATCCTGCCCCCGTCGAGGAGGTGCAGGGTGTAGTAGCCGGGAAACGCGTCGGCCCTGCCCGGCGTCCAGCCCGCGCGGTGACCGTCCAGCCAGTCGCGGGCGATCGTACGGGCCTCGGTGGCCGAGACACGGTTCGCGCCGTCGGCGAAGCGGTGCATGCCGTACTGGGTGTTCCACATCATCGCCGGGCCGTACTCCAGCCGGACGGCCCCGTCGTGGGGGTCGACCAGAACCTCGGTGGCGCCCCGGCCGGAGGCGGTGTTCAGCTCGGCGTAGAAGTTGCGCGAGAACTCCATGACCTCGCCCACACGCAGACCGAGCAGATCGGCGAAGTCCTGGGCCCGGACCCGGGCCGCCGCGAGCGAGGTCACCCGGTGCCCGTTGCCAGCGAGCCCGCAGAGACCGCCGCCCATCATGGCCGGGCCCGTCCAGGCACCATCGAGGTCACCGCGGTCGCGCATCATGCCCCGGTCCGAGGGACCGTGGCCCCCGCATCCGCCGTACCAGGAGGAACGCCCGCCGGAGAGGCCGTAGGCGCTGTGGGAACCACCCGGAACACCCGTGCCCCCGGTGTCCCGCGCCACGGCCCACAGGCCCGTGCCCGCGGCGGCCACCGCGACGGCGGCTGCCGCCACGGCCACCGCCGTGCGTCGCCCTCTGTTCCTGCCCATCGTTCTCACCGCCGTTCGGTCCGCGGCCCCGGCGGGCACGGCACACCGTTCACCGCGCCCGCCGTGACGCCCCGCTAGCCGTCGGCCGGTGTGATCCGCCGGCCGGTCAGTCTCGTCGGCCGGATCGACACCCACATCTCGCGCCGACCGCCCGCCCACGGTGTGGTGTGCGCGGCGCGTTCGAGCCTGCGCACCGTCTCCGGCTCCGTCACCACGGTCGCGGGTCCGACGGCCAGCACACTCCAGCCCCGGCTCAGCGCCTCGTCGACGTGGTCCACCTCGAAGGCGACCTCCGTCTCCGCGGCCGTCGCGGCCATCGACCGGGGTGCGGTCCGGAAGACGATGGCGTCGTCGACCACGTCGTAGTTCAGCGGAATCACCGCAGGGTGCCCGTCAGGAGCCGTGACGGCGAGTCGTCCCACGCCGTGGGTGGACAGCAGCCTGCGGCACTCCTGCGGGCCGAGGTCCCGCAGCCGGGGGTGCAGCAGCGCGCGGCCCTGACCGGGCGGCAGCTCCAGCCCTCCGCCGCGCAGCGCGGCGGAGGTGGTGCCCAGCGCGTCGCCCAGCCTGATGAGGGCCGCCGGAGTCGGCGTGCCGGGCCTTTCCTCCAGGTACGCCAGGTACTCGGGGGACATCCCGGCCCGGCGGGCCGTCTCCTGCCGGCTCAGTCCGAGCCTGCGGCGTTCGACGGCCACGCGCCGGCCGATGTCGCCCGGGCCCTGCGCGCCGCCGGCCGGAGCTGTCACGGATGCGGGCACCGCACCGGCCGCACCGGCCGGAGGCGAGCCCAAATGCTGGACGTGCGCGTCGGGGCCGGGGAACACGAGCGTCACGTCGTCCGTGTCCGACCAGCGCACGTCATAGGGGGGTGTGCCGTCCTCGTGGTGGAGTCCGACGATCTCACCGTCGCGTCTGGTGACGCCGGTCGCCTGACTTTCCACGACGAGCCGGTCGCCGAGGTGAGCTCGCATGACCGCTGCTCCTCTCCGCTGTTCCAGAGCCTTGCCGCCCGGCCTGCCCAGGGCGCGGGCCGGTCCGCAGGTGCAACCCGGCTACATGGCCCAGCCGGCGCTCTGCGGAGCGCTCGCCCGGGGGCCGGCCACACCCTCGACGTCGTTCCGGGCGATGACCAGCAACTGGTGGCCGAGATCCTCCATGGCCCTGCTCGCGGCCAGTTCGTCGCCGATCTCCGGCACGTTCGCGTCGGCGGGGTTGCGGTGCGCGGTACCCCGGCCGACGAGTTCCGTGGTGCCGGTGTCCAGCGACACCTGCGCCTTCGTCGTCCCGTCCTCGTCCTCGAAGAGGTGCAGACGGACCTTCCACTGCTCTGTGTGCGCCATCGTTCTCTCCTCGTCTCCGCGCGACCGTGGTGCCTCGGCCCGCGGTGACCGCGCCGGCCCGTCCGCCGCGCCGCGCGGGGCATGTGACACGGCACCGCAGTGCTGTGTCACATGCCACCCATGGGTGTGGGCGGCTGGCCGGGGAGCCGACCGTCAGGCCTCCGCCTCCGGTGGGCCGCGTTCCGGTCCCCTTCTCTCACTCCTCACTCTCGGACGGCGCCGGCCCCCGGGCACAGGGCCGAACGGCCCTCCCGGACCGGCGTCGGACCCGGAACGCCCTTGCGGCCGAGGCGCTGCGCCGCGACCGAAAGGTTTTCCAGGGCCCGGCCCTCATGTCCGTGTCAGCCGAACAGAGCGCGCACCCGGACCGTCTCGACACGCCGCCAGGTACCGTCCGGCAGCAGGAGCAGGTCCTCGCCGGTCGTCACCCCGGCGGAGAGACGCACGGAACCAAAGGCCGGACGCCTGACCCTGAGGTGCGCGGCCCTGCGAGGCGGCAACCTGGCGCCGCAGCGGGCGGGCTTGCCACGTGGCTCGACTCGCGTACGTCCGTTCATGGCCCCTCCGTCCGAGGCTTCGGTGTCCGCACACCCCAGCCTCGCCCCTTCGCCGGACCGGCCGGATGGGGCCGAACGGCACCCAGGGGGACCGTGGGTCCCGTGTCCAACGGCCTTGAGAGGTTACTGAGAAGTTCCTGTGCGACGCTGGCGCGCCTTCGCAGCCCACCGCTTCCCGGCCAACTCCTCCAAGGACCCGTTGATGACCCTGATAAACGGCTTGCCCGCACACATCCTGCTGGTGCACCTCGTCGTGGTGCTCGTCCCCCTGACGGCGCTGGCGCTCGTGGCCGCGGCGGTCTCCGGGCGGGCCGCCCGACGCATGGGCGCGGTGCTGCCGCTGCTGGCGCTGGTCACGCTGGTCAGCGTGCCGCTCACCACGCAGGCGGGTGAGTGGCTGGAGCGACGCGTCACGGACAACGCCCTGGTGCGGCGGCACACCGAACTCGGCGACGGCCTGCTGCCGTGGGCCGCGGGCCTGTTCGTTCTGGCGGCCCTGATCTGGTGGGCCGGCCGCCCCGCCACTCGAACGGATCCCGCCCCGGCGCCCGCGAGCGGCTCCTTCTGGACTGCCGTGCCGGTGCGCGTGGCAGCGGTGGTCCTCTCACTCGCGGTGGCGGTCGGCGCCGTCGTGGACGTCTACCGCATCGGAGACTCCGGTGCGAAGGCGGCATGGCACGACGGCTTCTCCCGAACGGCCTCCGGCGGCGACACGGATCACTGACGTAGTCCCACGGGGATGTCTGGGCGCACCGGCCTTCCCATCAGGCCCCCGCCGGTGAAGCCCCCGGGGACACGTCCCCGTCCGGCCCTGTCGCACCCCGCGTCCCATGCGAGGCGGGGGCCGCGCGGGGGCCGTCAGATCAGCCGGCCTGCTTCACCACGTGCAGGGAGCCGTCGAGCGTGCCTTCCTGCTGTTCGTAGTGGGAGAGTGCGAGGCCGAGGGCCATGAAGGTCGGTGCCCACTCGCCGACGAAGATGCCCCATCGGTCGGCACGCTCGAGGCCGGCCTGCTCGGCCTTGAGACTGGTGAGCCAGGACGCGAAGCTGAGGCCGATGGACGCGATCCCGGCGAGGTAGGCGTGTTCGCTGCGGATGCCCATGTCGTGCATGGTCTTGATCACCACGAGGCTCTCCGTTCTCTTGCGGATTCCTTTGAGGTACCACCCACACTTCGCTCCGTTCGTTGCTTTCGGATGCGATGACGGCGCGCTTTCGTGCATCCCGCAGTGACGTCCGGTCGGAATACGTGATGCCGTGAACCGGATTTCCTGTGCGCTCTCCTTCCGTGTGGAGGAGCCATTATGCGCGCGCGGCTGAGGTGTTCGAACGAGGGCGTATGTTCGCCGGGTCGTATGGGCGGTGGGAGTCTGTGTGGAGAGCGTGCACATTTGAATGCGTGTGGGCCTGGGGCGGTGCCAGGCGTGGTGAGGGCACTCGGTCAGTGGTTGGCCGTCCAAAATTGACGGTGCCTGGGCGGACGGGCTCGGGATCGCTCTACGAGAATCAAGGAAAAGCTCTCCTGCAGGGCGATTTTTAGTGGTTGGAACGGTACTCGGTCGTGAGGGACGCAACGGAAGCCACCCACATTTGGACTGTGCCGTCGTCACTGCCGGAGGCGAGGAGGGCGCCGTCTGGTGAGAACGCCACTCCGGAGACCGCGCCTTGGTGGCCTGTGAGGGGTTCGCCGACCTGTTGGCGCGTGGTGGGATTCCACAGGCGCACCATGCCATCGAGGCTGCCGGAGGCAAGGAGAGTGCCGTCTGGCGAGAACGTCACACTCGAGACCGCGCCCTGATGACCTGTCAGGATTTCACCGGTGGGCGGATGAACGGTGAGATCCCATAGCCGTACCTTGCGATCAAGGCCACCGGTAGCCAGGAGAGTGCCGCCTGGAGAGAACGTCACCCCGGTGGTCCCGCCTTGGTGGCCTGTGAGGGGTTCGCCGGTCTGTTGGTGGGTGGTGAGATTCCACAGCCGCGCTGTTCCGTCGCGGCTGCCGGTGGCGAGGAGGGTGCCGTCGGGTGAGAACGCCACGGCAAAGACCTGCCCCTGGTGGCCTGTGAGGGGTTCGCCGGTCTGTTGGTGGGTGGTGAGATTCCACAGCCGGACGGTGCCGTCGTGGCCGCCGGTGGCGAGGAGGGTGCCGTCGGGTGAGAACGCCACGGCAAAGACAAGGACCTGGTGGCCCGTGAGGAGAGCGCCGGTCTGTTGGTGGGTGCGGGGATCCCACAGCCGGACCGTGCCATCGTGGCCGCCGGTGGCGAGGAGGGTGCCGTCGGGTGAGAACGCCACCGCGAAAATCTGGCCCCAGTGGTCAGTGAGAAGCTCACCAACCTGTTGAGGGGCGGTCAGATCCCACAGCCGCACTTTGCCGTCGTCACTGCCGGAGGCGAGGAGGGCGCCGTCGGGCGAGAACACCACCGGATCCACAGGTGCCCCTGCTGTGATGGTAGGTAGAGGGATGGGGCAGCTCTTTTGGAGAAGGCGAGCCAATGCCCGCATGGCCAAGGGTTTCCTCGGTTGTTCTGACTGGTTTCGCTCGTGCAGCGGCGCCGTCTCGTCGTGGCTGCCGGCGGCGAGGAGGGTGCTGTCGGACGCGGTGGGCTTTGTCTTGACGTGGTTGGAGATGCCGGCGGGCGGGAGCGACGCAGCCTCAGCTACTGGCGTCGAGGCCGGTGCGAGAAGCGCCGCGGGGCGTGTGCGCTGGCGTGGAGGGCGGGCGTTGGTGAGCGTCTGCCAACTGTCGTGCCAGGGGTCGAGCTGAGGGTCGCCGTAGGCGGGAGGGGCGCAGTCCTTGCCGAAGCGGTCCCAGGACATGAGGGTGCGTACGAGGCACAGCAGTCTGTCCAGACTGGCATATCCGCCATTGAAAATTCCGCTGAGTACGGCAAGAGAAGGGGGAGTCGTCTCGTTGTCGAACAGATTCCGGGCCCGTTTGTTGATGTCGCGTAAGGAGGGGTTTCCCACGCGGACTCTTAGCTCCGTGAGCTTTCTGGCCTGCTCTCGAAGGAGTTCCTCGTATCTGCCTGTCGCGTCCGGCGACTCCATCGCTACTCCCCGTGCCGTATTTGTGACAGGTCAGCCTAGAGAGGGCCGGACTCTCCCCGCTGAACTTCACGGAACATTCCTGAACATCTCAGAACGCCAGTAGGCGTTCCGAGGGAGACGGCTGCTGTCCGGCGTCATAGGTGTGCTGTTCGAGGTTCTCCAGGGTTGTTCCGTCTGGCCTGGTCAGAGCCTTGGGTGGTGCAGATTCGAGATATGACCACACCGGAGAACCACCAGCCGTTCTTGTCTCTCCACACCGCCGTCGTCCTGCTGATCGCGTTCGTCATCGGCGTCGTCCTGGGAGCCCTGACCGCCTTCAGTGGCGCTCCTGCGGCCGCTGCCGCCGCTGCTGGCATCACCAGCGCCGGCGGCAGCATCCCAGCCCTGCGCAGTCTCATCCGGTAGCCAGGTCGCATCGGAAACGGCTGGTACAGGATGCTCCGGTATGAGGGCAGGAGGATGCGACGATCGGCGTCGCATCCGAGATCAGCACCCGAGGGGTTCGGCAGTCTTCTGCTGTTCCCTACCCGGAACGGCCGTGCTGCCGAGTTCCTCAGGATGGCCGCCGGCCGAGTCCGGGAACGGACGGGGCAAACAGGTCAGACCGTCCTGACACCCAAGAGCTGGCCCCGGGACCGGCCGAGGACGCCTGCCCCGTCCGGTCGCCTTCACGGCAGACCGGGGTAGGGGGTGTTCTCGTGCCGGGGCCTGCGGCTGGGCTGTCCGTCCAGCACCTGCAGGCCGACCCCCGTCGAATGTCTCTGGACGACGTGCTTACGAGCAGCCGGCGGTGGAACCCCTTTGATCTTGCTGCAGAGACCTCATCAGCAGCAGAGCCGTAGGGCCGACAGCCGCGCCGCCCTACGCGCCGGCCGAGCTCGCTGGGTTCAGGCGCTGCGGTTAGCGGTTGCCATCAGCCGCCAGGTTTGCCGAACTCCCCGCTCACGTCCGGTCCGCGAGCCCCTCCTGGGGGCTACTCCTGTGTGCCAGGGGTGGGCGTCGGCGAGGACCTGGCGGCGATGCCTCCCGCGACGCCGGCGGCCGCGATCGTCACCAGTGCCGCGAGCATCAGGGCGGCCGCTTCGCCGGGCTTGAGCACGTGCAGTTGGGAGCCGAGTGTCGCGGCTGCCACGGGTACGCCCAACTGAGCCGCGGAGAGTACCGCGAGCGAGGTCGGCTGGCGGGTCAGCCGCATCGTGGCGTGCACCGCGACCGCGGCGGTTCCGAGCAGTAGCCCGAGCAGGATGAACGAGGGATGCCGGCCCAGTTGGCTCAGTTCGAGCGAGGCGCCCAGCCACAGGAAGAACAACGGGCCGAAGAACCCCTCCGTCACCGCGAAGAGCTGGCGGGCCAGTCGCCGCGGTTCCCCGATGGCCGCGACCACCAGTCCCAGACTGAACCCCGCGAGCATGATCGAGACATGCGTGCGCACCGCGACCGCGGCCAGGGCGAAGGCGATCGCCAGACTGATGCGCAGTTCGAGGGCCCACTTGCGGTCCTGGGAGAGCCGGTGCAGGCGCCGCCGTCCTCCGGTCCGCTCGAAATGACGCAGGATCACGAAACAGACGGCCGCGCAGCCGGTCACGGCCAGCGCGCCCAGCGCCGCGCGGCCGGCCCGCTGCGCGTCGATGACCAGGGGCAGCGCCACGATGCAGGCGGTGTCCGAGAGGGCCACCTGTGGCAGCAGTTCCAGCACCGCCGTGCCCGTCAGCCGTGACGAGTCGATCACCGGCAGGATCAGCGCGGCCGACGAGGAGGCCAGCAGCACCGCGTACAGGGCGGCATGCCCGGTACCGAACAGCGCGGCGACACCGAGTCCGGCCGGCGCCGCCAGCACGGCGACGAGCAGGGTACGAAGGGCACCGACCCGCAGTCCCGAACGCAGGCCGGGATCCCGGACCGGGACGTGCGACCCGGCCACGAACATCACCAGAGCGAAGCCGATGTCCGCCAGGAACGCGAACGTGCCGTCACCGGGCCGGAGATAGCCGACCACGCTGGGGCCCAGCAGCACCCCCGCTGCCAGCTCCCCCACGACGACGGGCATCCGCCAACGCCGCGGCGACGCAAGGAGCGGGCCCAGCAGCGCCGCCGCCGAGATCACCGTCAACGTCGCGAAATCCACGCCGTACCTCTGCCCGTCCGTACGGCGGACCCCGGACGGCCTGCCGTGTCCGGCCAGTATCGCTGCCGGCCCCACGACGAACGGCTCCGGGCGAACGGACCCACGCCGAGTCGGTGACCAGCCGGAGCGGGCCGGCACCTGGGAGCCCACGGCCGTGCGCCGGGACGTCTTCAATCGTCCAGCAGCGGTGCCTTGCTCGTGCCGTGAAAGGTCTCCGGGATCTTCCGGGCGGCATCGACGACGGCAGCCAGGTCCGCGAGTTCCTGGGTCAGCCGCCAGAACAGGTCGTCGAAGGAGACCATGCCGATGAGACGGCTCTCGGCCACCACCGGAAGATGACGGACCTGTGCCGCACGCATTTTCATGACGGCGACCGCGACGGTCGTGTCCGCCTCCACGGTGGCGGGCGCCGCAGACATGATCGCTTCCACCGATGTGAGGGTCGGCAGTCCGCGGGCCATCGCCCGTACCACCAGGTCCCGGTCGGTCACGATTCCGGTCACCGCGTCGCCGTTCACCACGGGCAGGGCGCCCACGCCGGCCTCCGCCATGCGGCGTGCCGCGTCCAGGAGCGACTCCGTCGCGAGCACCGTGGCCGGCGGCGCGTTCATGACGTGCTGGATCAGCAAGACCTGGTCCCTGCCCTCTCCCTCTGCCCAGGCGTGCGAGGCCCGTTCGGATCCCGTGCGGGCCGTGCGCCCTCCGGGACCTATCCGGCGGGTGGACGAGCGGCCCAGGCGACGGCGTCGTCGAGTGCGTCGTACGCGAATCGCCGTACTTCGGCCTGGACGACGTGACGCGCGAGGCGGGGCGCCAGTTCGGCGAACCTGGCATCGGCGGCCAGTGCCACCCTGCCGACCTCGCGATGGTGGTCGCGGACGAAACGCACATGCCGCAGCAGGCTGCCGACGTTCTCCCAACCAGGGAAACCGCGTACGTGCAGCACGACACCGGACAGCGCGTCGTGGGTTTCGAGCCAGCCGTCGACGGTCTGCGCCAGCGCGTCGAAGTCCTGCGCACGCAAAGGCGCTTCGACCTCGACCACGACGACTCCGGCCTCGGACAGGAGCCGGTGGGCGATACCGGGACCTTCCGGCAGTGAGACCAGCCACCTCAACGCCTCCCCACGGTCACGGATGGCGAACACGCGCACAGGACAGGGCATCAGGAAACGCGCGAGCCGGGTCGACTCCCGGATCCACCGGATGTCGGTGACCACGGCGCATCCCTCGAAGAGCCGCATGGAGCCGAGCCCGACCTTGAGGTCCTCCCACCCGGCGGCCGGCGTGAACGACCGGAACTCCGTACCGCACTCCCACAGCAGCCGGATACGACGGCCTCTCCTGCGCGCCTCGTCGATGAGCGGCTCGACCACTGTCCTGTAGTCGTCCCTCGACACCGTGCCGACCGCGGTGATCGCGTCGACCCCCGAGGGCACGTCCTGGGCTGTGCGAAGCATGCGGTTCTCCCTTCGCAGGGGGGGGACTCATGTCCTTGTTCTCCCGGGAAGTCCGCAATCTCATCATGGCAACTCCGGCGGGTGTCCGCGAGCGCGCGCCCGGCCGTCCGCAGTCCGACCGGGCCCTGCACCGGGCCCGCCCCGTCTCCGCGTGCGGTGGGAAGGGTGCCGGTGTGATCCTCGGAATGGGGCGTCCGATTCCAGCTTCGTACGAGACGGAGGCCGTCGCCATGCGATCCGTAGTCACCGTGGGACTCGACGGTTCGCCCGAGAGTCTTGCCGCTGCCCGGTGGGCCGCCGACGAGGCCGAGAAGCGCAAGCTCCCCCTGCGCCTGCTGCACGCGTGGCCGCTGCTGGCACCGGAACCGGCCCGCGTCCCCGCGGAGGCCGACCAGAACTACTGGGCGAAGCGCCTCGTCCACACCGCGCGGGCGGAGCTCCGAGAACGCCACCCGGGCCTGTCCGTCGTCGGCAGCCTGGTCGCCGACGACGCTCAGAGCGCTCTGCTCCAGGCGGCGCGCGAGTCCGAGATGACCGTGCTCGGATCCCGGGGGCTGGAGCCCGTCCAGAGCTACTTTTTGGGCGACGTCAGCATGCCGGTCGTGGCACGGGCCGAACGGCCGGTGGTGCTGGTCCGCGCCGAGAACCGGGACCAGGGACCGCCCGCAGCCGTCCCGGGCCGGGTGGTCGTCGCCCTGAAGCTGCACGGCCCCTGCGACGACCTCCTCGACTTCGCCTTCCACTCCGCCGCGGCCAGGGGAGTCCCTCTGCTGGCCCTGCACGGCCGCAGTGTCCCGCTCCACGCCCGCCTGCCCTGGGGAGTCGACCACGACATCGCCGAGGAGATGAGAAGGGATGTCCAGAAGCAGCTGAGCGTGACGCTCCGCCCCTGGCGTGAGAAGTACCCGCGGGTGGAGGTGGCCGACGGCATCGGTCTCGAAAGCCCGGCCAAGGCTGTCGTAGAGGCCGCCGAGGGCGCCGCGCTGCTTGTCGTCGGCCGGCGCGAACACCGTGCGGGCCCGGCACCGCACCTGGGTCCGGTGGCGCAGGCCGCCATCCATCACGCGCGCTGCCCCGTCGCGGTCGTTCCCCATGACTGAGCAGGTGCCCCGTGGGGAAACGGCGAGTCCGGCGCCGCGACCGGACGGTTCCCGGCACGACGGCGAGCCGCCGTCGCGCGCGGAGGTCTGCGAGACCCACACCGCGATCGTGTTCTTCGCCGGCGACCGCGCCTACAAGCTCAAGAAGCCGGTGGACCTGGGGTTCCTGGACTACTCCGGCGTCGAGGACCGCCGCGCCGCGTGCGAGCGCGAAGTCGACCTGAACCGCCGCTTCGCCCCGGACGTCTACCTGGGCCTGGGAGAGTTCCGCGGCCCCGACGCCACCGTCTGCGAACCACTCGTGGTGATGCACCGCATGCCGGCGGACCGCCGCCTCTCCCACCTGGTCCGGCAGCGGGCCGCCGTCGACGACGATCTGCGGGCCGTCGCCCGGCAGCTCGCCGCGTGGCACGCGGCGGCACCCCGTGGCCCGGACATCGACGAACAAGGGACACGCGACGCGTTGTCATCACGCTGGGAGGCCGGTTTCGCGCAGGTCCGCGCCTTGACCGACGACGGTCTCGGGTTCGACGAGGTGCCGGAGGTCGAGCGGTTGGTGCGCCGTTATCTCACCGGCCGTGAGCGGTTGTTCGACGCCCGTATCGCCCAGGGGCGGGTGGTCGACGGGCATGGAGACCTGCTCGCCGAGGACGTCTTCTGTCTGGACGACGGTCCCCGGATCCTCGACTGCCTGGAGTTCGACGACCGTCTCCGCCATCTCGACGGACTCGACGACGCCGCCTTCCTCGCCATGGACCTGGAACGACTCGGCGTCCCGAAGACCGCGGCGTTCTTCCTCGCCCGGTACCGCGAGTACTCCGCAGACCCGGCGCCCTCTTCGCTGTGGCACCACTACGTGGCCTACCGCGCCTTCGTCCGCGCCAAGGTCTCGGTGATCCAGGCCCGCCAGGGCACGGCCGGTGCGGAGACAACGGCGCGACGGCTGGTCTCGACAGCGCTGGGGCACCTGCGCGTCTCAGCCGTCGGCCTGACCCTCGTCGGCGGACCGCCGGGCAGCGGCAAGTCCACTCTCGCCGGGCTCCTGGCCGACCGGCTGGGCGGCACCCTGCTCAGCAGCGACCGCGTCCGCAAGGAGCTGGCGGGCATCCCCGCCGACCGGCCGGCGGCGGCCGGTTACGGTGAGGGCCTGTACACACCGGAGTGGACTGCCAGGACCTACGCCACCCTGCTCGACCGCGCAGCGGCCCTGCTGTCCCTGGGTGAGTCCGTCGTGCTGGACGCCACCTGGTCCGACCCGGGACAGCGCCGGACCGCCCTGGGCCTGGCCGAGCGCACCAGCGCCGACCTCGTGGCCCTGCACTGCCGTGTTCCCGGCGACGTGGCGGCGGCCCGCCTGAGCACGCGCGCTCCCGGCCCGTCCGACGCCGACCCCGCCGTGGCGGCGGTGATGGCGGCGGCGGAACCGCCGTGGCCCCAGGCCGTGGAGGTCGACACCGGCGGGCCGCCGGAGTCCGCGGTCGCCCGTGCGCTGGCCGCCGTACGCCCGTGGGGGACGGGAGCCCCCTGCGCCTGACGGGGACCGGGCGGGTTGTCGGAAGCCTGTCGGCGGCGTCGGTGGTCTGTCGGTGGTCTGTCGGCGGCGGCCGCGATCTTCGAGGAGTGCTGCTCCTCATGAGCACGCCCCGAGAACCCCGAGAACCTCGAGAACCCCGAGAGCAAGGAGCCCCCATCGTGTCCTCCGCATCCAAGAGCCGGCCGTGGGACGTCCACCGACTGCCCTCCGCAGAGGGCATGACGTTCCTGGTCACCGGAGGCAATGCCGGAATCGGCTACTTCGTGGCGGAGCAGCTGGCCGCCACCGGCGCCACCGTCGTGCTCGGCAGCCGGGACGCCACGAAGGCCGCCGCCGCCATGGCCTCCATCCGCTCACGTGTCCGCGACGCGCGCGTGCGTCACCTGCCGCTGGATCTGGCCGAACCGTCGTCCCTGTCGTCCGCCGCGGAGAGGCTGGACCTCGGCCGTCTCGATGCGGTGGTCCACAACGCGGGCGTCGCGCTCGACGATCCACCGCGCCGGGAGACCGGGGACGGGCACGAGCTGATGTTCGGTACCAACCACCTCGGCCACTTCGCGCTCACCCGGTCGCTGGCCCCTCTGCTGTGCGCGGCCCCGGCGGGCCGCGTCGTGACGGTGGGGAGTTTCGCGGCAGGGTCCGAGCGTCTGGACCTCGACGATCTGCAGTCCAGGTGCGACTACCGGCCCAAGCGCAGCTACGGCCGGTCGAAACTGGCGCAGATGTGCTTCGGCTTCGAACTCGACCGCCGCCTGCGCGCCCTCGGCAGCACGGTGCTCAGTGTGGTGGCCCACCCCGGCGGCGCACTGGACTCCCTCACCCCGTCCCGCCCGCCGGTCCGTACGACAACCCCTGGCGAGCGGCTGCGCGCCCTGCCCGCCGGGCTCCTGCTCCAGGGCAAGGAGGCCGGGGCGTGGCCCGTCGTCCGAGCCGTCCTCGATCCGGAGGTGCGGGGAGGGCAGCTGTGGGGGCCGAGGGTCTTCGGCCTGCGCGGCGAACCAAGGCCCGAGCGCGTGCCCGCGCACATGACCGACGCGGCCGTCGCCGCCCGGCTGTGGGCCGCCAGCACGGAGCTGGTCGGCGGCGCCGACACGCACCTCGGCTTCGGCTAGGAGCGAAAACCCGGCCGGTGGTTCAGCCCTCGATCCCGATGCGATGCGATGCGATGCGATGCGGCTCGGCCGTCCGGTCCTTCGGAACCACGACCGACTGAATGCCGTCCGCGAGGGCTGCGTGGACGCTCTCGCTCTTCACCTCGGTGAGCAGCAGCGCCCGGCACTCGGCGCGCCCCGTGGCCCGGTTCCCGCGAGGAGCGGGCCCGCCTCCAGGAACTGCCGCGCCGGAGCCGTGCGGGCACCTCTCCGCGGATGCCGGCGTGACGGAGGCTCGGTGCCGTCGGCCGCCCGGGTGAGCTCGCATGATCGGTGCCCCGTCCGCAGAATGGTGCTGTACCCGATCTGTCACGCGCGCAAGGCGGGTGGCTCGGATCCGGGAGGCATCATGCACCACCGAACGGTCGAGGAGCTCATGAGCCGGCACGTCGTCCGGGCACGGCCGGACACCCCGTTCAAGGAACTGGTGAGGCTGCTGGCGGACAACGACGTCACCGCCGTGCCCGTGGTGGACGATCTGGGCCGCCCCATGGGGGTGGTGTCCGAGGCCGACCTGATGCGCAAGAGCGCCGACCAGGCCGACCCGTCGGGCAGGACCCCCGTCCCGCACCTCGAAGCCTGGGAACGGGCGAAGGCCGAGGGCGCCCGGGCCGAGGAGGTGATGTCGGCCCCCGCGGTGTGCGCGCGTCCGGAATGGAGCGTGGTGGAGGCGGCCCGCCTCATGGAGACCCAGCACGTCAAACGGCTGCCTGTGGTCGACGAGGCGGACCGGCTGCTGGGCATCGTCAGCCGTGGCGATCTGCTGCGGGTGTTCCTGCGCAGTGACGACGCCATCCGCCAGGAGATCTCCGGTGACCTGCTGCGGGGCACGTTGGGCCTCCAGCCGGCGGACGTGGTCGTGGAAGTGCGGGACGGCCGGGTCGAACTCGGCGGCACGGTGGAGTACCGGAGTCTGGTTCCGGTCGTCGAGCAGCTGTGCCGGGGCGTGGACGGCGTGGTGTCGGTCGCCGCGAGGCTTGCCTGGCGGAGGGACGACGCCCGGCCCTCTTCGGCTTCCTGAGCCGGCTGGGGGGGGGTGCCTCTATGTCCTTCGTCAAGGCTGAGTGGTCATGTGGTGGCGGCTTCGGGGCTGCGTGGTTCGTAGACGGTGCCGTCGCGGAGCATCGCGAAGAGCACGCTGATGCGGTGGCGGGCGAGGCGGAGGAGGGCCTGGGTGTGGGTCTTGCCTCGCCCCCGGCACTTGTCGTAGTAGGTGCGGGAGTCGGGATCATGCAGGGCGGCGAACGCGGAGAGGAACATGGCCCGTTTGAGCTGCCGGTTTCCGCTTCTGGGTGCGTGTTCGCCGTGGATCGAGGTCCCGGACGATTTGGTGGCGGGGGCGAGTCCGGCGTAGGAGGCGAGGTGGGCGGCGGTGGGGAAGCTGGTGCCGTCGCCGACGGTGACCAGCAGGACTGCGGCGGTCCTGACCGCGACCCCGGGCATCGAGGTCAGGACCTGGGAAAGAGGGTGGTCCTCCAGCAGGGCCTTGATCTGGGCCTCCAGAGCACGGCGTTGTTCGTGGACAGCGGCCAGGGACCGGGCCAGGGAGGGGACCACAACGTCGAGGGTGCCGGTCCCGGGAACGACGACGGTCTGTTCGTCGAGCGCGTCGAAGATCTCGTCGATCAGCCGCTGGGCCATGCGCGGGGCCTTGGGCCGGATCACTTCGACGAGTCTGCGGCGGCCGGCTTTCCGCAGGGCGGCCGGGGAGCCATAGCGTTCCAGCAGCCAGGTCACGGCGGGGTGGTCCAGGCGCGGGCCCAGGACGCGTTCCAGCGAGGGGTGGAACTGGGTGAGCAGGCCGCGTATCCGGTTGCTGGTGCGGGTGGCCTCGGCCGCCAGGTCCTGGTCGAAGCCGACCAGGACGGTCAGTTCGGCGGTGATCTCGTCGGTCAGTTCCAGGGAGCGCAGGGTGTGCGGCATGGTGCGGGCGGCGTCCGAGATCACCGCGGCGTCCTTCGCGTCGGTCTTTGCCTCCCCCGGGTAGAGGTCGGCGATCCGGCGCATCGCGAGTCCGGGCAGGTAGGCGACCTTGCAGCCGGCGTCCCGTGCGACGGTGAGCGGGAGGGCGCCGATGGAGGCCGGCTGGTCGACGATGACGAGCACAGTGCCGAACTTCGCGGCCAGCTTGTCGAAGACGGCTCGCAGTTTCGGCTCGCTGTTGGGCAGCTGCTTGTCGAAGACCTTCTTGCTGGCCGGGGTGAGTGCATGGCCGTGGTGAGCGGTCTTGCCGACGTCCAGGCCGAGGAAAACGCCCACGTCGCCGATGTCGAACATCGTGCTCCCAACTGCTTCGGTGCGGTGCTGGCCGGGGAGTCGGCGCCGTACGTGCGCATCCACGTTATGCAGACCTGCCGCCCGCAGGCGGCCGGGCGTTGCGCCAGGCCAGGCGGTAGTCGGACCTCTCATCAGCGTCTCCAACGGCACCCCTCGGGCCCGGTGACACCACCCCCCAGGTCATCCGTTCGACAGGGGGACACAGTCATGCCGGGCCCGGAGGCCAGCGGCCCCATTGCGGAGCCGCGAAGAACATAACGGGGGGCCGGGGCGCAGGCGGAGTGGGTGGCCCGGCGAGGAGCCGCTCCTCGATCCGCCCGCACCCGGGCGGTCGGCTCCTCCGGAGCCTGGGAGCGCAGGGGGCACGATCGGCACGGGGTCCTCGATCCGGAGTGCGGAGTCCGGCAGCTCCCCGAGGTCCGTGTGGAGCAGCGCACGGGCGTTCTGCCGGTGGTCCGGCGGGCCCTGCCCGCGCGTCACGGCGCGCAGGAGCGGCCGTGCCGTCGTGGTCCGCCGGAGCGGGCGTAGGCTGACAGCGCGGAGGCCCTGACCTTCGTCGATGAGCCCGGCCGACTACGCGCTGGTCGGGCTCACCCGCGACGCAGGCGAAGCCCGCTGGGCCGGATCTGCTCCCGCCGCGTCCGACGCAGTCGTCACCGTGGGCTGCGGCGACAGCTGCTCCTTCTTCCCCGGCGCGCGGCACCTCGACGACCCGGCCGGTCAAGGCCTCCCCACCGCACGGCCGGTCCGCGGCGAGAGCGGAGCCGGCCGATCCGTGCTCGCGCGCCGCCACCGGGTACCCAGGCCACGGCGGGGTTCCCGTAGACGCCCAGCCCGGACGGGGAAACAAGCAGGCCAACCGGAAAGCAGCCGAAGCAGAATGACCTGGGTCAGCCGTTCGTCCTGACAGGTGCGTCGCTGCGCCTGTTGCGTCGACGGCTGAGCTCGGCGTCAAGCGTTTCCTGAGCCTCGCGCATGGCCTCGGCGTACACGGGGTCCTGTAGTCGCTTCCACGTCCCGCTCTCGGAGACGTCCTCGACGCGGCTGACCACCCACCAGATGTTGCCGAACGGATCCTTGACACGCCCTCCGCGCTGTCCGAAGGCGTCGTCGGCCAGGGGAGTGACGACCTGGCCGCCGGCTGCGACGGCCTGTGACAACGCCTCGTCCGCATCGGCGACGAACACGCGCAGCAGGCTCGGCAAGATGAGCCAGTCCGAGCGTCGGTCGAAGGCCGGCACTACGGTGTCGCCGACTCGGATCTCGGCGTGACCGATCAAGCCGTCCTCGGTCGATATCCGCCCGAGTTCCATGCCCCCGAACGCCTGGGCGACGAAGTCGAGGACAGCCCCTGTGCCGTCGGTGACGACCCAGGGCGCGACGGTGGTGCAGCCCTCCGGCGCGGCGCTGGTCTGCTTGGGCATCGCGGTCCCTTCGCTGACATCGGTTGCCGGCAGCGACGACAGGCACGCGTCAGGTCAGCCCCTGTCCCGGACAGCACTGAACCTGGGCCGCAACCAGGAGGCCGCTAACCCAGGCCGAACACGGTTCCCGGTGAGCCGGTGAGCCGGCGAGCCGGCGAGCGGCGCCGGGCCCGGCCGGCGAGAAACCAGGTACTGCTGCCGGCGACACGGCGCCTGGCCTGTGGCGCATGCATCGGTGGCGGGGCTGGACGCGGAACCGGCGGGCCCGCCGCCGCGTGCGGGTGGACCGTTCACCGCGCGCCGTGCTCGGCGGCCCAGCGGCGTCGTACCGCCTCCTCGTGCTCGGCTTCCTCCAGCGCCAGTTCCGTCGCCGCGAGTTCGCCGCGCAGCCGGGGGATCCAGTGCCGGCGCAGGGCGCGGACCCGCTGCCGGGTGCGTACCGCCTCGGCGCCGAGCAGCTCGGCCGCCGCTTGGTGGGCGGCATGCTCGGCGGCGGCCCGGACCGCGGCGCGGTACGCCGACTCGGCGTGCGCGAGCGCGGTGTTGGGCGGCGTCGGCTCGTCGACCGAGCGCACGGGGCCGCTCCAGGACACGGCGGCCGGATGCCGCACGCCCATGAGCGTCTCCCAGGCGATGCCGACCCGGGCCCGGTCCGCCGGCACCGCCTGGGCCAGCGCGGCTTCGCCGCCGAGCAGGACGCCGCGCACCAGCCAGGTGTCCGCCTCGGCCAGGTGCCGCCGCCAGACCTCACCGGCCTCCCCGGCCGCCCGGCGGGCCACGCGCTCCCGGTCCAGCAGCAGCCGGAGTTTGCGTTCGAGGAGGTCCGCCCCGCGCAGCGCGGTGGCGAGGCTGCGGCGCAGTCGCAGCCGTCCGGCACGGCCCGCCGGTATCCGGCTGCCGGGCCCGCTCACGATGCCTCGTCAGGTGGGGCCGGGTGGGCGTCGAGCAGCTCCGCCGCAAGCATGCCGAGCTGGCTGCGCGGCAGCGTCAGCAGGACGTCCCAGGCCCGGTCCAGGGAGTCGTCCAGCGTGCGGTTCTCGTCGGGGGCCTGGGCGAGGAACCGCTGCCGGAAGGCGTCCGCAAGGTCCAGGTGGACCAGGTCGGCCGGGCTGAGCGCGGGCCGGCCGATCAGGTCGGCGAGTTCCCGCACCTGCCGGGACCGGGCCAGCGCGGCGAGCAGTTGCGCGGCCACGTCCGGATGGTCGGCGCGGGTCCGCCCCTTCCCGGCCCCCTTGCGCATCAGGCGCGACAGCGAGGCGAGCGGGTCGACGGGCGGATACGTGCCGGCCGCGTACACCTCGGCGGAGAGCACGATCTGCCCTTCCGTGATGTAACCGGTGAGGTCCGGGACGGGGTGGGTGATGTCGCCCGCCGGCATGGTGAGCACCGGGAGGACGGTCACCGACCCCGGTCTGTCCCGGATCCGGCCGCAACGCTCGTAGAGGGAGGCGAGGTCGCTGTAGAGATAGCCGGGGTAGGCCCGGCGGGCGGGGATCTCGCCCCGGGCGGCGGACACCTCCCGCAGCGCCTCGGAGTAGGCCGTCATGTCCGTCATCACGACCAGCACGTGACGGCCTTCGGCGAACGCCAGGTGCTCGGCCACCGTCAGCGCGATCCTCGGGGTGAGCAGTCGCTCGACGACCGGGTCGTCGGCGGTGTTCAGCAGCAGCACCAGTTCCCGGGCCGCCGAGCGCTCCGCCAGCCCGGCACGGACGAACGCCGTGTCGGCGTGGGTGAGCCCCATGCCGGCGAAGACCACCGCGAACGCCTCGCCGCCGCACGTCGCCTGGGCCGCGATCTGCACCGCCAGTTCCAGATGCGGCAGCCCGGCCGCGGAGAACACGGGTAGCTTCTGGCCGCGGACCAGTGTGGTGAGGACGTCCACGGCGCTCACCCCGGTCAGCACGGGCTCGGTCGGCGGCTCCCGGCGCACCGGGTTGATCGGAGCGCCGCCCGCCTCCGCGTAGGTGCCGCCCAGCACCGGCGGTCCGCCGTCGACCGGTTCACCGCGCCCGTTGCACACCCGGCCCAGCCACCCGGAGCCGACGGGCAGACGCAGGGGCGAGCCCGAGAAGGCGACGCGGGTGCCGCCCCGGTCCATGCCGGCGGTGTCCTCCAGCACCTGCACCACGGCGATGTCCCGGTCCACCTCCAGCACCAGCCCGTGCCGCCGTCCGCCCGAGTCGAGCGTGATCGTGGCGAACTCGTCCCAGCCCACCCCGCTCACCCCCTCCAGAACCACCAGCGGGCCACGCAGTTCCCGTACCCCCGTGTACTCGATGTCCGCGGGGCCGCTCATGCCGCCGCCTCCGCGAGACGGGCCAGCACCTGGTCGCGGGCCGCCGTCACCGGCCCCGTCTCCGCCGGGCCGGCCGTCTCGCGGGCCCGCAGCAACGGGGTGAAGTCGACCGCCTCGACGGCGTCCACCGAGGCGCCGGAGTCCACCAGGCCCAGGCACCGGTCGACCACCGCCAGCGCGGCCTCCACCAGCGCGGTCGTCTTCTCCGGCGCGCTGTAGGCGTCGGCCGGTGACAGAGCGCTCTGCTGGATCACCGCCTCGCGCAGCAGCCGCCCGGCGAGCACACTGATCCGCTCGCGCGGCGGCAGGGCCGTGATGCCGACCAGCTCGACCAGTGCGCCCAGCCGGTCCGCCTCGGCCAGCAGCCGGGCCACCCGCCCCCGTCGGGCCGCCCAGTCCGGGTCCCCGGCCCGCGCGTGCGCGTCGGCCAGAGCGGGAGCGTCCCGGGAGAAGGAGTCCGTCCAGGAGACGGCCGGATAGTGGCGCGCATAGGCGAGATCGCGGTCCAGGCTCCACAGGCACCGCACGAACCGCTCGGTGTGCGCGGTCACCGGCTCGGTGCGGTCGCCGCCCGGCGGGGAGACGGCGCCGAGAACAGTGACGGACCCGGTGGCGCCGCCCAGGGTGCGGACGGCCCCGGCCCGCTCGTAGAACGCCGCCAGCCGTGAGGCGAGGCTCGCCGGATAGCCCTCCTCCGCGGGGAGTTCGCCCATCCGGGAGGCGAACTCCCGCAGTGCCTCGGCCCATCGCGACGTCGAGTCGGCGATGACGACGACGTCGAGACCCATGTCCCGGAAGTACTCGGCGACCGTCACCCCGGTGTACACACTCGTCTCCCGGGCCATCATCGGCATGTTGGAGGTGTTCGCGATCGTCACCGTGCGCTGCGACAGCCGGCCCCCGGTACGCGGGTCGGACAGTTCCGCCAGCTCCTCGATGACATCGGCCATCTCGTTGCCGCGCTCCCCGCAGCCGACGTAGACGATCACGTCGGCGTCGCACCACTTGGCGATCTGCTGGAGCAGCATGGTCTTGCCGGTGCCGAATCCGCCGGGGACGGCGACCGTGCTGCCCCGGGCCACCGGGAAGAGCAGGTCGACCGCCCGTTGCCCGGTGTGCAGCGGCAGCCCGGCCGGCAGCCGGCCGGCCACCGGCCGGGGTCTGCGCACCGGCCAGACCTGCGCCATGCCCACCTCGTGCCCGTCCACGGCGGCGAGTGCGGTGTCGGCGGTGTACTCACCCTCGGCCGCCACCGGCCCCACCACACCGCACAGACCGGGCGGGACCAGCAGTCTCAGGGGCACCGCCGCCGCGATCTCACCGAGGACGTCACCGGCCGCCACCCGCCCGCCCTCCGCCACCAGTGGCCTGTACGGCCACCCGCGTCCGTCCGGCGTTTTTGACGGCCCGCCGGTCAGGAGCAGGTCCCCGGCCGCGGACAGCGGCCGCAGCAGGCCGTCGAAGACACCCCCGAGCAGCCCCGGGCCCAGCCGCACCGACAGCGGACGCCCCTGCGGTTCGGCGGGATCCCCGGGGGTCAGCCCACCGGTGTACTCGTAGGCCTGGACAGTGGCCGTGTCCCCCTGGACGGCGACCACCTCGCCCGGCAGCCGGGCTGTTCCCAGCAGCACCAGGTCGTGCATGGCCACGGACGCCGGGCACTCGGTCTCGACCAGGGGGCCGGCGACCCGCAGGATCCGAGGTGGCATGACGCTCATGGCAGGCTCCACAGGGCCTCCACGCGGCCGCCCAAGCGCTCCAGGGCGCGGTCGGCGAGGGTGTCCGCGGACAGGTCGAGGTGGCGTCCCGGTACGTCGGCGGTGATCCCGCCCCCGGGCGCGGCGGTGATCCGGGCACCTGGGCCCAGCAGCGCGTGAGCGGCCTCCGAGAGCCGAATCGGGCAAACCGCGCCCATGCCGGAGTCCCGCCGTGCCCCGGCACCGTCCTCCGCTCCCGGATCAGGGCGAACCCCGGTACGGGCCGCCGGGTCCGGGCCCGCCGGGCGCGTGCCGGCCCGCCCAGGCGGTGCGTCATCCCGCGCCGGCAGCCGCCCCGGGGCGGGACGGCTGCCGGCGCGTGCGCCGCTGCCGGTCCGGGTGCGCGATCCGGGCTCCCGCTCCGGGCGGTGCGCCGCCGCGCGGGTTCCGGGCGGCACGGCACCCTCCGCCAGCGCCTGCCGTACCACGGCTCGCACCTCGGCCCGCAGCTCGGCGTACACCTCGGAGCGGGCCGCCAGCTCCCTGCTCCAGGCTTCCTCGGCGGCTCGTCCGCGCTCCCGGGCGGCGGCCGCCCGTCCGTCACCCGCGCCCAACTTCCACGCCTGGGCCAGTATCAGTTCGGCGTCCGCGTGCGCGGCGCGCAGGATCTCCGCCGCGTCCGCACGTGCCCGTGCCACGGCAGCCTCGGCGTCGGCCCGGGCGGCACGCAGCAGTCCGGCACGCACGGGCTCCAGTCCGTCTCCTTCCAGGGGCGCGGTCATGGGGGCATCACCACCGTCAGCGGCCTCGCCGGGTCCGGCTCCGTGACCTCGGTGCCGAGCGCCTCGGCGGCCGACGCCGTCAGGATCACCAGATCGACGGTTGCCGGGAGACCCGTCCAGGCCCGGCGGACGGCGTCCGGATCCTCCGCCGCCAGCACCTCGACCCCGGCCAGGGCCAGCCCGCCCACACCGGTCCGCTCGCCGATCGCGGCCACCGTCCCCATGGTCACGCCTTTCCGATCAGCAGGACGGCGACCACCAGCCCGTACACGGCTATGCCCTCCGCCAGACCGACGATCACCATCGCCCTGCCGAACATCTCGGGCCGCTCGCTCAGCGCGGCGAGCGCGGCCGCCCCCGTGTAGGCGACCGCGATGGCGGCCCCGATCGAGGCCCCGGCCACCGCTATGGCCGCTCCTATCAGCGCGGAACCGTTGACCGCGCCGCCTCCCGCCGCGGCTTGCGCCGATGCCTGAGCCGGGCCCGTGAGCGCCGTGGCCAGGACGACGCCCGCGCTCGCGAGCACGGCCAGGTTCGTCGCCAGCAACCAGCGGAAGGCGCTCCTGGTCCGGCGCCGCCGCAGCAGCCGTACGGCACCGAGCACCGCCACCAGGACCGGCAGCACGATCAGCCACGCGAGCATGGGATCACCTTCGTAGGAGCGGCGTCGGCAGGTTTCGCCGGCGGAACGTGCCAGGGACAAAACGGGCGGCCCTCCGTCTCGAAGAGCCGCGAGAAGATCTCGTAGAACTCCAGCCGCAGGGCTTGCACCCCGGCCACCAGCGACTCCAGCGCGAAGCACAGGGCCGTCCCGGCGGCGAACAGCACAACGGCGCCTGCCCATCCCGCTGAACCGTGGGCCGCCAGGCCCGCGGTGCCGCGCCACACGAGGTCGGCCAGCGCGGCGTGGGTCAGGCCGAAGGCTGCGAGACGGGCGAAGGACAGGGTGTTGGTCCCCGTGCGCACGACCACGTCGAAGAGCCGCACCCCCGTCTCCGCGAGCCCGGCACCGCCGCCCGCCGTCGCCCGGAACAGCCCGAACGCCACCAGGCCCAGACCCGCGAGCGCGAGCGCGGCTCCGGCCGCGGCGGCCGACGGCAGGTGCCGGACCAGGCCTGCGGCCGCCAGCGCGAGCCCCAGGTAGAAGAGCAGCCCGGCGACGCCGGACGCCGCGTACAGCCCCGCCGCCCAGCCGCCCTCCCGCACCCGGTTCACCGCGCCCGCGGCATGCGCCAGGGCCAGCAGCAAGGTCCCGAACACCACGGCCGCCGCGAGCAGCCGGGCCGGGCTCTCCAGCGGTGCCAGCCACAGCGCCGGCAGCACGCCGGTCGGCCCGAAGAACTCGCCGTAGGCGGCGCCGGCGAGCACGGCTGCCAGCCCGGCGCCCGCCATGAACGGCCACAGGCGGCGCAGGGGCGCGAGGCGCCGGGGCCGTCCGCGCCGCAGGGCCAGTGCGCCGAGGAGCAGCAGCGCCCCGTGCCCGACATCGCCGAACATGATCCCGAACATGGCGACGTAGGCGAGACCGGCGGGCCACGACGGGTCGAGGTCCGCGTAGGCGGGTGTGCCGTACGCCGACACCAGCGGCGTGAACGAGACCCTCGCGGGGCGCAGCAGCGTCGGAGGGTCGGTGCCGCGCGGGACCGGCAGCGGGATCAGCGCGCCGCCCGCCGCCTTGAGCCGCTCCGTGACCCGGGGCACCTCGGCCGCCGGACACCATCCGGCCAGTGCCGACACCTCGCCCCGCCGTACGGCGCCCTCCGCGCGTTCCTCCAGTTCCGCTTCCCCGGCCAGCAGCCCGGTCTCCCGGCGGTCCTCCAGCCGGTCCAGGTCGGGTGCCGCGACGGCCAGGGCGACCCGGCCCTCGGTCTCCGGCCCTGCGTGTCCACGGATCCGCCGCAGGCGCAGCGCGGCGGGACCCGGGACCGTCTCCGCCGCGCGGTCCAGCTCCACACAGCCGGCCTGTGCGATCCGCACCAGTGCGTCCCGCAGCGCCGCCTGCGGCACGACCACCGCCACGCGGCGCATCCGGACCGGCCTCACCCCCTCACGCAAGGGCATCGAACGCCTCCCCGGGCCGCCCTCCCCGGGCCGCCGACTCCACGGCCGCCCGCACCCGCCAGGCGTCCACGGAGAGAACGGCGACCGCACCGACGACCGGGCCCGGCCCGTACCGGCCTTCGCGCAGCAGGGCGGCGCCGTCGTCACGGACCGTGCGCCACCAGCGGGCCTCTGCCCGCCAGAGCTCCCGCGGCTCCTCGGCCGTCGCCAGGAGCCGCCGGGCCGGCGTCGGCAGAATGTCGCGGAACTCCTGGTACGAGCCGGCGGCCGACGCGCGCGCCCCCAGCAGCCGGGCCGCGTCCCGCCGTACCGGCTCCGGCAGGGGACGGCCGTGCACGAACAGCTCACGCGCCGTCAGCAGGGCCGCGCGGCCCTGCGCCCAGCCACGCGCCTGCGGCACGGCGGCCGCCGTGCGCCGCGCGGCGGCCATCCGCATGCCCGTGACCAGGGCCCAGGGCGTGTCCCCGCCCGGATCGCCCCACGGGGACGCGGCGAGCGCCGCGCGCAGCTCCCCCCGGGACCCTGCCTCCCGCAGACGGATCCAGGCCGTCTGCAGCGCCCCCAGCCGGTACGGCGGCGGTGCGCCCGGGCCGACGGGGTCCGACGAGGACAGCAGGGCCGTCACGTTGGCGACCTCGAATCCCGAGGCCAGCGGCACGAGCAGCCGGGCCCCGCCCCGCGGCAGCCAGCCCGCCAGCACTCTCAGATGCCACAGCAGAGTGGCGGACACCGCCCGCTGGGCCGCGGCCGGCCCGGACGCCTCGCGCGCGTATCTGGCGTACGGGGTGCCGGCCAGCCACCGCAGTGCCTCGTCGAGCGAAGGACATGCCGCCAGCTCTCGGGCCCCGGCCGCCCCTGGGCACTTCTCGACCAGCGCCCGCGCCCGGACCGCTCCGGCGACCCATCCGACGCTCATGGTCCCGCGCCCGCCCCGGACACCGCGCGCAGCGCCCGCGCCACGGCCTCCTCCACCAGAGCGGGCAGCGCTGCCCGAGCGTGCTCCCGGACCGCGTCGGCGGTGCTGTCACCCGCGGCGCGGACAGCCTCCGCCTCGCGCAGCGCGTCCCGTACGAGGGGCACCGCGCACCTGCGCCGCACCTCGGGAGCCTGCTCACGGGCGGCCGCCACGATGTGCGCCGCCTCCTGCCAGGCCTCACGGCGGATCGTCCCGGCGGCCTCTTCCCCAGCCGTCCTGATCCGTGCGGCCTCCTGCTGGACGGCCGTCAGCCGGGCGAGCGCCGGTGCCAGTTCCGCGGCGCGTTCCGCCGCCCGGTCGGGAGGCACGCCGGTGGCGGCCGCTCCCGGTGTCCCGGTCGGCCTGAACCGTTCCAGGAAGTCCCGCAGGCTCATGTCCCGGCCTCCTGCCGGTCGGCTGCTCCTCCAGTCTCACCGTCCTCGGCCGGCCCCGCACCGGATAGGGCCGTCATGCCGTGCCACCAGGGCCGTTCGGCTCTAGACGGTTCTGGGGCAAGCGGAAGACTGGAACGGCGGGCAACCCGACGGAGTCAGGAGGCCGCCGTGAACCAGCACGAGAACTTCTCCACCGGCGCCGACGCCCGGCGGTCCCTGTCCTCCCGGCCCTGGAGCCCCGGTGAGAGTTCACGGCAGGACCTGCTGGTGCGCTATCTGGGCGCCGTGGTCGCCGCCGCGGCCGGACGCACGGGCCCGGAGGAAGAGCTGCCGTCGGCTTCCGGGAGCGCCTCCGCCGCCGCGCGGGCAGGTGCCGGGGCGCCGCTGGTGCGGGACGTGATGGACGTGCCCGCCGCCGCCCTGCGCGACGACCTCCCGTACCGGGAGATCGCCCGGCTGCTCGCGCGTGAGCGGGTCGGTGCCCTGCCGGTCGTGGACGCGCAGGACCACGTCGTCGGTGTCGTCTCGGAGTCGGACCTGCTGGCGAAGGTGGCCGTCGAGGCGGTCGGGCGTCGCCACGGGCCGGCGGACAGCCTGCGCCGGCGGCGCCTGTACGACAAGGCGCACGGCGAGACGGCGGCCGATCTCATGACCAGTCCGGCGATCACCGTGCTCCCGGGAGCCACCGTCGCCGAGGCCGCCTGGCTCGCCGCGCTGTCCCGGCTGAAGCGGATGCCCGTCGTCGACCACGACGGCCGGCTCGTCGGCACGGTGGGCCGCGACACCCTGCTCCAGACCCTGATCAGGGACGACGACGGAATACGGGCGGAAGTCGAGGACAGGATCCGCGCCGTCTGTCCCCCGGGTGACCGCAGGACCGTGGCGGTCACGGTGCACGACGGCGTCGTCGAGCTCTCGGGACGGGCGCCGGCGGCGACCGGAGACCGGCTGGTGGCCGAGATCGAGGTGATGGCCGACGTGGCCGAGGTGAAGAACCTGCTCACCGCCGCCTGACGCTGCGGGCCTCGCGCTCCGACGTTCTGCAGGGTGAACACGCGCCCGCACTGTCCCCGCAGGGCTCAGGACAGAGGCCCGGAGGCGTTCTTGGACCTGCCGACCAGGAATCGAGTGGCGTCCGACAGCGTGGTGAGTTCGGAGTAGTCCTCCTCGTCGATGCGGATTCCCGTGCGCTCGGTCAGCAGTTCCACCAGGCTGAGGAAGTCGAGCGAGTCGAGTTCCAGCACGTCGCGGAACCTGTCGTCAGGGCGGACGAGGGCGAAGTCGGCGTCGGGGACGATCCGCGTGATCGACTCCTTGATCACCGAAGTGGCCTCCGCGTCGGTCAGGGGTTTCACAGGGCTCACAGCTCCTCCGGTTCGCGCAGCAGCCGGTCGACCGCCGTGAGGTAGCGCGCGCCCACGGCACCGTCCGTGGCCCGGTGGTCGGCGGCCAGGGTCGCGGTCACCACCGGGCGTACGCCGAGCATGCCCCCCACCGCCCAGGGCCGCTCGACGACCGCGCCGAAGCCGACCAGGGCCACCTGAGGCGGGTGGATCACTCCGTACACGCTCTCCACGCCCTGGTCGCCCAGGCTGGTGACGGTCAGGGTGGCACCGGACGTCTCGCTGCCGCGCAGCCGTCCCCGGCGGGCACGCTCGACGAGGTCCTTCAGGCGCCGCATGAGGGCGTCGGGCGGCAGGGTGTCGGCCTCGTGGATCACCGGTGCCAGCAGTCCGCCCCGCCGGAGCGAGACCGCGACGCCGAGATTGACCACCGGCGCGGGGACGAAGCCGTCGCGCTGCCAGTGACCGTTGAGGGCCGGCACCTCGCGCGCGGCCAGGGCGGCGGCCCTCAGCAGCAGAGCCGCGGGCACGAGACGGTCGGCGGGCGGACGGCCGCGGTTGAACCGACGCAACCAGTCCTGGGCGGCCGCGAGGTCGATGGTGGTGGACAGGTAGTAGTGCGGGATCTCCCGTTTGGATCGGCTCATGAGTTCGGCGATGGCCCGGCGCATCGCTTCCGTGTGCCGTTCCGTGTGCTGTTCCGTGGGCTCGGCGGCGGACACGGCCACGGGTGCGCACCGTGGGCCGGCCGGCCGGTGCCGCTCCCGCCCGCCCGCCCCGGCGCGGTCGCGTACGTCGGCCGCTCGCACCGCCCCGCCGTCGCCCGTCCCCCGTACCTCCGTCAGATCGACGCCCAGTTCACGGGCGAGCCGGCGCGCGTACGGTGTGGAGCGCACCCTGGGCCCGTGGGGCGGCGGGGCGTGTGCCACGTCGGCCCGTGTGATCCGTCCGCCGGGGCCCGACCCGTGCAGCGTCGCCAGGTCGAGGCCCCGCAGCGCGGCCAGGTGCCGCACCAGCGGCCCGGCGCCGACCGCCGAGGCGGTCTCGGCGTACAGGGGCGGCGGGGACTGCGCGGTGCCGGTCGCCTCCGAGGCGGCGCGGCTGTCCGGCGGCTTCTTCCGCGGACGTACCGGCTTCGGCCGGGGTTCGGCGGGTTCGCCCGGCGGGACGGCCGGCCCGCGCGGCGCCTTCCGCGCGGCCGCTTCCCGTGCCGCCTTCGGTACGGCCGCTTCCCGTGCCGCCGGCTCGGCTGCCGCGGCCCGATCCGTCCCGGCCCCCGCTTCGATGACCGCGAGCGGCGTCCCCACGGGCACCCGGGTGCCCGCCGGGACGAGGAGCCTGCCCACGGTGCCCGACGCGAAGCACTCGACCTCGACGGCCGCCTTGTCGGTCTCCACGACCGCCACGACATCGCCCTTGCGCACCCGGTCGCCGGGCGCCACGAGCCACTCCTGCAGCAGCCCCTCGTCCATGTCCGCGCCGAGTGAGGGCATGGTGAACTCGGTCATGTCAGCCCGGCCTTCCACCTGTCGGCACGGCCTCACCGACCGCGCGGCGGGCGGCGGCGGCGATTCCGGCCGTCTGGGGGAGCGCCGCCTCCTCCAGCCTGCGCGCGTACGGTATGGGCACCTCGGCGCTGCACACCCGTTCGACCGGGGCGTCGAGGTCGTAGAAGTGCCGCTCGGCCAGTCGCGCGGAGATCTCGGCGGCGAGACTGCCGGTGCGCCAGCCCTCGTCGACGACGACGGCCCGGTGCGTACGGGCGACCGAGTCGCCGACGGTGACGTCGTCCAGCGGGCGCAGGGTACGCAGGTCGACGACCTCCGCGCTGATCCCGCCGTGCGCGAGGTCGTCGGCGGCGGCGAGTGCCTTGGGAAGGGAGCCGCCGTAGGTGATCAGGGAGACGTCGGTGCCGGGCCTGCGGACGGCCGCGTGGTCCAGGTCGACGGGGCCCGCGTCGGCCGGCAGGTCGCCGGAGACGTTGTAGAGGCTGCCGTGTTCGAAGACCAGGACGGGATCGGGGTCGGCGAGCGCGGGGGCCAGCATGTGCCGGGCGTCCGTGAGGGTCGCCGGGGCCAGGACCCGCAGGCCCGGGATGTGCGCGTACCAGCCCTCCAGACTGTGCGAGTGCTGGGCCGCCAGCTGGCGTCCGGCGCCGGTGGTCATCCGGATCACGATCGGTACCGGCAGCTGGCCGCCCGACATGTGCAGCAGGGTCGCCGCGTTGTTGAGGATCTGGTCCAGGGCGAGCAGGCTGAAGTTGACCGTCATGATCTCGACGATCGGCCGCATGCCCGCGAGGGCCGCGCCGATGCCCGCGCCGACGAACGCGGACTCCGACAGCGGGGCGTCCCTGATCCGGTCGGGTCCGAACTCCTCCAGCAGCCCCAGGCTCACGCCGAAGCAGCCGCCGTACCGGCCCACGTCCTCGCCCATCAGGAAGACCCGCTCGTCGTCGCGCAGCGCGTCGCGCAGAGCCTCGCGGATCGCCTCCCGGTAGGTCGTCCTCACGCCGGAGGAGGCTGCGGATCTGGGAGTACGGGTGCGGGTCGCGGTCATGAGGAGGTCGCCTCCACCGGGCTGGTGACGTATCTCAGGAGGTCCTCGACGGATTCCTCGGGCGCTCGCTCCGCCGCTTCCACGGCGCTGTCGAGCTCGGCGGCCAGCCGGTCCTCCAGCTGGGCGCGGGCCCTGTCGGACAGCTCTTTCGCCTCGCGCAGCCGGCCGGCGAAGTTCTCGACCGGGTCACGCTCCTTCCAGCGCTCGATCTCGGCCTTCTCGCGGTAGCGGTCGGCGTCGTACATGGAGTGGGCCCGGAACCGGTACGTGCGCATCTCCAGGAAGTGCGGGCCGCCTCCGCCGCGCACTCCTTCGACGGCTCGCCGGGCGGCGTCCTCGACGGCGAGGACGTCCATGCCGTCGACGGCCCAGGAGGCCATGCCGTACCCGGCGGCGCGCAGCGCGAGATCGGTCTGTGCCTGGTGCCGGGCCAGTGCGGTGCCCATCGCGTAGAGGTTGTTCTCGCAGACCAGCAGCACGGGCAGTCCCCACAGGGCGGCGAGGTTGGCGGTCTCGTGGAACTCGCCCTCCGCGAAGGCGCCGTCGCCGAAGAAGCAGCAGGTCACCCTGGACCGGTCGGCCATCCGGTCGGCCAGGGCGAGGCCGGCCGCGAGCGGCAGTCCGCCGCCCACGATGGCGTTGCCGCCGTAGAAGCGGCGCGCGGCGTCGAACAGGTGCATTGAGCCGCCACGGCCGTGGCTGCAGCCGGTCGCCTTGCCGAACATCTCCGCCATGATCGCCTCGGCCGGCACCCCGCGGGCCAGCGCGTGCCCGTGTTCCCGGTACGTCGACACGACCGCGTCGTCGTCGGTGAGCGCCGCGTTGACGCCGACGGCGACCGCCTCCTCGCCGATGTACAGGTGCATGAAGCCCCGGATGCGTGCCGCGCTGTACAGCTCCACGCAGCGTTCCTCGAACCTGCGGACGCGCAGCATCGACTCCAGCAGGGCCAGCCGGTGGGCGGCCTGGCGGTTCGGGCGGGTGCGAGTGGTGCTCATGCGGGTCGCTCCGTCCTGTCGGGGGAGGAGGGACCGTGGCCGGTCTCCTCCAGGGTGGAGATGTCGCCTTCGGGCAGACCGAGCTCGCGTGCCCGCAGCAGACGTCGCATCACCTTGCCGCTGCGGGTGTGCGGCAGCCGCTGGTCGAAGGCGATCTCGCGGGGCGCCACCGCCGGTCCCAGCCGACGGCGGGAGAAGGCCAGCAGCTCCTGCCGCATGGCCGTGGTCGGGTCGAAGCCGGGCCGCAGCGCTACGAACGCCTTGACGATGTTCCCGGCGACGGGATCGGGCCGGCCGATGACCCCGGCCTCGGCGACCGCCGGGTGTTCCATCAGGGCGCTCTCGACCTCGAACGGTCCGATTAGGTGTCCAGCCGACTTGATGACGTCGTCGGCACGGCCGACGAACCAGTACCAGCCGTCCGCGTCGCGCCGTACCAGGTCGCCGGTGAGGTACCAGCCGTCCGCGAAGGCGGCGGCGGTGCGCCGTTCGTCGTGCAGATAGCCCCTGAACATGGACGGCCAGCCGGGCCGCAGCGCCAGCTCGCCCTCCGTACCGGGCTCCTCCAGCTCCCTCACGTGCCCGTCCGCCACCTCGGCCCGCCCGTCCTCGCCGCGCCGCAGTACCGTGGCCGTCACACCGGGCAGCGGACGCCCCATCGAGCCGGGGCGGATGTCGCAGCCGGCGAAGTTGGCGATCATGATGGCGCCGGTCTCGGTCTGCCACCAGTTGTCGTGCACCGGCAGCCCGAGCACGTCCCGCCCCCACAGCACGGCCTCCGGGTTGAGCGGCTCGCCGACCGAGGCGATGAACCGCAGCGCGCTCAGGTCGAACGAGCGGGGCAGGCCGTAGGGCCCGCTCCGCGGTGTCGTCCGCATGAGCATGCGCAGCGCCGTCGGCGCGGTGTACCAGACGCTCACCCGCTGCTCGGCGAGGATCCGGTACCAGCGGCGGGCGTCGTAGTCGCCCTCGTCCACCACGACCGTCACACCGAGCATGAGCGGGGCGATGATCCCGTAGGACATGCCGGTGACCCAGCCGGGATCGGCGGTGCACCAGTACACGTCGTCCTGGTGGAGGTCGAGTGCGTACCGCGCGGTGACGCGGTGGGCCACCGCCGCCCCGTGGACGTGGACCGCTCCCTTGGGCGTCCCCGTGGTGCCGCTGGTGAAGTGGAGCAGGGCCATGTCGTCCGGCGAGGTGGGCGAGATGGTGAACGTGTCCTGTGCGTCGGCCATGAGCGCGTCGAAGGACAGCGTGCCCGCCGCCGTCTCCGCGCCGTCGCCGACGATCAGCACATGCCGCAGCGCGGGCAGCTCGTCGCGCTGTCCGGCGACCTTCCTGCGGTACAACTCCGCCGTGGTGACCAGCACCCGGGCATCGCTCAGCCGCAGCCGCTGCGCCACCGGTTCCGGGCCGAAGGCGGAGAACAACGGGCACAGGACCGCGGTGCTCTTCAGCGTCCCCAGGACCACCGTGTACAGCTCGGGACACCTGCCGAGCAGCGTGACCACCCGCTCGCCCCGGCCGGTCCCGAGACCGCGCAGCACGTTGGCGAACCGGGCCGCGGCGCGGGCGAGATCCCCGTAGGTCACCCGGGTCAGCGAGCCGTCCCGGCCGACACAGCACAGCGCGACCGCTCCGGCGCGGTCCGACGCGGCGTGCACGTCCACGGCCTCGTACGCGATGTTCAGCCCCTGTCCGCCCGGCAGCCCCCGAAGTCCGGCCCGCTCCCGCGACCACGAGAAGCCCGCGCACTCCTCGTCGTAGTCACGCAGATGGGGGGCCACCCTGGGCGGGGTGAGCTTCCGGATGATCTCCTCCCGCATGCGGCTCTCCTCTCCGGGCCCTTTCGGTCGTCCGCCCGGCCGACGCCGTGGTGTGCGGCACCGGTGACGGAGCCGCACACCACGTCCTTGTTCGTCGGATCAACGACCGCCGTGGCCTCCGCCACCGCCACCGCCACCGCCGCCGCCGTGGTCACCGCCGCCACCGCCGTAACCGCCGTGGTCACCGCCATAGCCGCCGTGGTCACCGCCGTAACCGCCGTGGTCACCGCCATAGCCGCCGTGGTCACCGCCGTAACCGCCGCCGTAGCAGTCGTTGCCCCACCAGTCGTCGCCGCAGCCGCGGTCGGAGTGGTGGGAGTAGGAGTAGTCGTGGACCGGAGCCGCCATCGCGGTCCCGGCCGCGCCGATCGCGGCCCCGCCGGCCATCAGGGCGCCGGCTGCGGCAGCCGCGAAGAGGCGCTTCGCGCGCTGAGTGTGCATGGCTGGACCTTTCCTTGTCTCGTGTCGCACCAGGGGAAGGTGCGAGACGGACGGCCGCGCCTCAAGCGATGGGAATGCAACGCGGTCGTGGGCGTCGCCGCACGATGGGGGGGAAGCACGCTTCAGCCTGTCGGTGCCGCGCCGTGCCGTCCGCGCGCTTTCGCGGGCGAACGCTGCCGCGGCCAAGGCTCCGCTGCGGGGGCCTGCCGGACGGAATGTGCCTCGTCATGCGCCTTCACCGCTTGTACACAAGTCTCGTCTCTGTCCGATGCCCTCGCAATGGGCCGAACGGCCTCGGATACGTCAAACGGCCCCGGACCGCACGCGGCACACCGTCACCGGTCCGGCCGGATCCGCGGGCGTCGACCACGCCGACGTGCCGCAACGCCGAGGGACGCGAGCCGGCGGCGGCGTGGGCAGCCGGTTCACTGTCCTGGTCGGGCGGCTCCTGAGACGTCGTCCAGCAGCGGTGAGTCATCGAGGGGACGCGCCAAGTGGCGGTCGTCGGCAACCGTGGTCCAGATGCCGGCCGAAGATTTTGGCGGCATCCGCGGTGCTTGCCTGGGCGTGGTCGGTGCCGTTGAAGCAGCGCACGATGTGAAGCGCTGCTCCGCCGCCGGTACGGGCCAGCTGCCCGGTGAGGTCGCTGACGCGGTCCGTATGGAGCCGGAGCCTGTCGAGGCACAGAACCATGCTCTGGGCAGACAGCCATCCACGAGTGGGTGACCGGAACCACCACCGGCCCGGTGAACCGGAGGCCACGAGCGGTCGTCCTGTCGAGAGCGATACCCGGATGGGCGGTCATGCCCTCCGCTGATGTGTTCCGGCTGGACAGCGTGAGCCAGGTGCACGGGCGACGTGGCATCCCGTGGAGGACGGCCGCGGGGGAAACGGCTCGACCGTGATCATTGCGTGTCCAGCGGAAGGCCGCTCCGCGTGGGCAAGAGCCGGCTCGGCGCCTCGGCCGCGCCTGGCTGACGGCCTCCGGCTGGTCTCACCGGGACCGGGAAGCGGCGTGTAGCCGGGAGACGGCCTGCTGGAGTTCACCGAAAGTGCGTTCTTCCTCGCGTGGCCCGCCCCGGGAGGAGGACAGGAGACTGTTGCCCGCCGCGAGGATGCGGGCGTAGGCGTCGAAGCAGGTGAGGACCTCCTGGACCGCTCGTTCCAGCGGAGTGGGCGGAGGCGGTGTGGAGGGGACGTTCGGAGATGACATCGCCGGACTCTTGTCTTGTCGCACAGTTACGGGCTTGGAGGGGGTTTCCGTCGGTGGCGAGCCGCCAGCGGCGGTACGCATCCCAGGGGCGAGATCGATGACCTTTCCGAGGCCTGCGTCCATGACGCCGGCGCCCGGGCGAACGCTCGCGGAACTCTCCGGCGGACACGCCGCCACCTGCCGACGGCCCGCTCACCGCGCGGCCGGACGGCGGTCCGGCCAGGACTGAGAGGAGAGAATCTGAGCTGCACGGGAAGCCTTCCGGGCACGGCGGATGAACCGCCGACCAGACTTCCCGGCACACCACCCACCCCTCACGGGATGAGCTGCTACCACCTTATGCGCCCTGGCTCCCGCAGTCAGCGGGCAGCAATCCCCAGAACCGCACCGCATCGCTCAAGGCGTCCCCTCAGGAAGAGGCACTGCCTCCCCATTGCCGTCTTCGTAGCCCCGCAACGGAGTTACCGGTCTTCGGAGTTGGCATGAGTACCTCCCCTTGTCGAGTGGATGACAATGCCGTTGCTTTTGAGGCTGTAGGCCCGTTGAGCCGGTGTGCTGATATCCCGTCTGGAGCGGCTGGGGCTGGGAGCCCTGACCCGGTCGTGCCCGCCAGAGCTGGTGGACCGGGTGGTCAATGAGCGGTGTGCATCGTGAAGTCGCAGGTCACGGGTCTGGTGTGAATGACGAGTTGGGTATTCGTGCCGGTCGGCGGCCGATGACCACGGTGTAGACCATCGGGCAGGCCCAGCTCCGGCGGGATGCCGGGTTCGGCTGCGCCCACGGCCGCCCCCGCCTACGATCCGTCAGCAGGTCGGGACGCCGTGAGAACGCGGGAGGGCGCGGGGGATGCAGGAGCGGCAGTGGATCACTGCCCACCGGAGCGAACTGGACTCCCTTGCCGAGGAGTTGGCCAAGCAACTCCAGGAGGTCCAGGCTGAGCGGGACGAGCTGGCGATCGCGGAGCGGGTGCTGAACCTGTGGGGCTCGAAAAGTCATCGCTGCTGCTCAGCCCGCATATCGGTACTCGTTGATGGTGCCGCCGAGGATACGGGCTCGGAGGAGTCTGCGGTCTTCGAGGTTGTGGACGGGGGTGGTCGGCTCGGTGGCCTCGGGAGGTCGCTGGTGCCGGGCACGGTGCGGCCGATGCGTGTTGTAGTGCCGGGCGAACTCAGCCAGTATCCGTGTGGCGTGGGCCTCGTTCAGGATCAGGACGTGGTCGAGGGCTTCGCGACGGATGGTGCCGATCACTCGCTCGCAGTGCGCGTTCATCCGCGGCGCCTGGGGTGCGCTGAGCAGCACCTCGGCCTCCTCCGCTGCGAAGACGGCATCAAAGGCCGCGGTGTACTTCGCATCCCGATCGCGCAGCAGGAACCGCGGTGACCGGTCGCGTTCGCCGAAGCTGACGGCGGTGTTGCGGGCCTGCTGCACCATCCACGCGGCCGCCGGGTGCGCGGTCGCCCCGGTCACGTGCAGTCTGCGGGTGCCGTGCTCCAGGAACGCCATGGCGTACAGACGCTTCCCCAGCACGGTGTCCAGATGGAAGAAGTCCGCGGCCACGATGCCGTCGGCCTGTGCGGTCAGGAAATCGCGCCAGGTCGGGCCGGTGCGGCGTGGGGCCGGGTCGAGGCCGGCGGCGTTGAGGATCTTCCACACGGTGGAGGAGGCAATGGGGTGCCCGAGCCGGGCGAGTTCTCCTTGGATTCTCCGGTGCCCCCACCGCGGGTTCTCGTGTGCCAGTTGCCGCACCAAGCGCTTGAGGGCGGCCGCGGTGGGCGGGCGACCGGTGCGTGCGCGCCGCGCGCTGCAGTCCCACTTCGCAGCGATCAGCCGGCGATGCCAGGCCAGCAGCGTGCCTGGGGTGACAGGGAAGGCCCGGCTCCAGCGGTGACGGGGTATCAGGGCGGACAGCGCCGCAAACCACAGCCGGTCGGAGGGCTCGTAGCGAACCTGGGTCTTCAACTGCTGCCGCAGCACGGCGTTCTCGTGCCGCAGCACCAGCACCTCTGCGTCCTTCGCAGTGTCATGGCGCAGCAGCACGCCGGGGACGGCCAGCAGCCTGCGGGCCACCTTGTACAGCAGCGAGACGATCACCGGGTCATCCTGCCAGCCGCAGCCGATCATGGCTCCGACGTGCAGCGACGACTTTACGAGCCCCACAGGTTGCGCCTGCCGCGGTACACGGACCCGTTACAGGAACCACCGCCAACCACGTTCGGACGTAAGGTAGTTGAGTCCGTGGAGCCTTGGGTGCGTCACTGAAATCGTCGCTGCGGCCCGGCAGAGGGGTCACCAGGGCCCGGACGGTCCCAGCCTGAAGAGCGCCAGCCCGCGCCGTTCCCGGTCGATGTTGGTGACGACGACCGTGATCTCATCGCCCGCCTGGACGGCATCCGCCGGAGTACGAACGGGTGCCGGGGCGGGTGCTCGCAGGTGAATCAGCCCTTCGACTCCGTCGGCGATCTGAACGAGGATGCCGTACGGGAGCAGCCTGGTGACCTGGCTCCGGAGTGTCTGCCCCAACGCGGTGCTGTCGGCGAGCGCCTGGAAGGGGTCGGGCTGGGCGACCCGCAGGGAGACACGCTCGAAGCGAAGGCGCCGTTCGCCTCCACCGTGTCGCCCAGGGAGTCAAGCGGGTCGGTCCGGCCATTTTTTCCAGCTCAAGGGAATTACTTTACGCGTCGATTTCCTGTCGCCATACTCGGCCGCATAGAAATCCGCGAGGCCCTGACGGTACGACACTCCTGCGCATGAATAAGCGAGTTCGGTGCTTTTGCTCACGCCGGTCCGGGTCCTTTTAGTGAAGGGAAAGACTGAATGCGGAGATTGAGAGCGGGAAGAAAGAGACCCTGGTCGAGATTAGTTCCGCACTGTCTGGTGGCGCTCGTGGTCTCCTTGGCCCTGCTGGTGGCCGGGGCCGTCACACCGGCAGCCGCGGCGACGGATGAGACCGCGCAGGAGTCGGTGGGCTCGTTCGCCGCCTCGGTCGTGACCGCGGCCGACGGCAGTCTCACCTTCACCCTGGACGCGGGGGCCGCCTACGACCCGGTCGCCATGCAGAAGAGACTCGACGAGGTGGACGCCGAGAACCCCCGGCTGAGTGACACCATCAGGTCGCACATCGAGCAGTACCCGGTGGGCATCCCGGGTGAGAGCGGCGACAGGTGGGCCGACTTCGACGGCACCACGAGCATGACCGCGGGATACACGGGCCTGTCCCTCACCATTCAGGCTTCGGACGTACAGACCTCGGAAACCTGGCTCCAGTGGGCCTTCGCCCAGGCGATGGCCTATCTGGCCGGCACCCAGACCGAAATCGCCTGTCTGGCACTCTTCCCCGAGCTCGTCGTGGCCTGCCCCAGTATCGCCGGATTCACCGGGGCGCTCATCCGAGGACTCATCATCCAGTTCTTCGACCACACACTGGGGGATCCGAAGGCCATCGCCAATACCTTCCTGGGTGCGCTCAAGGGGGCGCTATGGGGGTTTGCGCGAGGCACCTTCGTGAAGTGGATGGAGAAGGAATTCCCCGGTCTGCTGCGCTACATCAGCATGGCGCTCAAGGCAGTGGCCTGGAACTGGGCCGTTGCTGCCGCGAACTGGGTCGCGGAGGTCCTGAGCGACATGGCCGACATGCTTCCGGACGGGATCATCGAGTGGGGCCCGCCGCCGACGAACGCGGCGGGAGTCAGACTGCTGCCGGTGGGCGACTCGATCACCTACGGTGTGGGGTCGTCGGACGGCAACGGCTACCGCAAGATGCTGTGGGACGCGTTGGACGTGCAGGGGATGGAGCCGGACTTCATCGGCTGCAACTCCTCGGGAGACATGTCCGATCCCGAGCACGAGGGCAACCGCGGTTCCCTGATCGCTGAGATGGCGCCTCCGGCGGTACGGGACGCGACCCTGATGCGCCCCAACGTGGTGACGCTGATGGCCGGCACCAACGACGTCTACAAGGAGAAGGACGTCGCGGAGGCGCCCGCCCGGCTGGGCGCTCTGATCGACCAGTTGCAGGAGGCCTCCCCGGGCGTGGCGATCGCGGTGGCGACGATCGTGCCGGTGAAGAACGACCCGGAGGCGCAGAAGCGACGCGACGCCTACAACGTGCAGGTGCGGTCGCTGGTTCAGGACCGGCAGGCCGCCGGACAGAAGGTCATGCTGGCGGAACTGGGGCCGATGACCGAGTCGATGCTCTTCGACACGCTGCACCCCAACGACATCGGATACACCTACATCGCGCAGAGGTTCAGCGAGGCGGTCACCACGATGGTGGCCAAGGGGTGGGTGGTCGACGCCCCGGACGCGACCGCGAACTCGGCCGCGTGCCTGATGGCCGGTGGCGGCTGGAAGGAACTGGGACGGATCGCGGAAGGCCCGATCAACCCGGACAGTTCCAGTGCCGGGGTGCGGGGACAGGTCCGGCTGGCGGACTTCGACGGCAACGGCAAGACCGACTACGCGATCGTGACCGACACCGGTGCCGTCTACCTGTGGACGAAGATCACAGGTGGCTGGGTGAACCGCGGCAAGGTCGCCGCCGGCAACGGCGTGCCCGGCCGGGGAGCCCAGGTCCGGTTCGCCGACATCGACGGTGACCACGACGCCGACTACCTCGTCGTCGACGGCAATGGTGCGGTGCGGGCCTGGCGCAACGACGACGTGTGGATCAACGGCGGCAGCGCCTGGCATTACATGGGGACCATCGCCGAGGGCACCGGGACCGGCGGCGGTACGGACATCCACTTCGCCGACCTCGACGGCGACCTGGACGACGACTACCTGGTGGTCCATGACGACGGCTCGATCGACGCCTGGCTCAACGACGACGTTTTCGTCAACGGGCACAGTGCCTGGACGAGTCTCGGTCTGATCTCCGGCGGCGTCGGCTACCCCGGCTCCAAGGTCCGCCTGGCCGACCTCGACGGCGACAAGGACGCCGACTATCTGATCGTGCACAGCGACGGCTCGACCGAGGCCTGGCTCAACGACAGCGTGCCCGAGGACCTGCGCAAGGGCTGGAGGTCCATCGGGAAGATCGCGGCGGGCACCGGGACCGGCGGTGAGGCCGTGCAGTTCGCCGATGCCGACGCCGACCGGGACGCCGACTACTTCGTCATCGACCCCGACGGCACCGTCACCGCCTGGGCGAACGACAAGGTCGCCACCCGCACCGACAAGGAGAACGGCTTCAAGAAGATCGGCCTCTACGGCGACCACCTCCTGGACGCTGCGGGCAACGCCCGCTCCGTACGCTTCGCCGACCTCGACGGCGACGGCGACGCCGACTACCTCCTCGTCGGCCCCACGGGCGAGGTCGAGGCCTGGCGCAACGACGACGTCGCCACCCGCGGCATCACCGCCTGGACCAAGATCGGCAGAGTCGCCGACGGCGTCTCGCCGAGCGCGACCGAACGCGTCGTGTTCGCCGACTACAACGGCGACGGACGCGACGACTACCTCGTCGTCGACGACACCGACGGCCGCGTGCGGGGCTGGCGCAACGACGGCCCCTTCACCAACGGCATCACCGCCTGGACCAACGTCGGCGTCATCGCCGCAGGCCCCTCCACCGCACCCGAACACGAAGTCCAGTTCGCCGACATCGACGGCGACGGCGACGACGACTACCTCCTCGTCGCCTTCGATCACTCCGTCACCGCCTGGAAGAACAACGGCACCAACGCACCCGGCGGTGGCGGCTGGGCCGCACAGGGCCTCCTCGCCCAGCCCCAGGAAGCCACCGTCACCCAGAAGACCGTGTTCGCCAACATGAACACCGACGAACGCGCCGACTACGTCCTGCGCGATCCCGGCGAGAACAACGCGCTCTACGGCTGGACGAACCTCGGCGGCTTCACCAACCAGTGGACCGCCAAGAAGAAGGTCGCCTACGGCGTCGTGATGGGCTTCCCCGTCGAAGTCACCCTCGCCGACGTCTCCGGCGACGGCCTCGACGACTACCTCGTCGTCGATCCGACCAACGGCGCCACCCGCGCCTGGCTCAACCTCGGAGGCAACCAAGCCGACCCGTGACCGAACCCGTCGGGCGGGTAGCCACGAAAGCCGTCGCCACCCGCCCCACACAGGCCGACGTTTCGGAAGCGAGGCCGGCACAACCGAACAACAACGCGTAACCGAACCACAGGACGATCACCGAGCCCCCGACACCGGCCGCCACACTCCGATACCGAGTAGGACTTCGCCCGGCCGCCTCTGTCCAATCACCCCTGAAGCGGATGCGCGATCCGAGCACCATGAAGAAGGTCGCCATCGTCGGCTGCGGAGGCAGCGGCAAATCCCGCGTGGCCCGCGAACTGGGCAGGATCCTCGACGCCCCGGTGACGCACCTGGACGCCGCGTTCTACGACGACGAGTGGAACGCGTTGCCCACGGACAAGTTCACCGACGTCCAGCGCGAGCTGGTCGCGCAGCCGCGGTGGGTGATCGACGGCAACTACAACTCGACGCTGCAGGTGCGGCTCGAAGCCCGCGACACGGTGGTCCTGATGGACGTGTCGACCGTGGCGGCGCAGTACGGGATCTTCTCCCGGCAGATCCGGCACGGGGCCGGGCACAAGGGCAACGGGGTGCACAACCGCATCCACTGGGGCGTGATCAAGTATGTCGCCACGTACCGGCGCAAGATGCGGCCCCGCGTGATGGCGAAGATCGAGGAGTTCGGCTCCGGCTCCGACGTGGTGCTGCTGGCCAACCGGCGTCAGACGCGCCGCTGGCTGCGGAAGGTCGCCGCCGAGCGGTCCTGACCGGTCCGCGCCCCCGGTCAGGGGGTGCGGCATGAACGAGCCCAACCCGTTCCTGAACCCCGCCCGGCAGTCAGAGCTGTACGGACACGCCTCGCGGCTGGCCGGGCGGACCAGCGCCCTGATGCGCGCCAAGACCGCCGGCCACCCAGTGCCCGAGACGATCGGCAGCCTGGTGCAGACCCACCACGCCCGGCCAGACCGGCTCGGCGTGGTGCTCGACATCGGCTGCGGTCGCGGCACGAGCAGCCGCGTCATCGCCGAGCAGCTCCGCCCGAGAGCGTCGTGGGCCTGGACGCCGCCCCCCTGCTCGCCCAGACCCGCGAGCGCGCCAAGGACCTGCCCGACAGCACGGTGGACTTCGTCGAAGGCGACTTCCACGACCTCCCTCTGCCCGACGGGCCGAGTGACATCGTCGTCTCGGCGTTCTGCCTCTACCATTCGCCGCGCCCCGAGGATGTCGTCGGGCAGATCGCCAGGTCTTCGGCGACCCGCAGAGCCTCCAGTTCCGGAGTTACCGGGATGATCTCGATCTCGGAGTCCACGCCGACGAGCGAAAGGCGCTGGGTGACGTTCTGCCGCAGTGCCTTCAGCGTCCGGCCGTGGCCATAGACACCCAGTTCGGCAAGGTGGACGACCCACGTCCGACCGCTCCTGACGGCGAGGCATTCGATGGTCTGGTTCATGCCCGATTCCTCATGTCGTCGATGACTTGCTGTGCGATCGTGTCCGGTATGGGGGTGGGCAAGAATTGTCGGTCCCCGATCCGGAAGGCCGTGTCCGTCCCATTGCTTTCACCTGCGCTGACGGTGAGTCCGAGGGCGCGGGCCGAAGCACGGATACGCGACAGCGCCCCGCTGCCTGCCGCTCCCCTGAGTGCAGCAGTGACGACCTGCGCCTGCTTCCACTCCTGGAGAGTCACCACCCCCTCGTGCACGGGCTCGGGCGACCACACCCATTCCGACATCGGGTTGAGCGTTGAGAATCCCTTCCGGCCGGTACGGGACGCTTTGCGGTTGTACACCTGACAGCCGGACGGTGTCGGATTCGCGATCAACCCCGCTACCAGTGAGCCCCTGTCGAGCCGGTGAGATGGCATGACTGCCATCTCACCCACCCCGCGAGGCCAGTTCCACGGGTAGGCGCAGTCGAACGCCTCGCGGACACGGGTCAGCTCCGGCGTGCTTCTCGGTGGAGGAGCCGGAGGAGATAGAGGCCGCCGACGCTCACGGTGACCACACCCACTGGGACCTGGACAGTGAAGGCGTGCTGGGCGATCCAGTCGCTGCCGGCCAGGAGGAGGGCTCCCATGAGTGCGCAGGGCAGCGGCTGTGGGCCGCTCGCCCGGGTGAGCCGGCGGGTCAGCTGGGGTGCGGCCAGGGCGACGAAGCCGATCGGTCCGGTGGTCGCGGTGACCGAGGCGCTGAGCGCCACGCCGATGACGACCACGGCCGCCCGCGTTCGCTGGACCCTCACCCCGAGCGACGCGGCGGAGTCGTCGCCGCTCTCCAGTATCCGCAGCGGCCTGCCGGCGACTGCCGCTGCGAGCAGCAGGACCACTGAGACGCAGGTCGCGGGCAGCACCTGGGGCCATCCCACGCCGTTCAGGGTGCCGGTTCCCCACACCGCGCCCGCCATCGCCTCCTGGAGGTCGGCCTTCAGCAGGAGATAGGTGTCCACGGAGCCGAGGACGGCGCTGACAGCGATGCCGACGATGATGAGACGGAAGCCCTGCAGGCCCTTGCGGTAGGCCAGTACGTAGACCAGCAGCGTGGTGACCATCCCGCCGGCCAGGGCCGCGGCGGCACGGCTGTAGTAGTCGTCCTCGGTGACGTGCAGCAGGATCACGAGCAGGACGCCGGTGTAGGCGCCCGAGTCGAACCCGATGATGTCGGGGCTGCCGAGGGGGTTGCGGGTGAGCGACTGAAACAGGGCGCCCGAGGCGGCCAGCACCATGCCGAACACCAGGGCGAGCAGCACCCGGGGGAGGCGCCATTCGACCACGATCGTCCGGCTGAAGGACGCGCCATGTCCGAGCAGGGCGTCGACGACCTGCGCGGGCGAGAGGGGGTAGGACCCGCTCCCGAGCGAGACGATCACCACGGCCGACGCGAGCACCGCCAGCACCACGCAGACGACGACAGTGCGCAGTCCGACGCGGAACGAGACGAGCCGGCCGCGGTGGCGGACCGACCGGGTACCGAGGCCGACCGGGGCGGGCGGCGCGGGGGCCTCGGGCAGGTGGTGGGGGTTCACAGACCGCTCGCCTTCCTGCGCCGGACGAGGACGATCAGGACCGGGGCTCCCACCACCGCCGTGATCAGGCCGACCTGGAGCTCGCCGGGGCGCACGACGAGCCGTCCTGCGATGTCGGCGGCTAGCAGGAACGTCGGTGCGCCGATCAGGGTGAAGCCGATGATCCACCGCTGGTCGGGACCGAGCAGCCACCGGGCGATGTGCGGGACCATCAGGCCGACGAAGCCGATCGGGCCGGCGACCGCGGTCGCGGCGCCGCACAGCAGCGTCACGGCGATCACCCCGAGCACACGGGTGCGGGTGAGGTTCGCCCCGAGGGCCGTGGCGAGGTCGTCGCCGAGGGCGACGGCGTTCAGCGGCCGGGCGACCATGAGGGCCAGGACCGTGCCGGTGGCGATGAACGGGGTGACCGACAGCACCAGCGACATCGGGTCGCCGCTGAGGCTGCCGACGGTCCAGGTGCGCATCCGTTCGAAGGTGTCGGGGTCGAGCAGCGTCAGACCGCTGCCGATGCCGCCGACCACGGCGCCGAAGGCGATGCCGACCAGCGTGAGACGGACGGGCGTGGCCCCTGCGGTGCCGGCCGAACCGATGACGTAGACGACGACCGTGGCGACGACGGCTCCGGCGAAGGAGAGCCAGACGTACTGCCAGAGACTGGTCAGGCCGAGGAACCGGATGCCGACGATGACGGCGAATCCGGCGCCGGCGTTCACTCCGAGCACGCCGGGGTCGGCCAGCGGGTTGCGGGTCATGCCCTGGATCAGCGCGCCGGAGACGCCGAAGGCGACGCCGGCCAGGACGCCCAGCAGGGTGCGGGGGACGCGCAGGCCGCGGACGATGACGTCGCTCTCGGTGCCGCTGTCGTGGAACAGGGCGTGCCAGACGGCCCGGAGAGGGATGTCGCCGGAGCCGACGGTGACGCTCAGCAGCATGACGGCGGCCAGGACGGCGGCCGCGGCCGCGAGCCAGAGGGTGCGGGTGGCGACCTGCCGGGCGAGTCCCCCCTGCGGTAGGGCCGGGGGGACTCGCCGCGTGTCGTCGCCGTCGCGTACGAGGGCGCTCAACGGTTACTCACTCACTTGCTCATTCATCCGTCTTCTTCACCTGGTACCTCATGTGCCGGTCACGGTCTTCGACTTCTGGACCGCGTCGGCGACGGCGTTCAGGTTCGAGGTGTACGCGCTGTAGGAGAGCGCGGGGAACGTGGAGATCGTGTAGTACTGCCCGGCCTTGACCCCCGGCAGCGTGTTCCAGACGGAGGACGCCTTCAGGGTGTCCGTGTCGGGGTCGGCGTCGTCGTTGCCGATCCACACGTCGACCGGGTACTTCGACACGTTCTCCCAGCTCACGCTCTGCCCCCAGTAGCTGGAGGAGCCGTCGGCGTTGTTGCATCCCGGGCCCTGCTGGACCTTGAGTCCGAGCTGCTTCCAGTAGGCCTCGTCCACCTGGCCCGAGGTGCAGCCGAAGGACACCCCGGACTTGTCGGCGCCGAGCCGGGCCACCGTGATCCCGGGCTTGTCGGCCGCCGCAGCCCGCACCCGGTCGGCGGCCTCGGTGAACTCCTTCTTGAGCTTGACCGTGGAAGCCGAGTCCGGGTCCGCGCCGAGGTCGCCGGCGAGCGTGGAGACCCGCTCCATGATCGTGGACACGTCGCCGCTGATGTCGAAGCCGAGCAGGTTCGTGAACTGCTTCGTGCGGACCTGCCCCTTGGTGTTGTCGCCGTATCCCCAGTACGCCTTGTTCGGCTTGTCGTACTCGGCGATCACGGCATCCGGCTGGGCGGCCGCCAGCGCCTCCAGATCGATGTCGTCGGCGATGCCGAACCACCGGATGCTGTCGATGTCGACGCCCGCCCAGCCCGGATCGTCGGCCGCGGGCTTCACCGAGAGCACCCCGACCGGGTCGACGCCGAGTTCGTGGAGAGCGAGGTACATGCCGCTGGTGGTGACGATCTTGGGGTGGGCCGGAAGGGTGAAGGCGGTGCCGGAGCCGTCCGTGTAGGTCCACGTCGCCGTGGAGGCCGTCGCGCCGGCCGACGCGGAATCCGCCGTGGTGCCTCCGCCGCAGGCGGCGAGGCTGATCGTCAGCCCGGTCGCGGCGACCGCGGTGAGGAGGGTGCGGACCGTGCGGGTGCGGCCGCGTCGGCGCGGACCCCGGTGCGGGGCGGGCGACGCGGGTGGCGCGGTGAGGGACATGATGCTCCTTTTGCGTGGTGAGCAGACACAAGGAAGTCGATAGTTAGGTTTGCCTTGCCTAACTAGGTTAGGGAGGTGATGAGGGCGGCGACAAGAAAGTGGATCGCCGTCGGATCGTCTGCGTTCGCCACGGTTTCGCCTGTGCGCCATCGGTGGAGTCGGTGGCGTGAGTGCGATCGGTGTCGTCAGCGCACGAGGCGCAGGGGGCCCGGGGTGCGCGGTCCGGCGTTCCGGGCGGCGGCGGAAGTGGTTGCGGCCGCAGTGGTGGCGGTGGTGGCGGTGGTGGCGTCCAGGCCGTCGCCTGGTGCCGTCGTGGTCCGCGGGTCGTCGGGCGCGCCTCCGGAGGCGAAGTAGGCGGCGGGGGTCTGTCCCGTGACGCGGCGGAAGGCGACGACGAACGCGCTCGCCGTCGCGTACCCGACGCGGTCGGCGACCGCGGCGACCGGAAGTCCCTCGGCGAGGAAGGTCATCGCCGCCTGGAGGCGCGCGTTCGTGCGCCACTGGTTGAAGGTGAGTCCGGTCTCGGCGAGGAAGAGGCGCAGCAGCGTCCGGGGGCTCGCCCCCGCCTGGCGCGCGAGTTCCTGGAGGCTGCGCTGGTCGGTCGGGTCGGCGAGCAGGATCTCGGCGACCGCGCGGGCGCGGTCGTCGGCCGGGAGCGGCAGTTCGACCGCGGCCTTCGCCGTCGGCCGCAGTACCTCCAGCAGGACGGTCTCGGCGTGCACACGCGCGGAGTCCGTCAACTCGCCGGACAGGTACTCGATGAGACGGGCCGCCAGCGGCGACACGGCGACCACGGTCGGTTCGTCCCAGCCGGGCGCCGTACCGGCGGCATCGAGGTAGATGCCCTCCAGTGAGGAGCGTCGGAGGGCTTTCGTCGCATGCCAGGTCCCGGCCGGGATCCACAGAGCCAGGGAGGTGGGCAGCACCCAGTAGTGGTCCTCGACGTCGACCATGATCACGCCGGTGCTGGCCCAGGCGAGCTGGTGGTCGTCCTCGTGGACGTGCCGCTGGAACTTCTGCCCCCGGTCCATGGCGATGCGCTCCAGGCCGATCACGCCGCCCCTGTTCATCCGGCCCCTCCTGCTCCCCGGCGGCCCCTCGGCCGTTGGCGTTTCCGCGCCGGTATGGCGCGCAGGGACAATTCCCTGGCGCCCTAACGGCTTTACGTCACTAGTAAGGTAACCCTAACGTGAGCGGATGGCTGCTCCCACCCTCGCCCTGCCCGCGCCGCCCCCGCCTGGCCCGCGCTCCTCGCGCCGCTCGTGGCCCGGGGCTCCGGCCGGCTCGGCCCGGCACCTGCTGCGGGAGGCACTGCGAACGCGCCGGCGTGACCTGGCGCTCGCCTCCGTGTTCTACAGCACCCATCAACTCGGCGAGTTGATGGTGCCGGTGGTGATCGGTGCGGCCATCGGCCAGGCCGTCGACCACGGTTCCGCGGCATCGATCGGCGGATGGCTGGCGGTGCTCGCCACGGACTTCGTGTTCCTGTCGATGTCCTACCGGCTCGGCGCGCGGGCGAGCATGAGGGCCAAGCAGCACAGCGGCCACCAGGTGCGCCTGTGGCTGACCGACCGGATCCTCGCGCCGTCCGGCGCGCCGGACAACCCCCCGGGCGACCTGCTGAGCAGGGCCACCGGCGACGCCGCCAGGGTCGGCGCCTACGCGGGGATGCTGGCGACGGCGATCGCCGCCGCCGTGGTGCTCGTCGTCGCCACCGGGATCCTGCTGGCGCTCTCCCCGCTGCTCGGCGCCGTCGTCCTCGTCTGTACGGCCGCCACACTGGGGGCACAGCGTGCGCTGGCCCGCCCGCTCGGGCGGCGCAGCCGGGCCGAGCAGGGGCGGACAGCCTACGCCACCACCCTGGCCGAGGACATCGTGCGCGGTCTGCGGGTGCTCAGGGGCATCGGCGCCCACCGCAACGCCGCCGCCGGTTACCGGCACGCCAGCCGGTCCGCCGTGCACGCCGCACGGCGCACGGTCTCCTCGCAGGCCGCGCTCTCCTCGGCCGGCTCCCTCCTCACCGGCCTTCAGCTGGTCGTCGCCGTCGGAGTCGGCGGATGGCTCGCGCTGGAAGGGCGTCTCGGTCTGGGGCAGCTCGTCTCCGCCCTCGGGCTGGCCCAGTTCGTGACCGGCCCGATGCGGACCCTGGCCGCGGCCGGCGCCGCACGCGCCCGTGCGCTGGCCTCCGCCGAGCGCGTCCGGGAGGTCCTGGACGCCCCCCTCACCCCGACGCCTGCCCCTGACACCCACGGCGCGGGCCCGGCCGCCGATGGCGTGGACCCGGCCGCCGGGACGCCGGGCGCGGACGGGCTGGAGTTCGTCCGGGTCGTACTCGGAGGGCCGGCCACGGCGACGGATCAGGGCGTAGAGCGCGGCGGTCCGACACCGTACGAGCTGAACGGCCTGGCGGGGAAGGGCACGATGACCGGGATCGTGTGCGGCGACCCGGTCGTCGCGGCGCGGATTCCCCCGCTCCTGGCCCGCGAGCGGGACCCGGTGGCCGGCACGGTCCTGCTGGACGGCGTCGCCGGCGCCCGGCTGCCGCTGGAGGAGTGGCGTGGGCGGGTCCTGGTCGGCTATCACGACGCGCCGCTGCTGCCGGGCACCATCGCGGAGAACCTCGCCGCTCTGACGGCGGGCGCCATGGAGAGTGCCGGTGCGGAAGCAGGGGCTGGGACCGAAGAGGAGACAGGGGCGGAGGCGGAGGCCGCGGCAGAGGCCGAGGCGGGGGCGGCGGCGGGACCCGTCGGGCGGGCCGCGTGGGCCGCGTTCGCGGACCAGGTGATCGGCGCCGTACGGCACGGCGAGGGCACGCCGGTCGGGGACCGGGGCGAGACACTCTCCGGCGGCCAGCGCCAGCGCCTCGTCCTGGCCCGCGCGCTGGCCGCCGAGCCCCCGGTGCTGGTGCTCCACGACCCGACCACCGCCGTAGACGCCGCAACCGAGGACGCCATCGCCCACCGCGTCCGCACCTTGCGTTCGGGGCGGACCACCCTCGTCGTCACCACCAGCCCGGCCTGGCTCTCCCGCTGCGACCAGGTGATCCACCTCACCCCGGCCGGCAGCGTCACCGGCAGCCACGCCGTGCTCGTGCGCGACGACGACTACCGCGAGGCGGTGAGCCGATGAGTACGCCGACCGCCGACCGCGCACGCCACGGCGAGCGGACACTTCTGCCCGTCGCGACGGGAGCGCGGACCCGCGCCCGCCTCCGCGCCCTCATGCGGGGCCGTTGGACCCTGCTGGTCTCGACCTCGGTGGTGATGGTGGCCGAGAGCCTGGCCGGGCTCGTCGGACCGTTCACCATCGGGCGGATCACCGAGGCCGTCGCCGGCCACCGCCCCGTCCACGCCCTCACCGGCCCGCTCGCGCTGCTGGCCGCCGCCGTGGTGGGCGCCGCCGCACTCGGCTGGGCCTCCACGGCGCTGCTGGCCGGGCTCGTCCTGCCGGCGGTGGCCCGGCTGCGGGAGGACGCCATGACGGCGGCGGTCGAACTGCCCGTCGATACGGTGGAGTCCGCCGGCATCGGCGATCTGGTCTCCCGCGTCTCCGGGGACGCCGACCTGGTGGCCGACGCCGCGTCCGGCGCCGTCGGCAGCTTTCTCGCCTCCGGTCTCGCGATCCTCTCCACCCTGGCCGGCCTCGCCGCCCTGGACTGGCGCTTCGCCCTGGCGGGACTGCTCGCCGTACCGGTCCAGATCCACACCCTGCGCTGGTACCTGCGCACCTCACGGCCGGTCTACGCGGCCGGCCGGATCGCCGACGGCCGCCGCACCTCGGCGCTCCTGACGGCCTGCACGGCCCTGCCCACCCTGCGGGCCCTGCGGCTCGGCGGCAGCCGGCGGGCCCGCATCGCCGCCGCCTCCGCCGACGCGATGGAATACGAGTTCCGCGCCACCCGCGCCGCCACCCGCTTCTACGGCCGCCTCAACCTCGCCGAGTTCACCGGCCTGGGCGCGATTCTGCTCGTCGCGTTCCTCCTGGTCGGCGCCGGCCGCGCCACGATCGGCGAGGCGACCACGGCCGCCCTGTTCTTCGCCGGCCTGTTCGACCCGGTCAACACGGTCCTCGGTGCCTTCGACAGCGTCCAGCAGGCCGGCGTGGGCCTCACCCGGCTGGTCGGGATCACCGATCCCCGCCACGGACAGCCGCGCGTCGGCACCCGGCCGCCGACCGCGCCGGCGACCGCGCCGTCCACGGCGCAGACCGCGCCGACCGCGCCGTCCACGGCGCCGTCCACCGCGCCGACCGCACCCCGCCACCGTCCTCTCGCGCGGCTCGCCGCGCAGGGCATCCGCTTCGGCTACGGCGCAGGCCCGGACGTGCTGGTCGACGTCGCGCTCCGGGTGGAGCCCGGACAGCACCTGGCCGTCGTCGGCGCCACGGGTTCCGGCAAGTCCACCCTCGCCTCGCTGCTGGCCGGCCTCCGGCAGCCGGACGAGGGAACGGTCAGCCTCGGCGGCGTACCGCTCGGCGAACTGGACACACCGCAACGGCACATCGCCCTGGTCACACAGGAGACCCATGTCTTCGCCGGTTCGGTCGCCGACAACCTGCGGCTCGTCGCCCCCGGGGCCGGGGACGCCGAGCTGTACGCGGCACTCGCTTCGGTCGGCGCGCACACCTGGGTCGGCGCGCTGGACGACGGCATCGACACCCCGGTCGGCGGCGGCGGACACCTCCTCACCGACGGCCAGGCCCAGCAACTCGCCCTCGCCCGGGTGCTCTTGCTCGACCCGCCCGTGGTGATCCTGGACGAGGCCACCGCCGAGGCGGGCAGCGACGCCGCCCGGACGCTGGACCGGGCCGCCGCGGCGGTGCTCGCCGGCCGGTCCTCCGTGACCGTCGCCCACCGGCTCAACCAGGCCGCGACGGCCGACGTCGTGCTCGTCATGGACGCCGGCCGGGTCACCGAACAGGGCAGCCACCGCCGGCTCCTCGCCTCCGGCGGCACCTACGCCCGGCTCTGGCACGCCTGGTCGGGAGCGCCCGTGCAGACGGACCCGGGCCCGAACGGCACGGGGCGGGAGCGGCCCGGGGGGACGGCGTGAGCCGACGAGGGGTCCCCGGGGGCGGCGACCAGCCGCACGCTGTCGTACGGGGTGCCGTCCCCGGCCGGAGACGGTCGCGGACCAGGGCGCCGGGGCGGACACCGAGGCCGTCCGGCGCCTGAGTCCGCCCCGTCGTCCGTCGTCCGCCTCGGCACGGCCCGCGGGGCGTGGTCGGCCCCCCACCTCTCCGCAGCACGCGCCGGGAGAGCGGGGCGCGTGCGGCGTCGTACTCCCGCGAGGGATCCGCACGGCTGCGGATCCCCTGCGCGGGCACCGGCCGACGGGGCAGGCCTATCGCCAGCTGCCCTCCTCGTTCGAGACCGGCAGGGGCTCGTTGGTCAGGGTGCGGGTGCAGGTGTCGAGGGTGATCTCGTCCTCCCTGGCCCGTCACCGCGTCCCGGTGATCAGCGCGGCCGAGTACCTGGAGATCAGCGAGGTCACCAACACCGCGACGCCCACCGTCAACAACGGCGTGATCGTCGCCCTCGCCGGAGACGCTCGGTGGAACGTCACCGGCACCTCGTACCTGAGCGGTCTGACCATCGGTGAGTACGCCACCGTCACCGCCGGCTCCCTGACCGTGGACGGCGAGGCCACCCCGATCGAGGCGGGCCGCACCTACACCGGAGCGATCACCCTGGAGGCCGCGGCCGGGTGGCCGCCGGGGTCGTGCGCGTCACGACGCCGAAAGCCCCACATGGGCCAGCGCCTGGCGGAGTAGCGGGGCCCTGCGGTGAAGGACGCCCGGTATCCGTTCTACCCCGCTCCGGACCGCGCGTCCCCCGGCGGCGGAGGCTGCCGACCTGTCCGAGCAGGCGCAGCAGGGTGTCGGTGAGTTCGTCGGCGCGGCGGGTGGGTTCGGTGTATTCGTCCGTGGGCATGCGGGACCGCGTGCGGGCCGCAGGTCCGGCACCGGGGCCGGCGGGGGCCGGGAGGCGGTCGGCGACGAAGGTTCCCCGGCCGCGCCCGGTGTGGACGAGTCCTTCGTCCCGCAGGACGCGCACAGCGGACCGGGCCGTCATGCCGGCGATGCGTCAGGTCTCCTGGAGGACCCGGGAGGGCGGCACCTGATCGCCGAGGGCCAGGTGCCCGGTGAGGATCTGGCGGCGCAGGTCGTCGGCCACAAGCCGGTAGGGCGGCCGATCCGAGGACCGCGGCAGACGCCGGACCGCCGCCCCGGGGACTCCCGCGCGCGGGAGCGGGGGCGGCGCGGCGCCGTCGCTCCCGCCGGACAGGTGCCGGGAGCGGGGCACCGGGGTGCGCGGTCGATCCGGCTGCGGACGAGTTCGATCTGGTCCGCGTCGTAGGCGGTGGTCACGCCCGAGTTCGCGTAGCCGGAGGCAATCAGCCCGACAAGGCCGCCCGCCGACGTCACGGCAAGACCGACGCCATCGATGCCGAGGCCGCCGCCCGCGCCGTGCTGTCCGGCCGGGCCACTGCCACAGCCAGGACGGGCGACGGCCCGGTGGAGATGCTGCGGCTGTTCAAGCTGGCCAAGAGCTCCGCGGTCAAGTCCCGCACCCAGGCCATCAACCAGCTCAAGAGCGTCCTGATCTGCGCTGACGCCGAACTCCGCGAGTCCCTGGCCGGGCTGAGCAACCCGAAGCTGTTCCAACAGTGTGCCGCCTTCGCGGAATCGGAGATCTCCCGGCCGGCAGACGCCGCGCGTCACACTCTGAGACTGCTGGCCCGCCGCATCCAGAGTCTGACCGAGGAGATCAACGACCTCACCAAGCGGATAGCCGAAGCTGTCACTGCGAGCGTCCCTGCCCTGCTCTAGGTGAACGGCGTCGGCCCGGACAGTGCCGCAACCCTGCTCATCGCCGCTCGTGACAACCCCGGACGCCTCGGCAGCGAGACGTCCTTCGCGGCCTTGTGCGGCACCAGCCCGGTCGAGGCTCCGGCAAGACCCAGCGTCGCAGACTCATCCGAGGCGGCGACCGCCAGGCCAACGCAGCAATCTTCCGCATCGTCCTCAGCCGCCTGCGCTGGGAGGAACGTTCCCAGGAGTACATGCGGCGGCGCCTCGCGGAGGGCAGGACGCGTCGCGAGATCATCCGCTGCCTCAAGCGGTACGTCGCACGCGAGATCTACCAAATCATCGTCCCCAAGACCACCGTGTCAGACCGCACGGGACCAGCCCAAGACGCCGCTTGACATCCATAGGGGCATCAACGCCGTCAGCGAGGCGTTCAACAGTGTGCTCAAGGTCGAGTACGTCCACCGGCGCACCTTCACCACCCGTGCGGCGGCCCGGATCCGGATCGCGACCTGGAGCACGGCCTTCTGCAACGCTCGACGGCTACACAGCGTGTGTGGCTTCAAGTGCCCGATCAGCTACGAACACGACTACTGGGCCGACCTCAACAAGGGGCTGGCTGCATAGAAAGGTCTCCACGATTCGAGGGGATTGACAGTCCTGAGGAGCGACACCTTGCGCTGCGCTTGTTGTGGCACGGAGGACTCTGTCGAAAGTGCACAACGGGCCGTCTGGCGGCTCGATGATCGGGTGCCATGCTCGAAGCCCGCGCGATCAGCACACGTGTCGGATGGTCGCGTCATCGCGCAGGTATCCGTGGGCCATCTTCAGCAGAGTGAGCTCATCGCATCTCGAGAAACTGACTACTCGTCAGTAAAGTCAGCATTGGGTCAGCATTCGTTCTGGCAAAGCTGCCCACAGATGCCCACACCCTGGCATCGGCAAGCCCCTTCGAGGTGCTGGTGCAGCGGCCTCCGAGGGGCTTGCGTCAGTGAACGTCACAGTGAGGCGGATGGGCGGTTCGTTCCAAGGGGCTGAAGCCGGAAAACTGAATCTTGCCTGGTCATCGGGTTCGCCCTCGTGGCTTGAGGGGGGTCTCGGGCAGGGTCGGTGCGCGGAGCGGATCCCCGTCGTAGCCCTTTACCTCGCCAAACCGAGAGCTATTGGCCCAGTCCTCCCGGGCCTGTACGATCTCCTCCTGGGAGCGGGCGATGAAGTTCCACCACATGATCAGCTCCTCCTCGAACGGCTCGCCGCCGAGGAGCATGACGGACGCGTCGGACTCGGCGCGCAGGGGGAGTTCGGAGCGGCCGCAGCCCAGGTAGAGCATGGAGCCGGGGAGCACCGGTACGCCGTCCACGTGGACCTCACCGGACATCGCGAGGACGCCGTACTCGAAGTCGGGCTCCAGCGGCAGGCTCAGGTCGGTGCCCTGGGCGAGGGAGAGGTCCGCGCCGACGATGGGCGTGAACGTCGTACCGGGGGACGTCGCGCCGTCGAGGGTGCCGAGGACGACTGTGGCGGTGAGGCCGGGGGCCGTGACCGTCGGCAGGTCGGGGTGGTGTTCGAACCGCGGGTCCGTGTGCCGGTCGGAGTCCGGCAGAGCCACCCAGAGCTGGGCGCCGTGCAGGTACCGGGCGTGTGACCTCGGGCTCTCCTCCGAGTGGCTGATCGCCCGGCCCGACGTCATCAGCCCCAGCTCGCGCGGGCGGATCGTCTGCAGGCTGCCGGTGGAGTCGCGGTGCAGCACCTCGCCCTGGTGCAGCCAGCTGACCGTCTGGAGCCCGATGTGCGGATGCGGCGGGACCTGCATCCCGGGCTCGTCGGCGATGTCGTCGGGGCCGTAGTGGTCGACGAACGCCCAGGCACCGATCATGCGACGGCCGAGGTTCGGCAGCAGCCGGCGCACCTCGGTCGACTCGCCGAGTTTCACGTGGCGGGGGCTCAGCAGCTCGCGGACGGGTTCGGCGACGACGAATCCGCGGCCGCCGCACACGCTCGGAACGGGTGCGCGGTCAAGGTTGCTCATGCCGGACAACCTAGCGGCCCCGGGTCCCGGTTGCCGAACGGTCTGCCCGTCGTGCGGAATCCGTCCCTCACGTTGTCGAAGGCCGGTCGGCAGGTGGCCCAGCGGAGGTCCGGCGCCGGCCTGGCCTGCACCGGACGGACCTGCGCAGCGGCCGCGGCCGCGACATCGGCGAGGGGCCGGGGCCTTGAGCGAACTTCCGCGAAAGCGCGGCCGGGCGTGTCCCTTCCGCTGTGGATCGACAGGGCAGGGCTCTACGGGACATCGGTTCCCGGCCGTGGACGGGCATGTTCGAGCCGGTGCACGGCTCCGCGCCGGACATCGAGGGCCAAGGGCCTGGCCAACCCGATCGGCGCGGCCGGCAGCGCGGCCCTGATACGGGACCACTTCAGCCTGCCCGACCGGCCTGCCCGACCAGGCTGCCCGGCTGGCGAGGGCTGGCGAGGGCCGGCGAGCGGACGGCGAGCGGACGGCCGCGGGCGGCGTCCTCACCCGCGACGTCGGCGGCACGGCGACGACGGAGGAAGCGACCAAGGCCCTCACCGAAGCCCTCGACTGGCCCTCGACCAGGCCCGGGAACGGGAACAGGAACGGGAACAGGAACGGGAACAGGAACGGGAACAGAGGGTGTTCCCCGTCCGAGGCGGACGGGGAGCACCCTCGCGTCACGACGGTCAGCGCGCCGTCAGCTTCCACAGGTGGTCGGCGGTGCCGTTGTCGTCCCACTGGAGGACCTGGGCGCCGGACGAGGTGCTCATGCCGTTCACCCCGAGCAGCAGCCCGCTGTTGTAGCTGGCGATCTTGTAGTAGCCGTCCCCGGACGGGATCAGCTGCCAGAGGTGGTCGGCGGTGCCGTTGTCGGCCCAGATCAGAGCGGTGCCGCCGTCACTGGTGCTCATGTTCGTGATGCCGAGGAGCAGCCCGCTCGACTGCTGCTGGATCTTGTAGAGGCCGCTGCCCGCCGCGACCAGGGTCCAGTTCTGGTCGGTGCCCGTGCCGGAGGTGGCCTGTACGACGGCGGTGCCCTGGGCGGTGCCCGCGCCGCTGGTGTCCAGGGCGAGGCCGCTGTTCTTGTTGGTGATCTGGTAGCGGCCGGCCAGCGAGGCGGCGGTCCCGCTCGGGGTGACGGTCAGCCGGTAGCCGTCGGAGGCGTTCATCGTCACCGGTACGGTGATCGAGCCGCCGCTGACGGTGTAGTCGGTGTCCGAGACGGTGACCGGCCCGGAGACCGCCGTCGTACGGCCCTTGGACGGCGTGTACTCCAGCTTGACGTGCACCGTGGAGCCGAACGCCGACAGCGACGACAGCCCGTTGACGGTGACGGCGCACGATCCGGTGCAGCCGCCGGCGACCACGCTGATCTGGTTGCCCGCGCCGTTGAGGGAGGCGAAACCGTCGATGCCGGTCTGCGCCGGGGGCGTGGTCACCACCATGTTCCCCGACATGTCGCCGTACCACTTGTACAGCCAGTAGGCGCCGTTGGGCGATCCGCCGGTGTCGGTGAGGGTGTCGCCGAGGGTGCCGTAGTGGTTCCAGAAGGCGAGTTCGGCGTCATGGACCCCGGCCCGCTCGAACTTGGCGACATAGCTGGCGAGCGGCCCGGGGACTCCGACCTCACCGGTCGTGCCGTACTCCTCGATGGCGATCGGGCGGGCGCTGATGCCGAGGCCGGCCTCCAGGGCGCGGTACGCGGCGACATGGGCGGCGATGTCCTGCGAACCCTGCAGTTCGTGCCAGGAGATGATGTCCGGGACCGTGCCGGAGGCCTTCGCGTCGGTGAGGAAGGTGCTCATCCAGCTCTGGTTCCACGCCGAGTAACTCGGGCCCTGGATAGGGGTGGTGGAGTCCTTGGCGCGGACCTCCTTGTACGTCGTCGCCCACCCGGAGTCGAAGCTGCCGGCCGCCGAGGTGTTCCAGGTCCAGTCGGGCTCGTTCCACAGCTCGTAGGCGGCGACCGTGGTGGTCCCGGACGACTTCACCGAGGCGACCTGCTTGTCCACGGCCGACAGCCAGTCGCTCCAACTCACCCACTGGTAGGGGAAGTCGGGGTACCAGTCCGGCATGCGTACGACGATCTTGGCGCCGGCCTTCGCGGCCTCGGGGGCGACCACGAGGGCGTCACCGCCGGGGCTGGACTCGCCGTTGGGCAGCTGGCTGCCGCCGGGCGCCATCTGGACGAAGGTGTTCGGCTTCAGCGGCTCGACCAGGCTGTCCGCCGGGACGCTCGCGGTGTCCAGGCCGTACAGGCTGCCCGAGGCGACGTGGGTGACCGAGCGCAGCGTCTGGTTGGCGCTGACCACCAGGGTGGTGGCGGAGGTGGGCGCGGCCTGGGCGGGAGAGGCGGGACCGAGGACGGCCGCGGTGAGGGCCGCGGCACCGAGCGCGGCTCTGACGGCGGGTGCGGGGATGATGCGGCTCATGGCATGGATCTCCTCAGCGGATGGGGGAGTTGGGGGTTCAGTCCTTCACCGCGCCCGCGGTGACGCCCGCGGCCACGTAGCGCTGGGCGAGGACCAGGAGGACGGCCGCCGGGATCGACGCGACGACGGCGGTGGCCATGATCGCGTTCCACTCCTGGTTGTTGTTGCCGATGTACTTGTAGATGCCGAGGGTGATCGGCTTCCAGCTGCCGCCTCCGTCGAGGGTGTTGGCGAAGACGAAGTCGGACCAGGCCCACAGGAAGCCGAACAGCGAGACGGTGACGATCGCGTTGCGGCTCAGCGGGAGGACGACCGAGCGGAAGGTGCGCCAGGTGCCGGCGCCGTCGATCCGCGCGGCCGCCAGCAGTTCGCCGGGGATGCCCGACATGAACGCGGTGAAGATCATGACGCCGAACGGCACGGCGATGGTGGAGTCCGCGACGATCAGTCCCCACCAGGAGTTGAGCAGACCGAGGTCCAGGAAGACGCCGTAGAAACCCATCGCCATGACGATGCCCGGGATCATCTGCGCGACGAGCAGGGCGAGTCCGAGCACGCCGCCGCCGCGTGGCCGCAGCCTGGCCAGGGAGAAGCCGGCCGGGGCGGACACGACCAGGGTGAGGGCGACGGTGCCGAGGCCGATCAGCAGGCTGGTGCCCAGGTAGGGGAGCTGGTCGTGCAGGACGGCCCGGTAGCCCTCGAACGTCGGGTGCAGCGGAAGCAGGTCCGGCGGGTCCTTGCGCATGTCCCGCTGCGGGGTGAGGGACACGTTCAGCATCCAGTACACCGGGAACAGCATCAGCGCGGTGAGGACGAGCCCGATCAGGGTGCAGCCGCGTGACTTCACGCCTCCCGCCTCCTCTGGACGCGTACGTAAAGGAGTCCGAAGACCAGCGCGATGAGGATCAGGATGTTGCCGACGGCCGCGCCGGGCCCGAACCTGGGCAGCAGCGTGCCGAAGCCCAGCTGGTACGACCAGGTGGCCAGGGTGGTGGAGGCGTCGTCCGGACCGCCCTTGGTCATGATCCAGATCAGGTCGAACACCTTGAGGGTGTAGACGAGGCCGAGCAGCAGCGTGATCGCGGACACCGGGCGCAGCAGCGGGAAGGTGATCCGCCGGAACCGCTGCCAGCCGCCCGCCCCGTCCAGGGCCGCCGCCTCGTACAGCTCGCCGGGGATGTTCTGCAGCCCGCTGTAGAGGATGACCAGGTTGAACGGGATGCCGATCCAGATGTTGGCGACGATCACCGCGGTCAGCGCCCAGTGGGGCGAGGTGAGCCAGCCGACCGGGTCGGCCCCGAGGAAGTGCAGGAAGTAGTTCACCACCCCCGACTCGCTGTTGAACATCCACGACCACGTCGACGCCGACACGATCAGCGGCAGCAGCCACGGGATCAGGAACAGCGCCCGCAGCACGGTCGACAGCCGGAAGTGCCGGTTGAAGAAGACCGCGAGGGCCAGCCCGATCGCGTACTGGAAGACGATCGACACGAAGGTGAAGACCATCGTGTGCCGCATCGCCGGGCCGAAGGCCGGATCGTCCAGCACCGTACGGAAGTTGTCCCAGCCGGAGAAGGGCGCGTCACCCGCGACGAAGGAGCGCACGGTGTAGTCGCGCAGGCTCAGGTCCAGGTTGCGGTAGAGAGGCAGGACGTAGAAGGCGGCGAGGTAGGCGAGCAGCGGTGTCACGAAGGCGAGCGCGGTCAGCCGGCGCCTGCGGCGCACCGAGCGGGCGCCGGCCGTGCCCGCCCCCGCCGCGGCGGCCGGTGCCCGCCGCGGCCGGTCGACCCGGGCGATGGTCATGCCGGTCCTAGCCCTTCTGAGCGCTGGACTGCGCGGTGGCCAGGGCGTCCTGCGGGCTCTTGCCGCCGGACAGCGCCGCCTGCACCGCCGTCCACATCGGCTGCGAGATCGTCGGGTACTTGGTGCCGAGCCCGCCGCTGGTCCGGCCCCGGGCCGCCGCGACCGCCGCCACCCATGGCTTCAACTCCGCGTTCTTCCTCACCTGTTCGCTCTGCACCGCGGTGGTGGGCGCCACGTACATGAGCGTGGTGTCGGTGGCCAGCAGGTTCGTGGCGCTGGTCAGACAGCCGACGATCTTCTTGCTGACGCCGTAGCGCGAGGTGTCCTTCTGCACGGGTACGGTCACGAACTCGCCGCCCGTCGGCACCGGCGCCGAACCGCCCTCTCTCGCCGGGATGTTGATGACTCCGTACCCGAAACCGGCCTTGTCGGCGTTGCCGAGCTGCCAGGTGCCGTTCTCGCCGAACGCGTAGTCCCCGGTGGCGAACTCCTGCCAGCTGGTGGTCTGCGTGTTCTGGAGCACGTCCTTCGGCGCGTATCCCGCCTGCACCCACTGCTTCCACAGCGACAGCGCGGCGACTCCCTCGGCGGAGTCGAGCTTCGTGAGGTCGCCGCCCGCGCCCCAGAACCAGGGCAGGAACTGGAAGCTGCCCTCCTCCGTGTTGATCGCCGAGAAGGTGATCCCCTTCTTCCCGGCCGCCTTCACCTTCTTCAGCGCGGCCGTCAGCGACGCCCAGTCCCTGACGGCAGTGGGGTCGACACCGGCCGCGGCGAGGATCTTCTTGTTGTAGTAGAGCGCGAGGGTGTTGGCACCGATCGGCACGCCGTAGGAGGCGCCCTCGATCGTGCCGGCGCCGATGATGTTCTTCTGGACCGACGCGGTGTCCAGCCCGAGGTCACCCGTCCTGTTGAGGATCCCGGCCTCCACCAGCGTGGAGACGACCGGGTTGTCGACCAGCATCACGTCCGGCGCGTTGCCCTGCTGCGCGGCCAGCAGCGCCTTGTTGCCCAGGTCGCTGGTGTCGTACGCGGTCCGCTTGAGCTTCACCCCGGCCGCGGTGCCGCACGCGGCGACCCGCCTGCCCCAGTCCGAGGAGGCGTCGAACTGCGGGTACGGGTCCCAGAAGGTGTACGTCCCGCCGGCCGAGGACGACGATCCCGAGGAGCCGGAACCGCCACCGCAGGCGGTGAGCGGGAGAAGGGTCGCGACGGCGACGGCCAGGAGGGTACGGCGGGTGGGTATCACGGGGTGACCTCGTTGTCGTAGGACGGGGTGTTTCAGGAGGTGGGGAGCCAGACGCGCATGCTGCCGTCCTCGCGGTTGGCCCAGACGGCGTACGGGATCGCCGTCAACTCGACCGGCTCGCCCTCGGGTTCGGCCTGCGCGCCGCCCGCGGAGGCGTACGGCCACCAGCCCCGGTCGGCGACCGGCCGCCGCCGTCCGGCGGCCACCACGGTGGTGACGCCGCCGAGCAGGTCCGGACGGTGCTTGACGGCGAGCGGACGGGACGGGTCGAGGACGACGCCGTCCAGACCGCCGCCCGGATGGTCGGCCTGCTCCAGGCAGTGCACCAGCGGCCCGCGCTCGATCGCCACACAGCCACGCACGGCGTCCACCCGAGGGTCGGCGCTGGTCAGCCGGGGCTCCAGGCCCAGTTCCAGCAGGACCCGGTCACCCGGCTCCCAGGTACGCGTCAGCCGCAGCCAGCCCTCCTCGACCGGGGCGTCGGACTGGTCGTACGCCTGCTCCCCGCACCGCACCCGGAACTCGCGGCACCACTGCGGGACGCGCAGCGACAGCGTCCAGGGCTCGCCGGTCGGCGTCTCCTCGACGGTGAGCGCGATGCCGCCGTGCCACGGATAGTCGGTCTCGGCACGCACCCGCACCCGGTCGGTCTCGTACACACCGGTCACGAACTGGTGGATCTGCAGGCCCTGTTCGTCGCTCGACGCCAGGTAGTGCTCCAGACTCGCCAGCAGCCGCATCACGTTCGGCGGGCAGCAGGCGCACCGGAACCAGCGGGTGCGGCGGGCCGACTGGTCCCCGCCGGTGTCGGTGTGACCGTCGCGGACCTGGAGCGGGTTGACGTACAGCCACCGCTCCCCGTCCAGCGAGACCCCGGCCAGGAAACCGTTGTAGAGGGTGCGCTCGATCAGGTCGGAGTAGCGGGCCTCACCGGTGAGCAGGGCCAGCCGCCAGCTCCACTGCACCGAGGCGATCGCGGCGCAGGTCTCGCAGTAGGCACGCTCGTTGGGGAGTTCGTACGGGTCCCCGAAGTCCTCCTGGTCGTGATGGGCGCCCAGCCCGCCGGTGAGATGGGTCTTCGTGGCCGTCATGGCCCGCCACAACCGCTCGCCCGCCGACCGCAGTCCGGCGTCCCCGGTCTCCGCCGCCAGGTCCGCGGCCCCCGCCAGCAGGTACAACTGCCGTACGGCATGCCCCTCGACGTTCGTCGCCTCGCGCACCGGGACGCGGTCCTGGCAGTAGGCCTCACCGCCGAGCAGACCGTGGCCGTGCCGGTCCACGAAGTAGCCCGCCAGATCCAGGTAGCGGCGCTCACCGGTCTCCCGGTACAGCTCCACCAGGGCGGTCTCCACCTCCGGGTGGCCGTCGATGCCGTCGACGGGCCGCCCGCTGCCGGGCGGGCCGAACACCGAGTCGATGTGGTCGGCGAACCGCCGTGCCACGTCCAGGAGTTCGCAGCTGCCGGTGGAACGGTGGTGGGCCACGGCGGCCTGGATCAGATGACCCGCGCAGTACAACTCGTGCCCCCAGCGCAGGTCCTGGTACCGCGCACCGCCCTTCACCAGCTGGAACCAGGTGTTGAGGTACCCGTCCGGCTGCTGGGCCGCGGCCACCAGGGCGACGATCCGCGCCACGTCCTCGGCCAGCGGCGCGTCCGGGTCCTGGCCGAGCTGCCACGAGGCCGCCTCCAGCCACTTGTAGACGTCCGTGTCGACGAACGGGTACGCGCCCCGGAACTCCCCGTCGGCCGTGCCGGCCGCCAGCCGCAGATTGTGCAGATTGCCGGCGGACTCCAGCAGACCGGGGCCCTGGGGGAGGGAGACCCGGGCGTTGGTCCGGCGCCGGTCGTGCCAGAAGCCGCCGTCGACACAGACGGCTGCCGGACGCAGCGCGGTACGGGCGCCGGGCGTGAGCCGGACCGGGCCGACGGGGGAGGGCAGCTGGACGGAGCGGATGCGGGGCATGGCTCTCCGGGGTGGGGAGGGGACGGGGTGCCCGGGCGCCGGCCGTGCCGAAATACCGAACGCCGTCTGGGACTTGGGACGCGAGGTGGCGCGGAACCACTTTGCGCAACCGTTTTCTCGCCGAGAAGTACAGGGCAGCCGGGCAGAGGGGTCAAGATGCCCGGCGCAGATTTTTCAAGTTGCCCGGGAGGACTGGCACTTCACCTGGACGACTGCGACGATGTGGGGCGGCTGTGTCGCCGACAGGCCGACGGCGCGGCCGAGGAACCGTCCAGGAAAAGGTTTGCCCGTGACCTCTGCTCCCAGCTCCCCGCCCGCCGGCCGGGCCAGGCTCGCCGATGTCGCCGCACTCGCCGGCGTCAGCGTGGGCACGGCGTCCAAAGCGCTGAACGGCGCCGGCCGGATGCGCCCGGAGACCCGGCAACGGGTGCTGGACGCCGTCCAGGCGCTCGGGTTCCGGCCCAACCAGCACGCGCAGAGCCTGCACAGCGGACGCAGCTGGACCGTCGGCCTCATGACGACGGACGGCATCGGCCGCTTCAGCACCCCCGTACTGCTCGGCGCCGAGGACGCGCTCGGCGCCGGGAAGATCTCCGTCCTGCTCTGCGACACCCGCGGCGACGCCATCCGCGAACAGCACCACCTGCGCAACCTCACCGACCGGCGCGTCGACGGCATCATCGTCACCGGCCGCCGCACCGACCCCCGCCCGCCCCTCACCGGCATCGACCCGGCCATCCCCGTCGTCTACGCGCTCTCCCCCTCGACCGACCCCGCCGACACCTCCGTCGTCACCGACGACCGGGGCGGCGCCCGGCTCGCCGTCGAGCACCTGCTGGCCGCCGGCCGCACCCGCGTCGCCCATGTCACCGGACCCGAACACCACCAGGCCGCCCGCGACCGCGCCCGGCACGCCGTCGAACACCTCGCCGGAGCCGGGCTCCGACTCGCCACCGCACGCGTGCACTTCGGGGAGTGGAGCGAAGCCTGGGGACGGCGCGCGGCGGACGCCGTACTGCGCACCGCCCCGGACACGGACGCGTTCTTCTGCGGCAACGACCAGATCGCCCGCGGCGTGGCCGACGCGCTGCGGGAACGCGGCAAGGAAGTGCCCGGCGACATCGCCGTCGTCGGCTACGACAACTGGGACACGATGGCGCTCGCCTGCCGCCCCCCGCTCACCACCGTCGACATGAACCTCGCCGAGATCGGCCGCATCGCCGCGCTACGCCTGCTCCAGGCCATCGACGCGGAGCCCGCACCCGGAGTGCACACGGTGCCCTGCCAGTTGGTGGTGCGCGAGTCGAGCTGAACGGGAGACGCCGGCTCTCCTTACGAGTGCGTCCTGAGCGCCTCCGCCGACGGCTGCCGGCCACCACCCTCGTCGTGAGCACCGGACCTGTCGCGTACGACCACCGGGAACGACGGCGCCTGCGCCTTCTCCGACCTCGACACAGGCTCCCAAGTCCACGACATCCAACTCGCCGGCCTCGGAACGTAGTTCACCCGAGACCACCACCTGGGGGGGTGGGGTCTGGGGTTGTCAGGAGTGCTCCGCTCCGTGGGCCGCCCACAGGCCGCGGACATGACCGAGATGACGGGTCATGATCTCCCGGACGGCGTACACGTCGCGGGCCAGCAGCGCGTCGAGCAACTCCAGATGCTCCTCGGCCGAGGCCTTCAGCCGCCCCGCCTCCACCAGCGCCGTCAGCCCGTACAACCGGGACCGCTGCCGCAAGTCCCGCACCACCTCTACGAGATGAGCATTGCCCGCCAGCGCCAGCAGCCCCAGATGGAAGTTCAGGTCGGCCTCGACATACGCGATCAGGTCGCCCTTCACCGCCGAGGTGACGATCTCCATCGCGAGCGGACGCAGCGCCTTGAGAGCGGCCGGATCGACGGTGCCCGTGAGCCCGACGGTCGTCGGGATCTCGATCAGGGACCGCACATGCGTGTACTCGTCGAGCTCCCGCTCCGACACGGCCAGGACCCGGAACCCCTTGTTCGGGACGATCTCGACCAGCCCCTCCTTCACCAGCTCCAGCATGGCCTCACGCACCGGGGTCACCGACACCCCCAGCCGCGGCGCGAGCCCCGGCGCCGAGTACACCGTGCCGGGACGCAGCTCACCCGAGATCAGCGAAGCCCGCAGCACGTCCACGACCCGCTCCCGGAAGTTGGGCTTCCGGCCGCCGAGCGAGGGAATGGCGGGATCGGCGGCACGCGAACGGCTGGGCTGGTCGGCCATGACGGAACTCCTGGGAGAGAAACGGAGGAATCAGAGTACGAAGCCCGCCGGGAACGGATCGTCGGGGTCCAGCAGGTACTGCGCGGTCCCGGTGATCCAGGCTCGCCCGGTGAAGCTCGGCAGGACCGCCGGGATCCCGGCGACCTCGGTGGTGCCCAGGAGCCGTCCGGTGAAGCGGGTACCGATGAACGACTCGTTCACGAACTCGGTGTCCAGCGGCAGTTCACCACGCGCGTGCAGCTGGGCCATACGCGCACTGGTGCCCGTACCGCAGGGGGAGCGGTCGAACCAGCCCGGATGGATGGCCATCGCATGCCGCGACAGACGGGCCGTGGCACCGGGCGCGATCAGATGGACGTGATGACAGCCGCGGATGGACGGGTCCTCGGGATGCACCGGTTCCGACTCGGCGTTGATCGCCTCCATGAGGGACAGGCCAGCGGCGAGAATGTCGTCCTTTCGGGTGCGGTCGAAGGGGAGGCCGAATTCTTCGAGGGGGAGGATGGCGTAGAAGTTGCCGCCGTATGCCATGTCATATGTCACGCTCCGCCCGTCGGCGAGGGTGATCCTGCGGTCGAGTCCGACGGCGAAGGACGGCACGTTCCGCAGCGTGACGTTCCTCGCCGCACCGTCCTCCACCGCCACCTCGGCGACCACCAGGCCGGCCGGCGTGTCCAGCCGGATCGTGGTCACGGGCTCGACCACCTCCACCATCCCCGTCTCCACGAGCACGGTCGCCACACCGATCGTGCCGTGCCCGCACATCGGCAGATAGCCGGAGACCTCGATGTAGACCACCCCCCAGTCGCAGTCCGGGCGGCTCGGCGGCTGCAGGACCGCCCCGCTCATCGCGGAGTGCCCACGCGGCTCGTTCATCAGCAACTGCTTGATGTCGTCTCGGTGTTCACGGAAGTACAGCCGCCGCTCGTTCATGGTCGCGCCGGGAATGGTCCCGATCCCGCCGGTGATCACACGGGTGGGCATGCCCTCGGTGTGCGAGTCGACGGCGTGCAGGACGAGTTTGCTGCGCATGACACTCCTGGTGGTCGGGCGGTATCCCTCAAGCCAGTCCGGCCGCGACGGCCTTCTCGGTGGCCGCGCGGACCACGGCCTCCTGCTCGGGCAGCAACGGCACCCGCGGCGGCCGGCAACGCCCGCCGTGCCGGCCGACGATGTCCATCGACAACTTGATCGCCTGCACGAACTCGACCTTCGAGTCCCAGCGCAGCAACGGATGCAACTGCTCGTACAGCCGCTTGGCGGTGTCCAGGTCCCCGTCCACCGCCGCGTGGTACAGCTCGACCGACGCGGCCGGCAGCGCGTTCGGGTAGCCGGCCACCCAGCCCTTGGCACCCCCGATCGCGAGCTCCAGCAGCACATCGTCCGCACCGATCAACAGGTCCAGATCCGGAGCGAGTTCGGCAAGCCGGTACGCACGGCGGACGTCACCCGAGAACTCCTTGACGGCACGGATGTACCCCTCGCCGTGCAGCTTCGCCAGCAACTCCGGCACGAGGTCGACCTTGGTGTCGATCGGATTGTTGTACGCCACCACCGGCACACCTGCCTTCGCCACCTCCGCGTAGTGCGCCAGCACCGAACGCTCGTCGGCACGGTAGGCGTTGGGCGGCAGCAGCATCACGGCCTGACACCCGGCGTCCCGCGCCTGCTCGGCCCTACGGCGCGCCTCCGCCGAGCCGTAGGCGGCGACCCCTGGCATCACCCGAGCCCCGCCGATCGCGGCGACCGCGGTCTCCACGACCCTGGCCCGCTCCTCCGGCGTCAGCACCTGGTACTCGCCGAGCGAGCCGTTCGGCACGACACCGTCACAGCCGTTCTCGACCAGCCAGGAACAGTGCTCCGCAAACCTGTCGTAGTCGACGCAGAGAGCGTCGGTGAGCGGGAGGGCGGTGGCTACCAGGACGCCGCGCCAGGGGTGGGAGTGTGAGGTGGTGGGCATGGGGTTCCCTTCTGTGTGATGCGTGCTGTGTCACGTGCGATGCGTCATGCGTGGTGCGTGACGTGTGGTGCGTGATGCGCTGGGTGTCATGTGTGCCGCGTGATGTGCGACGCGTGATATGCGGTGCGTCATGTGTGCCGCGTGACATATCACTGCCCGTCCCCACCCCCAGCCCCCTCCCCCTCCCCGTCCCCATCTGCGTCCCCGTCCCCGTCCCCGCTCCGCGCGAGGACTCCGAGCAGTACCGGTCGGGCGAAGGGTCTGCGGGTGGGGGTTTCGGGGCAGCCGGTGAGTCCGGTGACGGCGGGTTCGCACATCCGGCCCTGGCACCAGCCCATGCCGGCCCGGGTGAGGAGTTTGACGGTGCGTGTGTCTCCGGCGCCCAGTTCGGTCACGGCGTGGCGGACCGTGCCGGCGGTCACTTCCTCGCAGCGGCAGACGACCGTGTCGTCGGTGACCTGTTCGGTCCAGTGGGCGGGGGGTGTGCAGGCGCTGTCCAGGGCGGCGAAGAATCTCCGGAGTGCTGTGCGGGTTCTGGTGGCGCCGGTCCAGTCGCGGGGGTCGGGTTCGGTGCCGGACAATCGTGCGGCGGCGGAGCGGCCGGCGATGTGTCCTTCGGCGAGTGCGAGGGCCGCGCCGCCGATGCCGGTGGCCTCGCCCGCCGCCCATACGCCCGGTACGTCGGTGCGCTGTTCGTGGTCGACGTGGACGGCGGTGTCGTTCACACGGCAGCCCAGGCTCTGGGCGAGATCGGTGTGGGGGAGCATGCCGTGTCCGACGGCGAGGGTGTCGCAGGCGATGCGTTGTCGGGTGTCGGGCCGTACCCGGCCGTCGGTGTCGAGGGCGGCGACGGTGACCGCTTCCAGCCGTTGTTCACCGTGTGCCTCGACGACGGTGTGGTGGACCAGGGTCCGTACCCGGTGGCGTAGGAGCAGGGCGGTGTACCGGGCGGCTTCGGCGAGCTTGGCGGGCTGGGTGGCGAGGGCCGGGGAGCGTCGTACGACGTTGCGTGGGTCGGCGGACTCGACCAGGGCCACCACCCGGGCGCCCGCGGCGGCGAGTCCGGTCGCGACGGGCAGGAGCAGGGGGCCGGTGCCGGCCACGACGGCGGTGCGGCCCGGCAGGACGAGGCCGCCCTTGAGCATGGCCTGTGCGCCGCCCGCCGTGACGACGCCGGGGAGGGTCCAGCCGGGGAAGGGGAGTACCTTCTCGTAGCCGCCGGTGGCGAGCAGGACGGCGTCGGCGTGCACCTCGGCCGGCTGCTCCTGTTCGGGGCCGAGGAGGGCGTGCACGGTGAAGCTCTCCGGTTGTCGGTCCACGAGCCACACGTGATGGTCGCGGAGGTGGGTGACCTGTCCGGCGGCGATCTGCCGGTCGAGGCCGTCGCGCAGCAACTGCCAGCCGCGCCAGTGGTGGTGGAGTGCCTGGGGGCGGCGTGCGCCGAGTGCGGTGGCGGGCTGCCGGTAGAACTGGCCGCCCGCTTCGGGTGCCGCGTCGACGAGGGTGACGTGCAGGCCGTGCCGGGTGGCGGCGAGGGTGGCGGCGAGGCCGGCCGGGCCCGCGCCGATGACGGCCAGCCGTGGTCGTTCAGTCATCGTGGCCCGTGCCCTCCTGGGTGCGGATCGTGTCGCTGGGGCGCAGGGGTACCAGGCAGGCGCGTTGGTTGGGGCGGTCGTTGACGGTGATCAGGCAGTCGAAGCAGACGCCGATCCCGCAGAACACGCCGCGGGGGCGGCTGTCGCCCCGTGTGGTGCGCCAGGCCGTGACGCCTGCCGTCCACAGTGCGGCGGCGACCGTCTGGCCGGGCAGCGCTTCGATCGCGTGGCCGTCGAGGGTGACGGTGAACGGGGGGCCGGGGTGGGCCTGTGCCAGCTCAAGGGGGTTCATGCGGGCTCCTCGGCGAAGCGCTCGGGGCGGAACGGCGTGAGGTCCAGCTCCGGGGTCTTGCCGCCGAGCACCTGGGCGATCAGCTGTCCGGTGCCGGTGGCGAGTCCGATGCCCGCGCCTTCGTGTCCGCAGGCGTGCAGCAGGCCGGGCGCGCGGGGGTCGGGACCGATGGCGGGCAGGTGGTCCGGCATGTAGGGGCGGAAGCCCAGGTAGCCGCGGATCGCCCGGACGTCCGACAGGAACGGGAACAGCCGGGTGGCGCCGGCCGCCAGGGCTCGTACGGCGGGCAGTGAGAACGTCCGGTCGAAGCCGACGCGTTCGCGGCTGGCGCCGATCAGGACGGGGCCGGCCGCTGTTCCCTCGACGACCGGCGAGGTATGGAGGGCGGCCGAGTCGCTGGCGACGTCGGCCACGTAGTCGGCGGCGTACACCTTGTGCCGTACCCGGGGTGGCAGTGGTTCGGTGACCAGGACGAAGCCGCGCCGGGGGAGGACGGGGAGGGTGACGCCGGCGAGGGCGGCCAGTTCGCCGCCCCAGGTCCCGGCCGCGTTGACCACGGCCGGCGCGTGGATCTCGCCGTCGTCGGTGCGGACGCCCTGTACGGAACCGCCGGTGCCGCGCAGTACCTTCGTCACCGTGCGGCCGGTCAGCAGGCGGGCGCCGGAGGTGCGCAGGAGGTGTGCGGCGGCCAGTGTCGGCATGACCTGTGCGTCCTGTGGATAGAGCACGCCGCCTGCCAGGCCGGGCGTCAAGTGGGGCTCCAGTTCGCGGAGTCGGTCCGGGGTGAGGGTCTCGGCCCTGACGCCTGAGGCCCGTTGCGCGGCCGCGAACTCCTCCAGGGCGGTGAGTGCGGCGGGTTCGGTGGCGACGACGATGCCGCCCTTGGGTTCGTACTCGATCCGGTCGCCGAGTTCGCCGGCCAGGTCGGTCCACAACCGCCCGGACAGGAGGGCGAGTCGGAGTTCCGGTCCGGGTTCCTTGTCGGAGACGAGCAGGTTGCCCTCGCCGGCGCCGGTGGTGCCGCCGGCCACCGGGCCGCGGTCCACCACGATGACGTCCAGACCCGCGCGAGACGTGTAGAGGGCGCAGGCCGCGCCCACCATGCCCGCGCCGACGATCACCACGTCGCAGGTCAATTGGTTGCTCACGGCAGTAATATGTCACATGCCACCAGGCGGCGGAATGGCGCGACACGAGCTCCCACCCCCTGCGTCCCGGCCCCCCGTCATGCCACAGTAGGCACCGCACTTGACAGTCCACGGACATGCGGCCCGCCGCTCGGCGGGACACAAGGCGGAGGGGACCCCGTGAGCGTGCTGCCGCTGGTGTTCATGCTCGGCACGGGTGTCTTCTGGACGGCCGCCTATGTGCAGCTGATCCGCGCGGGGCTGCGGGACCGCACCTTCGGCATGCCGGTCGTCTCGTGCGCCACCAACATGAGCTGGGAGTTCACCTACGCCGTCGTGCGGCCGGCGGACGGCGCCCTGCGCTGGATCAACCTGGCCTGGTTCGGCTTCGACCTCGCCATCGCCTGCACCGTCGTCCGCTACGGCCGCGACGAATTCCCGTACCTGCCGAGGAAGTTGTTCCTGCCCTCGCTCGCCGCGCTGCTGGTCCTCGCCTTCCTCGGCATGGACCGCGTCTCGTTGCGGTTCGACGAAGGCGAGGGCATCTACACGTCGTTCGGCGGCAACCTGCTGATGTCCTGCCTGTTCCTGTCGATGCTCGCCGCCCGCCGCTCGACCCGGGGCCAGTCACCGGGCATTGCCGTCAACAAGCTGATCGGCACCGCCTGCGCCGCCCTCTTCGTGGTCAGCTCCCTGCACGTCTCTCCGCGTCCGGCCGCCGCCTCGCACATCCACGCCCGCTACGACAGCGCCCTCATGTACTGCCTGTACACCGGCTGCTTCCTGCTCGACCTCGGCTACGTGTACGCGGTGCTCGCCGTACGCCGCGCCGAGCGGGCGGCGGTCCCGGCCCCGCCCCGGCCCGCCCCCGTCCCCGCCCGCACCCCCGCCCCGAATGGCGCTCCCGACTTGACAGGCAGACGATGGAGTGAGTGGTCGAAGGGAGGACACCGTCATGCTGGAGATAAAGACGGTCGACAAGCCGGACGAGCGCCGCGACTTCCCCCGCGGTCACCTTGAGGCCGTGCACATGACCGGACTCGACTTCGCCGTCGGCACCTTCGAGCCGGGCTGGCGCTGGTCGGAGTCGGTGGGGCCGATCGCGGGCACCGAGAGCTGCATGGTCCACCACAACGGTTTCGTGGTGCAGGGCAGGATGCACCTGGTCATGGACGACGGAGGCGAGGGGGAGATCGGACCGGGCGATGTCTTCGTCTGCCCGCCCGGGCACGACGCCTGGGTCGTGGGCGACGAGCAGGTGATCCTGTACGACTTCGCCGGTGCCATGGCGACGGACTACGCGAAGGCCAAGGACACCTGAGGCACGCCCCGGCCTACACCGGCAGCAGCCGTGCGATCAGCCCGCCGAGCTGGCGGGCTGTGCGGCACTCGTGCATCTCCACCAGCTCCGCGTAGGCGGGCGCGGCCGAGTCGCCGGTGCCCCACAGGGAGTGCCGCTCGGGGTTGAGCCAGTAGACGCGGCGGGCCTGCCGGGCGATGCCGCGGACGGCGGCGAGGTTCGGGTCGAGGTTGTTGGTGCGGGCGTCACCGAGGACGAACACGGTGGTGCGGGGGCCGACCGCGGCGCCGTGGCGTTCCGCGAACTCGCCCAGCGCCATGCCGTAGTCGCTGCTGCCGTGCCAGCCGGTGAGGGTGGCCTCGGCGCGGATCCGGGCGCCGAGCCCCTCCGGGTCGGCGCGGCCGCGCTCCAGCAGGCCGGTGACCTCGTCGATGCGGTTGACGAAGGCGAACACCCGGACCTTGCTGAACTGGTCGTGCAGCGCCTGCACCAGCAGCATCGTGAAGTCCGAGAACCCCGACACCGAGCCGGAGACGTCGCACAGCAGCACCAGTTCGGGCCGGACCGGCCGGCGCCGCCGCAGCACCGGCCGCATCGGCACCCCGCCCGTGGAGAGCGAGCCGCGCAGGGTGCGGCGCAGGTCGATGGTGCCCCGCGCGGCCCGGCGGCGGCGGGCGGCCAGCCGGGTCGCCAGTTTGCGGGCCAGCGGCCGGACGGTCCTGCGCAGTTCGGTGAGCTGGTCGCGTCCGGCGGCCAGGAAGTCCACCCGGTCGGTGCTCGGCGCCACCGCCCGCCGGGCGATCTCGTCCCGTCCGCGCCGTTCGGCCACCCGGCGCCGGGCCTCCGCCGCGACCATGCCCCGGAACGCCTCGATCCGGCGGCGGATCTCGTCGTCGAGGAGCCGGTCGGTGAAGCCGGCGCCGTTGCCGCCCCGCCCGCGGACGTCGGCCCGGACCCGGGCGAGCAGGGTCTGCGGCCGCAGCCGGTCCAGGGTCTGGTACGACGACCAGCCGTCCGATCCCGGTGAACTCCCGTAGCCGCCGAAGCCGTCGACGGCCTGGGCCGCCAACTGCCTGAGCAGCGGCTCGTCCTCGGCGGCCAGCGCGGCCGCGATCCGCTCGCGCAGTTCCTCGCGGCCGGTGGGCCGGGTGTCCGGACCGCCCGTCCCGCGCGGGAAGTAGAGGTCGAAGACCTGGTCGAACACGGCCCGTTGGGCGGGGCCGTGGAGCAGGGTCGCGGCCAGTCCCTCGCGCAGCAGCTCCCGGTCGGCGAGGCCCAGTGCCTCGACCGCGCGGGCCGCGTCGACGCTCTCCGCGGTGCCGACCCGCATCCCGTGCGCGCGCAGCGCCCCGACCAGGGAGGTGATGCGGTCGGCGACATCGGCGCCGGAGCTCACAGTGCGTCCAGGTCCAGCTTGGCGGCCGCCTTCTGGATGTCGTCCTGGTGTTTGAGGATGACGCCGAGGGAGTCCCGTACGACCCGTTCGTCCAGGGTGTCGGCGCCGAGTGCCAGCAGGGTGCGCGCCCAGTCGATGGTCTCGGCCACCGACGGCACCTTGCGCAGGTCCATCGCGCGCAGGGCCCCGACCACCCGGACCACGGACTCGGTGAGGGCCTCGGTGAGGCCGGGCACCTTCAGCCGTACGATCCGGCGCTCCAGTTCGTCGTCCGGGAAGCCGATGTGCAGGAACAGGCAGCGGCGGCGCAGCGCCTCGGAGAGTTCGCGGCTGGCGTTGGAGGTCAGGACGACGAAGGGGCGGCGGGTCGCGGTGACCGTGCCCAGTTCGGGGACGGTCACCTGGAAGTCGCTGAGCACCTCCAGGAGCAGGCCCTCCACCTCGACGTCGGCCTTGTCGGTCTCGTCGATCAGCAGCACCTTGGGGTCGTCGCCCCGGATCGCGGTGAGCAGCGGGCGGGGGAGCAGGAACTCCTCGCTGAAGATGTCGGTGCGGGTCTCGTCCCAGCTCCGGTCGCGGCCGGCGCTGATGCGCAGGAGCTGCTTGGCGTGGTTCCACTCGTACAGTGCCCGGGACTCGTCGACGCCCTCGTAGCACTGGAGCCGTACCAGGCGGGCTCCGGCGACCTCGGCGACGGCCTTGGCGAGTTCGGTCTTGCCGACCCCGGCGGGGCCCTCGACCAGCAGGGGCTTGCCCAGCCGGTCGGCCAGGAAGACGGTGGTGGCGACGGCGGGGGAGGCCAGGTAGCCGGTCTCCGCGAGGCGTGCGGAGACGTCGTCGACGGAAGTGAACAACGGGGCCTCCGGCTGCTCAGGGTCGTGGATCGGGTCCGGGGCCGCGGTCCGGGCGGTACCCGGGGCCGGTCCCCGGCTCCTATCTAAGCGCTTGTTCACCTCGCGGACCACCCTGCATACCGATCGGTTTCCGAACCGCGTCCGGCGCGGTAACCTCGGGCGCATGGCCACCACGGACAAGGCGTCCCCCCGCGACCGGCTGCTCGACGCGGCCGCCCAGCTCTTCTACCGGGACGGCGTCTCCGTCGGCGTCGAGGCGCTGTGCAGGTCCGCGGGCGTCTCCAAACGGTCCATGTACCAGCTCTTCGACAGCAAGGACGAGATGCTGGCCGCCAGCCTGGAACGGCGCAGGCCCTGGTACGAGGCCCAGCTCACACCCCCGGACGCGGGGACGGCCACGCCCCGGGAGCGGATCCTGTTCGTCTTCGAGCGGGTCGAGCAGGCCTCCGCGGACCCGGACTACCAGGGATGCCCCTACCTCGCGGTCCTGGTCGAGCTGAAGGACGCCGGACACCCGGCGAGCCTGGTGGCCCGGACGGTCAAGGACCGGCTGGAGGGCTTCTTCCGGACGCAGGCGGAACAGGGCGGCGCGGCCGACCCGGCGGTCCTCGCCCGGCAGCTGATGCTGGTCTTCGACGGGGCCAGCGCCCGCGCCGGCGCCCACATCGAACGCTACGGCGACGGACTGGTCACGGGGACGGCCGGCGCGCTGATGGACGCCGCGGGCATGCGCTGACCCGCCCGCTGTGACCCGTACGGGTCACCACAACGCGCCCGGCCGGCCGCCCGCCCGGTGCAATGGACGGGTGACCGCGCCCCCGAACGACTGCCTCGCGCGCAACGAGTGGATCTGCGGCGCCTATCTGACCAGCCGCCGTCAGATCCTCCTCGACGCGGTCGGCCAGCACCTGCGGCTGACCGCCGTCTCGGTGCTCGTCGGCCTGGCGATCGCCCTCCCGCTCGCGGTCCTGGCCCGCCGCCTGCGCCTGGCCTCCGGACCCGTCCTCGCCGTCACGACGATCCTCTACACCATCCCGTCCCTGGCGATGTTCTCCCTGCTCCTGCCGGTCTACGGCCTCTCCGCCACGCTCGTCGTCGCCGGCCTGGTGCTCTACTCGCTCACCCTCCTGGTCCGCAACATCCTCGCGGGCCTGCGCGCCGTCCCCGAGGAGACCCGGCAGGCCGCCCGCGGCATGGGCTACGGCCCCGTCCGGATGCTGCTCACCGTAGAACTGCCGCTCGCGCTGCCCGCCGCGATGGCCGGACTGCGCATCGCCACCGTCTCCGCGGTCTCCCTGGTCACCGTCGGCGCGATCGTCGGCTTCGGCGGACTCGGCAATCTCATCTACGCCGGCATGAACACCTACTTCAAGGCACAGGTCCTCACCGCGTCCGTGCTGTGCGTGGTGATCGCCGTCGCCGCCGACCTGCTGCTGCTCGGCGTGCAGTGGCTGATCACCCCCTGGACCCGGGCGGCCCGCGGATGACGACGCTCACCGACGCCTGGGCCTGGCTCACCGACCCCGCGCACTGGTCGGGCGACGACGGCATCCGGCACCGGCTGCTCCAGCACCTCCTGCTCACCGTCGTCTGCCTCGTCATCAGCTGCCTGATCGCCCTCCCCGTCGCCCTGGTCCTCGGCCACCTCGGCAGGGGCGGCGCGCTCGCCGTCAACCTCTCCAACATCGGCCGGGCCGTCCCCACCTTCGCCGTCCTGGTGCTGCTCCTGCTCACCCCGATCGGCGACCGGGGCGAGGGCCCCACGGTCGTCGCCCTGGTGCTGTTCGCCGTACCGCCCCTGCTCACCAACGCCTACGTCGGCATGCGCGAGGTCGACCGGAACGTCGTGCGGGCCGCACGGGGCATGGGGATGACCGGACGGCAGCTGCTGTTCCGCGTGGAACTGCCCCTCGCGCTCCCGATGGTCCTCAACGGGGTACGGATCGCCGCCGTCCAGCTCGTCGCCACCGCCACCATCGCCGCGCTCGCGGGCGGCGGCGGACTCGGCCGGATCATCACCGCGGGATTCAACCTGGCCAGCACACCCATGGTGGTCGCCGGCGCGATCCTGGTCGCCGCCTTCGCCCTGGTCGTCGAGGGCGTCTTCGAGGCCGCCGAACGGCTCGCCCCGGTATGGGTACGGGGCCCGCGGTGAGACCCCGTACGACGGCCACGGCCGTCCTCCTGCTCGCCCTCACCGCCTGCGCCACCGGCCCCTCCCTGGAGAACCGCGGCGAGGTCACCGCACCCCCGGGCGACAGCGGCCGGCTGACCGTCGGCTCCGCCGGATTCACCGAGAGCGACCTGCTCGCCCAGATGTACGCACAGCTGCTGAACCAGGCCGGCCGCCCCACCTCCCTCATCACCGTCGCCAACCGCGAACTCTACGAACCGGCCCTGGAATCAGGGCAGATCGACGTCGTCCCCGAGTACGCCGCCACCTTCGCCGACTGGCTCGACGCCAAGACCAACGGCGCCGACGCCCCGCCCGTGGGCTCACCCGACCTGCACACCACCATGACGGCACTGCGCCGCCTCGCCACACCCCGCGGCCTGACCGTCCTCGACCCGGGCAGAGCAGTCGACCAGAACGCCTTCGCGGTGGCGGCCGACTACGCCCGCCGCCACCACCTGAAGACCCTCAGCGACCTCGGCGCCTCGAAACTGCCGGTACGGCTCGCCGCGGGCGACGAGTGCGTGCAACGGCCCTACTGCGAACCGGGACTGAAGAAGGTCTACGGCATCGACATCACCGGCGTCGACCCGAAGGGCGTCGGCACCACCCAGGCCAAGCGGGCCGTGCAGAACGGCCAGGACCAGATGGTCCTGACCACCACCACGGACGCGACCCTCGACCAGTTCGGCCTCGTCCTCCTCGCCGACGACAAGCACCTCCAGAACGCCGACTACGTCGTGCCCGTCGTCAACCGCTCCCGCGCCGGGAGCGAGCGTGTCACGCAGGCGCTCGGCCGGCTCAACGACGTTCTGACGACCGCCGACCTCGCCGCCATGAACGAGCAGGTCGACAGCTGGCGGCGGCTCGCCGCGGACGTAGCCCGCACCTACCTGAAGGACAAAGGCCTGGTGAAGTGAGGTCCGGGCCCGTTGTCAGTGGCGGGCGGTACGTTCTGGTGCATGGGGATCTATCTGGTGAGCGTCGCCGCCCAGGAGTGGTTCGACGGCGACGAGGAAGAGGGCGGCAAGGGCGCCGTGGCCGCCGCCCTCGACGAGGAGCTGGCACGACGGGGCCGCGCGCCCTACACCTCGGTGCCCGAGGAGGCCGCCTTCGCCCGCGGCTCGGGGCAGTCCTTCGAGGAGAAGCTGGCGCCGCCCATGGACGGGTTCGGCGCCCTGTGCCAGGAGCACCTGTCGGCGCCGGAGTCCGAACTGCTGCTGGGCTGGTCGGTGCTGGTGCCGTTCTCCCTCGACGAGGAGATCCGGCTGCCCCTGAACTCCGCCTACGACGACGAGACGGTGATCGTCGGCGCCCCCGAGGTCCTGGTCCTCGCCCAGCGCCTCGCGACGGCGGTCCGGCTGCCCGCCGACGCGATACCGGAGGCCTGCGACAACCTCGATCTGACGACCTGGTTCCTGGAGGGGCAGGCGCAGCGGACGGCAGCCACCCGGCCCGGACCCTGGGGCGAGGACCTGGACACCGCCTTCTACGTCGCGCTCTACCTGAGAGCCGCCCAGCACTCGCTGCGCCGCGGCTGCCCGATGACGTACTGCTGACGCACCCGGCCGCCGCCGCGCCGGAGGACCGCCGCCTGCCTCAGGCGTCCGACACCGAGTCGAACGGCACCTGCCCCCGGGACACCCCGCGCGCGTCCGCGTCCACCGAGCGGCGCAGCGCCTCGTGCAGCCGGGCCGGCGTCAGCACACCGAGGAAACGCGAGCCGTCCAGCACCGCGACCCAGCCCGCGTCGTGCTGGAGCATCACACCGAACGCCTGCTTCAGCGGGGCACCCACCGGCACCCACGAGGTCATCCGGTGCGCGAGACCGCCGACCGGACCGCCCGCCGCCAGCTCGTCCAGCCCCACCCAGCCGTGCAGATCACCGCCGGCGTCCAGCACCACGGCCCAGCGGGCACCCTCCGCCCGCATCCGCTCGGCGACGGCCGCGGCCGGCTCGTCCAGCCGGGCCACCGGCGGCTGCTCCAGATCGTCCGGCTCGATCTCGGTCACCGACAGCCGCTTCAGCCCCCGGTCGGCACCCACGAACTCCGCGACATACGGCGTGGCCGGCGCACCCAGCACCGCCCCCGGCGTGTCGAACTGCTCGATCCGGCCCTGCCCGTACACCGCGATCCGGTCACCGAGCCGCACCGCCTCCTCGATGTCGTGCGTGACCAGCAGCACCGTCTTGCGCACGGCCGCCTGCATCCGCAGGAACTCGTCCTGCAACTGCTCCCGCACCACCGGGTCGACCGCGCCGAACGGCTCGTCCATCAGCAGCACCGGAGGGTCGGCGGCCAGCGCCCGCGCCACCCCGACCCGCTGCCGCTGACCGCCGGAGAGCTGGTCCGGATAGCGCGGACCGTACGTCTTCGGGTCCAGGCCGACCAGGGACAGCAGTTCGGCGGCGCGCTCGCGGGCCCTGGCCCGCTTCCAGCCGAGCAGCGCCGGGACGGTCGCGGTGTTGTCGAGGACCGTGCGGTGCGGGAACAGCCCCACCTGCTGGATGACATAGCCGATCCGGCGCCGCAGCCGCACCGGGTCCACGGCCGCGATGTCCTCGTCGTCCACGAGGATCCGGCCGGACGTCGGTTCGATGAGCCGGTTGACCATCATCATGGTCGTGGTCTTGCCGCACCCGGACGGCCCGACCAGCGTGACCAGCTCACCCTCGGCCACCTCGAAGTCGAGGCCGTCCACGGCGGTCGTACCGTCCGGATACCGCTTGGTGACCTGCTCGAACCGGATCATTCCCCCACGCTATCCGCGGGCGTTCAAGGGCGCGCGGCCCCGTTGTCCGAAGGGATGACGGCATCGACACCGCCGACGGCGGAGGGACCGGAGCGCCGGGCCAACGGGCGGGCCGGGGCGAGGCGTTCGACGGCGGCCCCGGTGCGGGCCGCCGTCCGGCGCGGTCGTCCCGCGCGGGGCAACGGCCTTGCGCGGGGGAGGGGAGGGACCGGCTCACCGTGCGGCGAGCCGGTCCTCCGCCTCCCGCCAGCGGGCGGTGTCGCCGCGCGGCGTGTAACGGGTCAGCGGCTGGGTGCGGGTGAGCAGCCCCCGCATGTCGGCGAGGTCACCGACGAGGCCGTGCCCGCGGGCCTGGACCAGCACGTTCCCGAGCGCCGCCGCCTCCGTGGGCCCGGCCACCACCGGCAGCCCGCAGGCGTCGGCGGTGAGCTGGCAGAGCAGCGCGTTACGGGTACCGCCGCCCACCACGTACACGGTGTCCACCGGGTGGTCTGCGAGCCGCTGGGCGTCCGCGACGGCCCGACGGTGGGCGAGCGCGAGCGAGTCGAGGATGCAGCGGGTGATCTCGGGCCGGGTCCCGGGCACCGGCTGCCCGGAGGCCCGGCAGGCGTCGGCGATCCGCTCCGGCATCCGCCCCGGCGCGAGGAAGCCGGCATCCCCCGCGTCCACCACCGAGCGCAGCGCGGGCACCGTGGCCGCCTCCCGCAGCAGCCCGCCCAGATTCGGTTCGTCCCAGGCCCTGACACACTCCTGGAGCAGCCACAGCCCCATGATGTTGCGCAGATAGCGCACGGTGCCGTCGAGGCCGAGTTCGTTGGTGAAGTTGGCGGCCCGGCTCTCCTCGGTGAGCACCGGGGCGCCCAGCTCCAGTCCGGCCAGCGACCAGGTGCCGGTGCAGATGTAGGCGAAGTGCTTCTCGGTCGCCGGTACGGCGGCCACGGCGGAGGCGGTGTCGTGCGAGCCGACGGCGGTCACCGGCACCGGGCCGGTCAGTCCGGTCTCCTCCAGTACCTCGGGCCGGAGCAGTCCGGCCGGGTCTCCGGGCTGTCGCAGGGGTGCGAAGAGTCCGAGGTCGATCCCGAGCCGGTCGGCGACCTCGGTCGACCAGGTGCGGGTGCGGGGGTCGATCAGCTGGGTGGTGGAGGCGTTGGTCAGCTCCGTGCCCTGCTCGCCGGTCAGCCAGTACGACAGCAGGTCCGGGACGAGCAACAGCCGCTCGGCCTGCCCCAGTTGGGCACTCGATCGCGCGGCGACCAGCTGGTAGAGGGTGTTGAAGGGGGCGTACTGGAGTCCGGTGCGGGTGTAGAGCTCGCTCGCGGGCAGGGTCGCCCACACCTTGTCGGCGATGCCCTCGGTGCGGTTGTCGCGGTAGTGGACGGGGTTGCCGAGGAGCGCGCCGTCGGCGTCGAGCAGCCCGTAGTCCACCGCCCAGGTGTCGATGCCGACGGAGTCGACCTGCCCCGCCGCGCGCAGTCCGTCCAACACCCCCGCGTACAGGGCGAGTACGTCCCAACGCAGCCCTTCCGGGACACGCACCGGCCGGTTCACGAACCGGTGCGCCTCGTCCAGCCGCAGCGAGTCCGTACCCACCTGGCCGACCATGACGCGTCCGCTGGACGCGCCCAGGTCGACCGCCGCGTAGGCCTTCACGCCACCGCTCATCGCAGGAACGCGGCCGCCACGCCCGCGTCGACGGGGATGTGCAGTCCGGTGGTGTGGGTGAGATCGCCGCCGGTCAGCGCGAACACCGCGTTGGCGACATGCTCGGGCAGCACCTCGCGCTTGAGGATGGTCCGCTGCGCGTAGAACTCACCGAGCTTCGACTCCTCCACCCCATAGACGGCGGCGCGTTGGGCGCCCCAGCCGGCGGCGAAGATGCCGGACCCGCGGACCACGCCGTCGGGGTTGACGCCGTTGACACGGATGCCGTGCTCGCCCAGTTCGGC
>NZ_JBVJND010000035.1:0-101917 GCF_055583825.1 Streptomyces sp. NPDC104367 | reverse complement strand
GTGACCAGACCCGGACCCTGCTTGCGCAGGTACATCACGACCGGCTCGTCGTGCTCCGAGGAGACGACCAGCTGCTTGATGTTGAGGATCAGGTCCGTGACGTCCTCCTTGACACCCGGCACGGTGGTGAACTCGTGCAGGACACCGTCGATGCGGATGGACGTGACAGCCGCACCCGGGATCGACGAAAGGAGCGTGCGGCGAAGGGAGTTGCCGAGGGTGTAGCCGAAGCCCGGCTCCAGCGGCTCGATCACGAACCGGGACCGGAACTCGTCGACGACCTCTTCGGTCAACGACGGGCGCTGAGCGATCAGCATAGGAAGATCCTTCAGTCAGGGGCACCCGCTATTTGATGCCCTGAGGCCACCAGGCCGAGCCTGGCGGGTTACTTCAAGGGTACGGGCGGCACGGGCTCCGTACAGAGGCCGTACCGCCCGGAACCGGCGGAGCGCTGTGCGTCAGACGCGGCGGCGCTTCGGCGGACGGCAGCCGTTGTGCGGGGTCGGGGTGACGTCCTGGATGGAGCCGACCTCGAGGCCCGTGGCCTGGAGCGAACGGATCGCGGTCTCACGACCGGAACCCGGACCCTTCACGAACACGTCGACCTTGCGCATGCCGTGCTCCTGGGCGCGGCGGGCAGCCGACTCGGCGGCCATCTGCGCGGCGAACGGCGTGGACTTCCGGGAGCCCTTGAAGCCGACGTGGCCGGCGGAGGCCCAGGAGATCACGTTGCCCGACGGGTCCGTGATGGAGACGATCGTGTTGTTGAACGTGCTCTTGATGTGCGCGTGGCCGTGAGCGACGTTCTTCTTTTCCTTGCGGCGCACCTTCTTGGCAGCGCCCTGACGACCCTTGGGGGGCATCTAGTAACTCCTACGGGGAGGTGGTCGGTCCTACAGCGAAGACCGCTGATGAAGCGTTGTCCGCTGAGGACTACTTCTTGCCCGGCTTCTTCTTGCCGGCGATGGCGCGACGCGGGCCCTTGCGGGTGCGGGCGTTGGTGCTGGTGCGCTGACCGCGGACAGGCAGACCGCGGCGGTGACGCAGACCCTGGTAGCAGCCGATCTCGACCTTGCGGCGGATGTCGGCCTGGATCTCGCGACGGAGGTCACCCTCGGTCTTGATGTTGTTGTCGACGTACTCGCGGATCGCGACCAGCTGCTCTTCGGTCAGGTCACGGACGCGGGTGTTCGGGTCGATGCCGGTCTCGGCCAGCGTCTGCTGGGAGAGCGTCCGGCCGATGCCGAACACATAGGTGAGGGCGACTTCCACACGCTTTTCGCGCGGGATGTCCACACCGGAAACGCGTGCCATTCAATGGCTCCTGGTGATCGTCGGAGGTCTTCCGCAGGACCTGGGCCCAGCCGCCGTATCAGGTACGAGCTGGGTCCCCGGCCTCCGAGCCGGGGGTGTCAGACACCTGGGTGCCTGGGACCTGCGTATGAACAGATTCAGCTTGCGTCGCGCGAATCTCTGCGAGGGTGCAGAGGGATCGGTCGTGCGTCAGCCCTGGCGCTGCTTGTGGCGCGGGTTCTCGCAGATGACCATGACCCGACCGTGACGGCGGATCACCCTGCACTTGTCGCAGATCTTCTTGACGCTCGGCTTGACCTTCATGGGATTGAGGTTCTCCGGGTCAGTGCCACCACCCCGCCGAAACGGGATGCGGGCAAGATCTACTTGTAGCGGTAGACGATCCGGCCACGCGTCAGGTCGTACGGAGACAGCTCCACCACGACCCGGTCGTCAGGGAGGATGCGGATGTAGTGCATACGCATCTTGCCGCTGATGTGTGCCAGGACCTGGTGGCCGTTCTGGAGCTCGACCTTGAACATGGCGTTCGGAAGAGACTCGACGACAGTGCCCTCGATCTCGATGGCACCTTGCTTCTTGGCCACGCTTCGCCCTTCGAATCGACTACCTTGATCGACTCCCGCACTTTCCCTCTCGGGCGCATGCGGACATGCGGGTGCACGAGAGCCGACGAGTCAGTCTACGTCAGCGCACCCGGAAAGACGAATCGAGAATTCCTGCCCAGGACGACAGATCATTAAGCGCACCGGATCGAAGCACCCCACAGGGGCGCGGGGAACCACGCGACCGGCCCCCACCGGAGCCGCGCGTCGAAGCGATGCTCAGCCCAGCGGATCCGGCGCGGCCGTGATCCCGAGCTCGGCCAGCTTGGCCCTGCCCCCGTCGGGAGCCGTCAGCACCAGGGGACCCTCTTCGGTCAGCGCCACACTGTGCTCCCAGTGCGAGGACCAGGTCCCGTCCGTGGTGATGACGGTCCAGTCGTCCTCCAGGACCTCCGTGCGCGGCGTCCCCAGCGACACCATCGGCTCGATGGCCAGGCAGAACCCGGGCACCAGCTTGGGGCCCTTGCCCCGCCGGCGGTCCACGTAGTTCAGCAGGTGCGGGTCCATGTGCATCTCGGTGCCGATGCCGTGGCCGCCGTAGTCCTCGATGATCCCGTACTTGCCGCCGCCCGGCTTCGGCTGCCGGCGGATGTACGTCTCGATCGCGCGGGAGACGTCGACCAGTCGGCTGCCCTGCTTCATCGCCGCGATGCCGGCCCACATCGACTCCTCGGTCACCCGGGAGAGCTCGATCAGCTCCGGGGCGTGACCGGAGCCCACGAACGCGGTGTAGGCCGCGTCACCGTGCCAGCCGTCGACGATCGCGCCGCAGTCGATGGAGATGATGTCGCCGTCCTTGAGGACGACGTCCTCGGAGGGGATGCCGTGGACGACCACGTCGTTGACGGACGTGCAGATGGTGGCGGGGAAGCCGCCGTAGCCGAGGAAGTTGGACTTGGCACCGTGCTCGGCGAGGACCTTGCGGGCCACCTCGTCCAGGTCCCGGGTGCTGGCGCCGGGGACCGCCGCCTCCCGCGTCGCCGCGTGGATGGCGGCGACGACCAGGCCCGCCGCACGCATCCTGGCGATCTGCTCGGGCGTCTTGATCTGCACCATGAGGGGCCTGCGCTCTCCGTCACTCGCTCAACGTCAACCGAATACCTGCACAACAGTACGGCCGCGGCACCCGAGGGGGTACCGCGGCCACAACCGCCGCAGAACTTACTTCTCGTCGTCCTCGTGCGGCCGGAGCGCTTCCAGCGCCCGCCCGGTGATCTCGTCGACGGGTCCCAGCGAGGAGATCGTACGGACCAGGCCCTGCGACTTGTAGTAGTCGATGATGGGCTCGGTCTGCGTGTGGTAGACCTCCAGCCGCGTCCGGACGGTGTCCTCGGAGTCGTCGTCGCGCTGGTACAGCTCGCCGCCGCAGACGTCGCAGACACCCTCGGCCTTGGGCGGGGTGTACGTGACGTGGAAGACGTGGGACGAGTCGTTGCGGCAGATGCGGCGGCCCGCGATCCGCTTCACGACCTCTTCCTCGGAGACCTCCAGGTCGAGTACGGCGTCCAGCTTGATCTGCTCGTTCTTGAGCAGCTCGTCGAGCGCCTCGGCCTGCGACACGTTGCGCGGGAAGCCGTCCAGCAGGAAGCCGGGCTGGGCGTCCGACTGCTCCATGCGGTCCTTGGCCATCGCGATCGTGACCTCGTCGGGGACGAGGTTGCCGGCGTCCATGTAGGACTTCGCGAGTTTCCCGAGCTCCGTCTGCTGGCTGATGTTGGCGCGGAACAGGTCGCCCGTGGAGATGTGCGGGATCTTCAGCTCCTTGGCAAGGCGAACGGCTTGCGTTCCCTTACCGGCGCCAGGCGGCCCGACGAGGACGATTCGCATCAGCGGAGGAACCCTTCGTAATTGCGCTGCTGAAGCTGGCTCTCGATCTGCTTCACCGTTTCGAGACCCACACCCACGATGATCAGGATGCTGGTGCCACCGAACGGGAAGTTCTGGCTTGCCCCAAAGCCAACCAACGCCATCGTCGGTACGAGAGCGATCAGGCCCAGATACAGCGAACCCGGCCAGGTGATCCGGTTGAGCACGTACGAGAGGTACTCAGCGGTCGGTCGGCCAGCCCGGATGCCCGGGATGAAGCCACCATACTTCTTCATGTTGTCGGCTACTTCTTCGGGGTTGAAGGAGATGGCGACGTAGAAGAACGCGAAGAAAACGATGAGCAAGAAGTACAGGGTGATGTAAATCGGGTGGTCACCCTTGGTCAGGTTCGTGGAGATCCACTGCTTCCAGCCCGAATTGCCGCCGGCGAACTGCGCCACGAGGGCCGGAATGTAGAGCAGCGACGAGGCGAAGATGACCGGGATCACACCGGCCTGGTTCACCTTGAGCGGGATGTACGTCGAGGTACCGCCGTAGGAACGGCGGCCGATCATGCGCTTCGCGTACTGGACCGGGATGCGACGCTGGGCCTGCTCGACGAAGACCACCAGGGCGACCATGACCAGGCCGACCAGGATGACGGTGCCGAACTCGATCCAGCCGCCGGCCAGGGTGCCCTGCTTCTTGATGGCCCACAGCGCGGACGGGAACGTCGCGGCGATCGAGATGAACATCAGGATCGACATGCCGTTGCCGATGCCGCGGTCGGTGATGAGCTCGCCGAGCCACATCACGACACAGGTACCGGCGGTCATGCAGATCACCATCGTGATGGTGGTGAAGATGGCCTGGTCCGGGACGATCGAGCTGGCGACCTGGCAGCCGCTGAAGAGCGCGCCGCTGCGGGCGGTGGCGACCAGGCCGGTGCCCTGGAGCACGGCCAGCGCCACGGTCAGGTACCGGGTGTACTGCGTGATCTTCGCCGTACCCGCCTGGCCTTCCTTCTTCAGGGCCTCCAGGCGCGGGATCACCACCGTCAGCAGCTGAAGGATGATGCTGGCCGTGATGTACGGCATGATGCCCAGCGCGAAGATCGTGATCTGGAGCAGCGCGCCGCCGCTGAACATGTTGACGAGACCGAACAGGCCGGTGTTGCCGGAGGCCTCGCTGACGCACTCCTGGACGGCCTTGTAGTTCACCCCGGGGATCGGAATGTGCGTGCCGACCCTGTACACCACGATGATGGCCAGCGTGAACAGCAGCTTCTTGCGCAGGTCGGGCGTCCTGAACGCCCGGGCGAACGCGGTGAGCACGGTTCCTCCTGCGACCCCCGCGCCGCGCGCGGTAGGGGATAGTCGTTGTGACCGGGCCGGTGACCCGAACGATGTTTTCTACCACCCCGACGCCGAACGGCATACCTCGCGCGGGTACAGGTGGACCTCATGGACTCTAACAGTGCGCGCGCAACAAGGTGAAGTTAGCCAGCCAGGCCACCGGTAAGGGTTCGGTCCGGGGTTTTCCAAACCATCACCCGGCACGTGTCACCTCACGTTGACGCCCCTGGACCGATGGTGCCAAAAGGGCGGAACGGGCCCCTTGTACGGCGAAGGCCGGACAGCGCCCCTCGCGGGGAACTGTCCGGCCTTCGTACGTGCTGCGGTGGGTACCGCCCGGGCTCAGACGAGCTCGGTGACGGTGCCGCCGGCGGCGGTGATCTTCTCCTTGGCGGAGCCGGAGACGGCGTCGACCGTCACCTGCAGCGCCACGGAGACCTCGCCCTGGCCCAGGACCTTGACGAGGCTGTTCTTGCGAACGGCACCCTTGGCGACGAGACCCTCGACGGTGACCTCGCCACCCTCCGGGTACAGCGCGGCCAGCTTGTCGAGGTTCACGACCTGGTACTCGGTCTTGAACGGGTTCTTGAAGCCCTTCAGCTTCGGAAGACGCATGTGGAGGGGCATCTGGCCACCCTCGAAGCGCTCCGGAACCTGGTAACGGGCCTTCGTACCCTTGGTACCACGACCGGCCGTCTTACCCTTCGACGCCTCACCACGACCCACACGGGTCTTGGCGGTCTTGGCGCCCGGGGCGGGACGGAGGTTGTGGATCTTGAGCGGGTTGTTCTCCGCCATGATCAGTCGACCTCCTCAACCGTCACGAGGTGGCGGACGGTGTGCACCATGCCGCGGAACTCGGGGCGGTCCTCCTTGACGACCACGGTGTTGATCCCCTTGAGACCAAGGGACCGCAGGGTGTCACGGTGGTTCTGCTTGCTACCGATGTACGACTTCGTCTGCGTGACCTTGAGGCGAGCCATCACACACCCGCCCCGGCACGCGCACGAAGGAGGGCCGCGGGGGCGACGTCCTCGAGGGGCAGACCGCGGCGGGCCGCGATCTCCTCGGGACGCTGCAGGCCCTTCAGGGCCTCCACGGTCGCGTGCACGATGTTGATCGCGTTGTCGGAGCCCAGGGACTTCGACAGGATGTCGTGAACGCCGGCGCACTCCAGCACGGCACGCACGGGACCACCGGCGATAACACCGGTACCCGGCGAAGCCGGCTTGAGGAGAACGACACCGGCGGCCTTCTCACCCTGGATGGGGTGCGGGATGGTGCCCTGGATACGGGGGACCTTGAAGAAGTGCTTCTTGGCCTCCTCCACACCCTTGGCGATGGCGGCCGGCACCTCCTTGGCCTTGCCGTAACCGACACCCACGGTGCCGTCACCGTCGCCCACCACGACCAGCGCGGTGAAGCTGAAGCGACGACCACCCTTCACAACCTTGGCGACGCGGTTGATCGCGACGACGCGCTCAACGTACGCGGTCTTCTCGGCGGCAGCAGCGCCGCCGTCACGGCCCTTCCGGTCCCGCCGCTCGCCGCCACCGGCACCGCCACCGCGGCGCTGGGGTCCAGCCATTGGATTACCTCTCTCTTTCCGCTAGCTACAAGCGGCTCAGAACTTGAGCCCGGCCTCGCGGGCGGCGTCCGCCAGGGCGGCGATGCGCCCGGCGTACTGGTTACCACCACGGTCGAACACCACGGCCTCGACACCGGCGGCCTTGGCACGCTCGGCGACCAGGGCGCCGACCTGCTTGGCCTGCGAGGACTTGTCGCCCTCGCCACCGCGCACCGACACGTCCAGGGTGGACGCGGAGGCCAGGGTGTGGCCCTTCAGGTCGTCGATCACCTGCGCCACGATGTGGCGGTTGGAGCGGGTCACGACCAGACGGGGACGCTCCGCCGTACCGGAGATGTTCTTGCGGATCCGGATGTGACGGCGCTTGATCGCGGCGCGCTTGTAGGCGTCGCCCTTGAGGATCTTCTGCCCGTATGCCATGGCTTACTTACCCGCCTTTCCGACCTTGCGGCGGATGACTTCGCCCTCGTACTTGACGCCCTTGGCCTTGTACGGGTCGGGCTTGCGCAGCTTGCGGATGTTGGCCGCGACCTCGCCGACCTTCTGCTTGTCGATGCCCTCGACCGAGAAACGGGTCGGAGCCTCGACCTTGAAGGTGATGCCCTCGGGGGCCTCGACCAGGATCGGGTGGCTGTAACCGAGCGCGAACTCGAGGTTCGAGCCCTTGGCGGTCACGCGGTAACCGACACCGCTGATTTCGAGCTTCTTCACGTAACCCTGGGTCACGCCGGTGATCATGTTCGCCACCAGCGTGCGGGACAGGCCGTGCAGGGCCTTGCTCTGACGCTCGTCGTTGGGGCGGGTCACCGCGAGAGTGCCGTCCTCGCCCTTGGCGATGTCGATCGGTGCCACGACGGTGTGAGTCAGCTCGCCCTTGGGGCCCTTGACCTTCACCGTGCGGCCGTCGATGGTGACGTCCACGCCGGCGGGAACCGCGATGGGGAGCTTGCCGATGCGCGACATAGCTGTTTCCTCCGTTCCCTTCTGCTACCAGACGTAGGCGAGGACTTCCCCACCCACGCCCTTCTTGCCGGCCTGCTTGTCGGTGAGGAGCCCGTGCGACGTGGAGATGATCGCCACGCCGAGGCCGCCCAGCACCTTCGGCAGGGAGGTGGACTTCGCGTACACCCGGAGACCGGGCTTGGAGATCCGCTTGATGCCCGCGATGGAGCGCTCACGGTTGGGACCGAACTTCAGGTCCAGGACGAGGTTCTTGCCGACCTCGGCGTCCTCGACCTTCCAGCCCGTGATGAAGCCCTCCTGCTGGAGGATCTCCGCGATGTGAGACTTGATCTTGGACGCCGGCATCGTCACGGAGTCGTGGTATGCCGAGTTCGCGTTCCGCAGACGCGTAAGCATGTCTGCGATCGGATCAGTCATGGTCATGAATTGGCCTTCGGCCTCTCTCGCCGGGGTTTCCTGGTGCGCCATCCCTCTCCCCGATCCGAGACGGGACGGGTGCGGCGCGGTGGACCTACGGCGTAGTAAGTCGTACGGGCGACTGTCAGGCGCCCAACCCTCCAAGCCTAAGCCATGAAGGGGAGGGCGCCTGACACGCCCATTGCTTACCGAGAGCCTCTGGAATCCCTAAAAAGCGGGGACTACCAGGAGCTCTTGGTCACGCCCGGCAGCTCGCCACGGTGAGCCATCTCACGAAGGCACACGCGGCAGAGGCCGAACTTGCGGTACACGGAGTGCGGACGGCCGCAGCGCTGGCAGCGGGTGTAGCCACGCACACCGAACTTGGGCTTGCGAGCAGCCTTGGCAATCAGAGCCTTCTTCGCCATCTCGCTCACGCCTCCTTGAACGGGAAGCCGAGGTGACGAAGGAGCGCGCGGCCCTCAGCGTCGTTGGTCGCCGTGGTGACCACGGTGATGTCCATGCCCCGGGTACGGTCGATCTTGTCCTGGTCGATCTCGTGGAACATGACCTGCTCCGTGAGACCGAAGGTGTAGTTGCCACGGCCGTCGAACTGCTTGGGGGACAGACCACGGAAGTCGCGGATGCGCGGGAGCGCGAGCGACAGGGTGCGGTCCAGGAACTCCCACATGCGGTCGCCACGGAGCGTGACGTGGGCACCGATCGGCTGGCCCTCACGCAGCTTGAACTGCGCGATGGACTTGCGGGCCTTGGTGACCTGCGGCTTCTGACCGGTGATGGTCGTCAGGTCGCGGATCGCACCGTCGATCAGCTTCGAGTCGCGGGCGGCGTCGCCGACACCCATGTTGACCACGATCTTGACGAGGCCGGGGATCTGCATGACGTTCTCGTACTTGAACTCGTCACGCAGCTTGCCCGCGATCTCCTCGCGGTACTTCAGCTTCAGACGCGGAGCAGTGGTGGTAGCCATCAGATGTCCTCACCCGTCCGCTTGGCAACGCGGATCTTGTTGCCTTCGTCGTCGAAGCGGTAACCGACACGCGTGACGACCTTGTTGCCGTCCTTCTCAACGACCAGCTGGACGTTGGAGACGTGGACGGGCGCCTCGGTCGTGACGATGCCGCCGGCCTGGGAACCGCGAGCGGTCGGGCCGGCCTTGGTGTGCTTCTTGACCCGGTTGACACCCTCGACCAGGACACGGTCCTCGCGGGGGTAGGCCGCGATGACCTTGCCCTGCTTGCCCTTGTCCTTACCGGTGATGACCTGGACCAGGTCGCCCTTCTTGATCTTCATGCTTACAGCACCTCCGGAGCCAGCGAGATGATCTTCATGAACTTCTTCTCGCGCAGCTCACGCCCGACCGGGCCGAAGATGCGGGTGCCGCGAGGGTCGCCGTCGTTCTTCAGAATGACGGCGGCGTTCTCGTCGAAGCGGATGTACGAGCCGTCCGGACGGCGGCGCTCCTTGACGGTGCGAACGATGACCGCCTTGATGACGTCACCCTTCTTCACGTTGCCGCCGGGGATCGCGTCCTTGACGGTGGCGACGATGACGTCACCGATGCCCGCGTAGCGGCGACCGGAGCCACCGAGCACACGGATGCAAAGGATCTCCTTCGCACCAGTGTTGTCGGCGACGCGCAGTCGCGACTCCTGCTGGATCACGTCTATCTCCTGTGTGTCTGCCGGTTCCCGGCAGGGGCCTCAGTGACGAGGGCCCCTGCCGAGCCTGGCGGAACTGTCCTGCGAGGGATGCCCCGCAGGAGACTTACTTGGCCTTCTCGAGGATCTCGACGACGCGCCAGCGCTTCGTCGCGGACAGCGGCCGGGTCTCCATGAGGAGGACACGGTCGCCGACACCCGCGGCGTTCTGCTCGTCGTGCGCCTTGAGCTTGTTCGTACGGCGGATGACCTTGCCGTACAGCGCGTGCTTGACGCGGTCCTCGACGGCGACGACGACGGTCTTGTCCATCTTGTCGCTGACGACGAGACCCTCACGGGTCTTGCGGAAGCTGTCGCGCGCCTCGGTGTTCTCAGTCACGTTGCTCTCGCTCATCAGGCGCTCTCCACCGTCTCGATGCCCAGCTCGCGCTCACGCATCAGGGTGTAGATCCGCGCGATGTCCTTACGGACGGCCTTGAGCCGACCGTGGTTCTCGAGCTGACCCGTCGCCGCCTGGAAGCGGAGGTTGAACAGCTCTTCCTTGGCCTCGCGGAGCTTGCCCAGAAGCTCCTCGTTGCCCAGCTCGCGCAGCTCGGACGCCTTGGTACCGGCCGACATCACGCTTCACCTGCCTCGCGCTTGACGATCCGGCACTTCATCGGCAGCTTGTGGGCTGCGCGAGTAAGGGCCTCACGGGCGATCTTCTCGTTGGGGTACGACAGCTCGAACATCACGCGTCCGGGCTTGACGTTGGCGATCCACCACTCCGGCGAACCCTTACCGGAACCCATGCGGGTCTCGGCGGGCTTCTTGGTGAGGGGACGGTCCGGGTAGATGTTGATCCAGACCTTGCCACCACGCTTGATGTGACGCGTCATGGCGATACGAGCGGCCTCGATCTGACGGTTGGTCACGTAAGCCGGGGTGATGGCCTGGATGCCGTACTCGCCGAACGCAACCGTGGTACCGCCCTTGGCAGCGCCGTCGCGCTTCGGGTGGTGCTGCTTGCGGTGCTTGACCCTACGGGGGATCAGCATGACGGTCAGGCCTCCGTTCCGGTGCTCTCAGCCGGAGCGGCGGCGGGGGCCTCGGCCTTGGGGGCCTCGGCGCCGGCAGCCTGCTGCGGCTTACGACCACGCCGCTCGCCACCGCGGCCACCACGGGCCGGACGGTCGGCAGCGCCACCACGGGCCGGGCGGTTACCCGCACGGGCGGCAGCGTTCTCGGCGCGGACCTCGGCGATGTTCTTGACGTCGCCCTTGTAGATCCAGACCTTCACACCGATGCGGCCGAAGGTCGTCTTGGCCTCGAAGAAGCCGTAGTCCACGTTCGCGCGGAGCGTGTGCAGGGGCACACGGCCCTCGCGGTAGAACTCCGAGCGGGACATCTCGGCGCCACCGAGGCGGCCGCCGCACTGGATCTTGATGCCCTTGGCGCCGGCCTTCATCGCCGACTGCATGCTCTTACGCATGGCACGGCGGAAGGAGACGCGGGAGGAGAGCTGCTCGGCAACGGCCTGAGCAACCAGCTGAGCGTCCGTCTCGGGGTTCTTGACCTCGAGGATGTTCAGCTGGACCTGCTTGCCCGTGAGCTTCTCGAGGTCGCCGCGGATGCGGTCGGCCTCGGCGCCACGGCGGCCGATGACGATGCCCGGACGCGCGGTGTGGATGTCCACCCGCACACGGTCACGGGTGCGCTCGATCTCAACCTTCGAGATACCGGCGCGCTCCATGCCGGACGTCATCATCCGACGGATGGCGACGTCTTCCTTGACGTAGTCCTTGTACAGCTTGTCGGCGTACCACCGGGACTTGAAGTCCGTGGTGACACCGAGCCGGAACCCATGCGGGTTAACCTTCTGGCCCATTACCGGGTTCCTTCCTTGCTGCTGACGACCACGGTGATGTGGCTGGTCCGCTTGCGGATCCGGTAGGCACGGCCCTGGGCGCGCGGACGGAACCGCTTCAGGGTCGGGCCCTCGTCGACGTACGCCTCGGAGATGAAGAGGCTGTCGGCGTCGGTGTGGTCGTAGTTGTGCGCGGCGTTGGCGATGGCGCTGTCGAGCACCTTGCCGACCGGCACGGAGGCTGCCTGCGGAGCGAATCGCAGAACAGCCTGAGCCTCCGTGGCATCCATGCCACGGATAAGGTCCACCACGCGGCGGGCCTTCATGGGCGTAACGCGGATGTACCGCGCCTGGGCCCTGGCTTCCATGGTTGTCCCTCTCAGTTACTTACGTGTCTGAATGCGATCCGCTACTAGCGGCGCTTCGACTTCCGGTCGTCCTTGACGTGGCCGCGGAAGGTGCGGGTCGGCGAGAACTCGCCGAGCTTGTGGCCGACCATCGACTCGGTGACGAACACCGGGATGTGGGTCTTGCCGTTGTGCACCGCGATCGTGTGGCCGAGCATGGCCGGGACGATCATCGAGCGACGGGACCAGGTCTTGATGACGTTCTTGGTGCCGGCTTCGTTCTGGACATCCACCTTCTTGATCAGGTGGTCGTCGACGAAGGGCCCCTTCTTCAAGCTACGCGGCATCTCAACCCGTCCTTAGCGCTTCTTGTTCGTCTTGCGGCGGCGGACGATGTACTTGTTCGACGCCTTCTTGGGCGAACGAGTACGGCCTTCCTTCTTGCCCCACGGGGACACGGGGTGACGACCACCGGAGGTCCGGCCCTCACCACCACCGTGCGGGTGGTCGACCGGGTTCATCACGACACCACGGACGGTCGGGCGGACGCCCAGCCACCGCTTGCGGCCGGCCTTGCCCCAGTTGATGTTCGACTGCTCGGCGTTGCCGACCTCACCGACGGTGGCGCGGCAGCGCGCGTCCACCATGCGGATCTCGCCGGACGGCATACGGAGGGTCGCCATGGCGCCCTCACGGGCGAGCAGCTGCACCGAGGCACCCGCGGAGCGGGCGAACTTGGCGCCACCACCGGGACGGAGCTCGATCGCGTGGATCGTGGTACCGACCGGGATGTTGCGGAGGGCCAGGTTGTTGCCCGGCTTGATGTCGGCCCCGGGACCGTTCTCCACGGTGTCGCCCTGCTGCAGGTTGCGCGGGGCGAGGATGTAGCGCTTCTCGCCGTCCGCGTAGTGCAGCAGCGCGATGCGCGCGGTGCGGTTGGGGTCGTACTCGATGTGCGCGACCTTCGCCGGCACGCCGTCCTTGTCGTGACGACGGAAGTCGATCACTCGGTAGGCGCGCTTGTGTCCGCCACCCTGGTGGCGAACGGTCACACGACCGGCGTTGTTACGGCCGCCCTTGCTGTGCAGGGGGCGGACCAGCGACTTCTCCGGCGTGGACCGCGTGACCTCGACGAAGTCGGCGACGCTGGCGCCACGACGGCCCGGCGTAGTCGGCTTGTACTTGCGGATTCCCATTTCTCAGTCCTCGTCCGATATCGGACGATCCGACCCGCTTACGCGGTCGGACCGCCGAAGATGTCGATACGGTCGCCCTCGGCAAGGGTCACGATCGCGCGCTTGCTGCCGGCACGCTGACCGAAACCGGTCTTCGTGCGCTTGCGCTTGCCCTGGCGGTTGAGCGTGTTGACCCCGGTGACCTTGACCGAGAAGACCGCCTGGACGGCCTGCTTGATCTGGGTCTTGTTGGCGCCCGGGGCGACGACGAACGTGTACTTGTTCTCGTCCAGGAGCGCGTAGCTCTTCTCCGAGACCACCGGCTTCAGCAGGACGTCACGGGGGTCCGTGTACGACTTGCTCAGCGGGGTCTCGACGGTGTTCTTGCCCTCGGCCTCGTGGCGGCGCGCCTTGGCGACGCGCGCGGCCTTGGCGGCCTTGGCGGCCTTCGAGGCGATGCTCGGGTGGCGGGTAGCCATCAGACCTCGGTCCCTTCGGTGTCGTTGGCCTTCGGGCCGGCGACGAAGGACTCGAGAGCGGCCTGGGTGAAGACCACGTCGTCCGAGACGATCACGTCGTACGTGTTCAGCTGGCCCGGCTCCAGGATGTGGACCTGGGGCAGGTTGCGGGCGGACAGCCACGCGGCCTCGTCGGCGCGGTCGACGACCAGGAGCAGGTTCTTGCGCTCCGAGATCTTGCCGAACAGCGTGCGAGCGGCCTTGGTGCTGGGGGTCTCGCCCTCGATCACGCCGGTGACGACGTGAATGCGGTTGTGGCGCGCCCGGTCGGTGAGGGCGTGACGCAGAGCGGCAGCCTTCATCTTCTTCGGGGTGCGCTGCGAGTAGTCACGCGGCTGCGGGCCGTGGACGACGCCACCGCCGGCGAACTGCGGGGCGCGGGTCGAGCCCTGACGGGCGCGGCCGGTGCCCTTCTGGCGGTACGGCTTCTTGCCACCACCACGGACTTCGCCACGGGTCTTGGTCTTGTGGGTGCCCTGGCGGGCAGCCGCGTTCTGCGCGACGACGACCTGGTGGATCAGCGGGATGCTGACCTTCTCCACGCCGAAGATCTCCGCGGGGAGCTCGACGCTACCGGTCTTCTCGCCGGCAGGCGAAAGGATGTCAACAGTGCTCATCGGTTACCTCAGGCCCCCTTGGCCGCGGTGCGGACCAGGACGAGGCCGCCGTTCGGACCGGGAACCGCGCCCTTGATGAGCAGCAGACCCTTCTCCGCGTCAACGGCGTGGACGGTCAGGTTCTGGGTGGTGACACGCTCGTTGCCCATGCGACCCGCCATGCGGAGGCCCTTGAACACGCGGCCCGGGGTGGCGCAGCCACCGATGGAACCGGGCGAGCGGTGCTTGCGCTGGGTGCCGTGACCGGCGCCGAGGCCCTTGAAGTTGTGACGCTTCATGACACCGGCGAAGCCCTTGCCCTTGCTCTTGCCGGTGACGTCGACCTTCACGCCGGCCTCGAAGACCTCGGCGGTGACTTCCTGGCCGAGGGTGTACTCGGAGGCGTCAGCCGTGCGGATCTCGACGAGGTGGCGACGAGGGGTGACGTCGGCCTTGGCGAAGTGGCCCTTGAGGGGCTTGTTCACCTTGCGCGGGTCGATCTCGCCGAAGGCGATCTGGACCGACTCGTAGCCGTCGACGTCGTTGGTACGGACCTGGGTGACGACGTTGGGGCCGGCCTTGACGACGGTGACCGGAACAACACGGTTGTTCTCGTCCCACACCTGCGTCATGCCGAGCTTCTCGCCCAGGATGCCCTTGATCTGCTTAGCCATTCTCAGATCACCGGCCTCAGAGCTTGATCTCGATGTCGACACCGGCCGGGAGGTCGAGTCGCATCAGGGAGTCAACGGTCTTGGGCGTCGGGTCGAGGATGTCGATCAGGCGCTTGTGCGTGCGCATCTCGAAGTGCTCGCGCGAGTCCTTGTACTTGTGCGGCGACTTGATGACGCAGTACACGTTCTTCTCAGTGGGCAGCGGCACCGGGCCCGCGACCGACGCACCAGTGCGGGTCACCGTCTCGACGATCTTCTTCGCCGAGGAGTCGATGACCTCGTGGTCGTAGGCCTTGAGCCGGATGCGGATCTTCTGTCCCGCCATGGCTACTCAGTAGTCCTGTCTCTGCTTACGCTCTGCAACCCGGCGGTTACCGCCTTCGTTCTCCGACCCACGCGGTCGGGCGTGTCGCGCTCCCGCTGACAAAGATGTCCCTTGTTCGAACATCCCTGCGGGGAATGCACACGGCCCTTCCGGAAACCGCAAGCCGGGGGCGGAAGACCCACCGGGCGCTTGGCCGGTGCCGCACCGCGCTTCCCGAAAGATTCCCGTACGTCCGCCCCAGTGCTGCCGTAAGGCAGTTAAGGCGACGAGTACTGTGGGACTCGCTTCCGGTCCCCCCGGCGGGAGGCGCACAGCATCAACACTCGACCGAGCAACTCCGACAGTCTGCCATACGGGGCAGGCGGCTGGCCAATCGGGGGCCGGAGAGGATACCCCCAGGGCGACACGGGTCAAACACCCGTCCCCTCTCCTCCTCCGGACCCGACGCTCAGCCCAGGGTCGACCCCACCACGGGCAGCAGCTCGTCGAGCCCCAGTTCCCGCCGCCCGGACGCGTCCGAGAGCGCCCACGTGCCGTTCCGCTCCCACTCCACCCGCCGTACGTCACCCGAGTGGTTCTCGTACTCCACGAACCCGCCGGGAGCGTCCTTCAGCTCCGGGATCTCGGCCAGCAGGACCTCGGGCCGGGCCAGGGCACGCCCCGGGTTGTTGCTGCCTCCCCCGGTGCGAGGGTTGTCGAAGCGCATCTTCAGGAACGGTACGGGTCCCCGGCCGATGTCCGCGGTGGGCAGCATCTTGTGGTACCTGGCCTCCGCCTCCTCCAGGGTCTCCCGCCCCGAGAACTCGCACCGGTACGCGGGAAAGACGATGGTGGTCACGGCCGTGAGGCCGGGGTTCTGGACCCGGTGGTGGCCGTGCACCTCGGGCACGGTGGCCGCGACGGCGTCGAACGGGTATCCGGGCGCCTCGAAACCGCCGGCGGAGGTCAGGAAGCGCCCCCCGCCGATCAGCTCCGACTCGTGCGCGCGGGCGAAGGCCAGTACCGCGCGCGCCAGCGCCGCGTCGTGCCGGCGCACCTGGTTCATCTGGAGGAGCCGGGTGCCGTCGGTGGTCAGCGCTCCGGCGAAGTTCAGCACCGGGTTCAGACTCCACGTCCAGGCGTGGTCCAGGCCGTCGATCGGCGTGGCCCGCGGGAACGCGGTGACGGTGGACTGCAGATCCATGGTTCCTTCCGGGGTGTCCGGGGGTCGGTTCCGGGCCGGGCGGCCCGGCCGTCAGCGGCAGGAGTACTTGTCGCCCGTGTCCTGTCGGTATCGCGCGTCCATCAGCGCCCCGCCACGGGAGTTCTTGCTCTTCTCCATGGCTTCCATCTTGCTCGCGTCGTTGTAGAAGTCGTTCCGGGTGCCCCGGTCGGTGTCGTACCCGGTGCTGTTCCAGTGATCCACGACGGGATGCGTGTGCTCGTACGTGACCGTCTCGTGGAACGGTTTCGAACCGGGGTTCTTCGGGTCCCAGATGATGTCACCCTTGGAGTCGAACCAGGTGAGATCCTCCCGCGGGATCTTGTTGCCCTTCGAGTCGACGGGCCGCGCGTCCGCGGCCGCGCCCTCCAGCGTCCAGTTCTTGGCCATCTCGTCGTGCGTCGACTCCCGGTAGCCGGAGGGGTACTCGCTCTTCCTGTTGTGCGCCGTGTCCGGTGCGTCGGGGTCCCGCGCGTACTGGCCGTTGTCCTCGTCCCGGTACAGGCCGAGCGGGTCGATCCACCGGTAGGGGTTGGACACGTAGGCGGTGTCGTTGGCGGCGGGCAGCAGCCCGAGCGGGTCGGGGGTCGTGTAGTGCCCGGTCTCGGGGTCGTAGTGGCGGTGGCGGTTGTAGTGCCATCCGGTCTCGGCGTCGGCGTACTGGCCGGGGAAGCGCAGCGGGCAGGTGACCTCGTCCCCGGATTGCGCCGGACCGCCGCCCTGCGTCCCCATCGGCAGCCCCCACAGCGTGGTGAGCCGCTTCCAGGCCAGCTCGCCGTCGGGCGAGACCAGCTCGGCGGGTGCCCCCGAGAGGTCGGTGACCACCGCGTGGAAGCGGGTGTCCCCGCCGGGGCGGTCCGACCGGTGGTCGATCTGGGTGAGCGGCAGGTGGGTGCCCGGGGCGTAGTCCCAGGAGGTCACCCGGCCGCCGGTCGTGACCTGCTCGGCGAGCCGTGCGCCGTCCCAGGTGAAGCGCGTCTCCTCGGCGACGTCGCCGTCCGCGTCGAGACGGTGCTTCGCCACTCTGCGGCCCTCCGCGTCGTAGAGGTAACGCCAGCGCGTGCCCTCCGGGGTCACGGTGCCGACGAGCTGGCTCTGGCTGTTCCAGGCGAACGTGCGCACGCGCCTCTGCCCGTTGAGCAGTCGGCGTACCGACCGGACGATCCGGCCGTCGCGGTCCCGTTCGTAGCTGGTCCGGCCGCTTCGGCGGATCAGGGTGCCCGTGAACTCCCGGTCCCTTTCGTCGCCGCCGGTGACCGGTGTCGAGGCCTGGACCAGGTTCCCGAGGTCGTCGTAGGCGTACGTCTCGGTCCAGTCGCGCGCGTGGACGCCGGTGACGCGCCCGCCGGCGTCGAGGTCGAACCGCCTTGTGCCGCTGCTCAGTTCGCTCAGTTCGGTCAGGTAGCCGTCGGCGCGGTAGGCGTAGCTGCGGTGCTGGAGCAGCGTCTCCGCGCCCTCCGGGTGCCGGGAGAGCGTCTGGGACGTGAGCCGGTTGGCCTCGTCCCAGGACTGGCCGAGCGTGATCCCGGGGCCCAGGCTGCGGGCGGTCTCCCGTCCCGCGGCGTCGAACCCGAAGCCGATGCGATGGCCCGCGGCCTCCAGGCCGTCGGGGCGTCCCGCCGCGTCGTAGGTCCACGTCGACACGATCCCGGACGGGGTACGGCGCTCGACCCGGCGGCCGAGCGTGTCGTAACGGAACGTCGTGGTGCGGCCGTCGACGCTCTCGGAGAGGAGCCGGCCGACGGGATCGAAGGCGCGGTCGACCCTGACCTCGGGCCCGGTCTGTTCGACCAGTTGTCCCTGTCTGTCGTAGCGGAGCACCGTGGTCCGGCCGTCGTGCCGGAAGGAGGTCGTGCGGCCGAGGGCGTCCCGGCCGAAGGAGACGGTCTCACCGGCGCCGTTGGTGGCCGCGGTGAGCCCTCCCATCGCGTTCACCTCGTAGGCGAGCGTGCGCCCGTTGAAGTCGGTCTCGGCGATCACCCGGTTCGCCGCGTCGTAGCCGTAGTCCCAGGTGGCGCCCTGGGGGTTGGTCACCCGGACCAGGTTCAGCTCGGTGTCGTAGGTGAAGGTGTAGCGCGAGCCGTCGGGGCGGGTCCGGACGGCGGCGAGCTGGAAGTGCGTGGGCGTGTACGTGCTGGTGTGGCCGGCCTCGTCGGTGTACCGGACGAGGTTTCCCGCGGGGTCCCACTCGAAGCGTTCCGCGGGTGCGTCACCGGTCTGCCGCCAGGAGAGCCGTCCCTCGGTGGTCCAGCCGAACCGGGTGACCTGCCCCAGCGCCCCGGTGCGAGCGGTGGTCCGGCCGAAGGCGTCGTACTCGGCCGTCGAGACGCTGCCGAGCGGGTTGGTGAGCCGGACCGGCAGCCCCACGGCGTTCCCGACGGCGGTGTGCCGGTTTCCCAGGGCGTCGGTGACCTCCGTGAGGAATCCGGCGGCGTCGTAGCGGTAGTGGGTCTCGGCGCCGAGCGGATCGCGGGTGGCGGTGCGGTTCCCGCGTTCGTCGTAGCGGTGCTGCCATGCGACGCCGTCCTCCTCGGTCACGGAGACCGGCAGGTGGAGGCTGTTGTAGGCGGCGGTCGCGGACGTGCCGTCGGGGCGGGTGATCCTCGTGATGTTGCCGGCGGCGTCGTAGGCGTAGCCGAAGGTGTTGCCCAGGGCGTCGGTGCGGCTCACCAGCCGGTCGTTCTCGTCCCACGTGTTGTGCACGGCGGCGCCGAGCGGATCGGTGGTGGAGAGGAGTTGCAGCCGCTCGTTGTGGCGGTAGACGGTGGTACGGCCGAGGGAGTCGGTGTAACGGGTGGCGCGGGCCTCGGTGTCGTACTCGATGGAGCAGGCGAGCACGCCGTCCGCGCCCTCGCCCCGAACGACACGGTCGTGCTCGTCGTAGCCGTAGCGGTACCAGGAGCCGTTGCGGTCGGTCCGGGACTCGATCCTTCCGGCGAGGTCGTAGGTGAAGGTGAAGGGGACCCCGGTGGAGTCGTGGATCTCCGTGAGGTCGCCGGCCCGGTCGTAGCCGAAGCGCAGCAGCGTGGTCGCCGGGGATCCGTCGGCGGCGGCGCGCAGAGCGAGCCCGACGACGCGGCCGTCCCGGGTGTCGACGTCGACGTGGTAGCCGCCGGAGTGGCGCACCGCGACGGGCGTGCCGTCGGGAGCGCGGTCGAAGTGGACGCGGTTGCCGTTGCGGTCCGATATCGCGGCCAGCGGCAGGGTGGACGCCGCGTCGTCCGGGTTCCCGCCCGGCGGCCGGGAGAAGTGCCGGGTGATCCCCGTTGCGGGGTCGGTGACCCGCAGCCCCCCGGGCTGTTCGTCGTCCTGGGCCAGGGGCCGGCGCGGCCCCGCCACGGGCAGCACCGGACCGTCGGCGGCCGGGACGGGATAGCAGAGGATCATGCCGTCCTCGGTGGCGAACAGCACCCCGTCCTCGTCCGCTTCCAGCCGCTCGTCGAGGGTGGAGGCCCATGACTCGCCGAACAGGCTGCCCCAGTGATAAGTGGACAGGTGCGTCCGGCGGAGGATGACCGGAAGCACTCCGGGCAGCCCCACATCGGTCTGCTCGATGAGCATCTCGCCGGAGACCATGTCGACGGGGTCGCCGTTCTTGCACCGCCCCTTGGTCGGCTTGCTCTTCTCGACGGCGTCCTCGGCTCCCTTGCGCAGGTCCTTGCCGAGTCCTCTGCCCATGGCCTTGAGGCCGCCCTTGAGGAACTTCATCTCCTTGACGCCCTTGGCGAGTTTGCCGAGCGAGGTGATGCCCTTGCCTCCGGGTATGCAGTCCATGGCGGCGAACGCCACGTCCCACAGGGACGCCTGTCCCTTGGAGTACTTGTAGAGGGTGTCGGCGAGGACGACGAGGGCGGCGATGAGGACGATCGCGCCGAGGACGGGCCCGCCGATGATCATCGCGATGACACCGACGACGGCGACGACCACCTTGCAGACGGTGACGATGGTGTCCCAGTTGTCCTCGAACCAGTGGCCGACGTCCTGCCACCAGTGCCGGTTCGGGATCCCCGCGTCCGACGCCTCGTCGATCCTCCGCTTCGCCTCGCCCGCCGCGTCGTCCCGCATCTTGCGGGCGTCCTCGGCCATCTTCTTCGCCGCGTCCAGCGCGCTCTGCGCGGTCGTCACGTCCGACTGGGCCTTGGTGTGCGCGGACTTGGCGCTCTGAACGTCCCGGGTGGCCGCCCGCACCTTCCCCTCGTCCGGCTTGTCGCCGTCCGATTTGCTGCCGGTGGGGTCGTCCTTGTACTTGTCGGCTTCCTTCGTCGCCCGCGACACCCACGAATCGGCCGAGGACAGGCGCGACTTGGCGGAGGAGAGGTCGGACTGGGCGTCCTTCGCCTTCGCCAGGGCCTTGTCCGCCAGTGCCTGGGCGCGCTCCAGCTTCGGCCAGTAGTCGGCGAGGGCGTCCCCGCACAGCTCGTAGGACTTCTTGAGCTTCTTCAGGTTCTTGGGGACGTCCTTGAACTGGTCCTTGAAGACCTCGGCGGACTTGCCCGCCCACTGGAGCAGGGTGTCCTCGCCGGCCATGCCCCTGACCAGGCGCAGGGCGTCGGAGACGTCGTCGGCGAAGTCGTGGAGCTGCTTGGCGAGGGTACGGACGCGTTGCGGGTCGCCCGGAGTGGGGTCCTTGTCGAGGTCGAGAGGATGCCAGTCCGCCGGTCGGTACCCCGCCATGATTCCGCAACCCCCGTCACGTACTCACCGTCAACATCGCTGTGCACAAGCGAACTTACAAGGAACGGCTGTTCGGGGTGAAGAGCGCCGGCCCGTTCGGCTGCGGTGGGTGAGCCGGCACCAGTGGACCGGAGGGGATGCTCGGCCGCGCCGCCGAGCCCCTCGGTCCTCAGGGCCGCGGACGGCTGGGCCGGGCCGGATCACCGCGGTGCCGAGGTACCGCTCGCCCGGTCCGGGGAGTTCGGTTCGCTCAGTCCGCGAAGCGGAACGTCGAGGTGATCGCGTCGAAGATGTCGAAGAAGGAGTCGGCGAGGTCGAGGACCTGGCTGCTGCCGGCGACAAGGGCGACCTTGCCCTCCTGGCCAGGCACCGGGATGAAGGTCTGCATCAGGACCGCGCGGATCGTGCGGCCCAGGCTGTCCTCGGGGATCTGGATGTCCTCGATGCCGTACGTCCGCGCGGCGGGGCCCACGCCGGGGATGTCGACGGTCGTCACCTTGCGCCAGGAGTCGCCCTCCCGGTGCGCCTCCTTCGGCGCGAGCTGCGCGGCGATGGCGGCCGGGTCGTTGGAGAGCGGCGCGCCCTCGCGGGTACGGCCGCCGACCAGCGACACCGTGACCGAGCCGGTGATCGGGGTGTCGCCGCCGAAGCTCTCCGCCATGCAGCCGCAGTACAGGGCGCCCGACTTCCACGCGTCCGCCGCGGACTTGCGCAGGAAGCCGATGTAGGTGTCCCGGTACTGCGCCAGCTCCGGGTACCGGGTGACGCGTTCGGCGACCATGCGCCGGATCGAGTCGTCCCGCGACTCCGGCCGTACGTCGAACTCCCACCACGACTCGGGCACCTTGATCCGGAATCCGCCGCGCTCGATGGTGAGCGTCTCCATGTAGCGGGCCATGGTGTACGTCGTCCCCCGTCTGATGGTGTGATGTACGGTGCGGCCCAGACTACGAGATGCGCGGACGGGGGACGGTCACGTGGGCAAAGGGAAAAGCGATCTCGCGATACCGCTGAGCGAGCTGGAGGACTACGGCCGCCAGTTGCGCTCCATCAAAGAGCGTCTCAACCACACCAAGAAGATGTTCGAGTCGTACAAGGACGACATCGGCAGCGGCACGGTCTACGACGCCCTCGACGACTTCGAGTCCAACTGGCACGACGGCCGCGAGGACATCACCAAGCAGATCGACTCGCTCGCCGACATGTCCGACACCGTCGTGCGCGAGTTCAAGAGACTGGACGGCGACCTCGCGAAGAAGGCGCAGGACGCGGTGCGGCAGGAGGGGCAGCAGCAAGGCGGAGGCGGCGGCCAGCAGCAAGGTGGGGGCGGCGGGCAGCCGAAGGCCGAGTAGGGCGGGGTCCGGTCGCCCGGGACCGGACTACGGCCGGTCCCGGAGCAGTTCGTCCAGGGTTTCGTCGTAGGCCCGGAAGCCGGTCCTGACGGGGGCGGGGACGGGCGAGCCGGGGCGGAGCACCGGGGGGAGGCGGGCCACCCGCCACATGCGGTGTCCGGCACATGCGGCGGACGGGGCCGGGTCGTGCAGGGTCTCGGCTCCCGTCACCCCGGCCGACCAGAGGACGAGGAGCGGCGGCGGCAGGTCGTAGTCGCGGAAGCAGCCCGTCCCGTCGGTGGCCGTGCGGGCCTCGTCGGTGTCACCGCGCCGAGCGGCGCGAGCAGTTCGCGGGCGTGTCGGACCACGTCTCCCCCAGCCCCCTCGGCGGCACGCGGCCAAGGAACGGTTAATTCCAGGTTGTTCACCGTCGACCGACCGTGAAAAGGCCGCTCGGATATACCTGTGAGCAGCCATTCCGGAACATTTTCCATGCCTGTGACAATGCCTTATCCCGGCTTTACCATCGCCCAATGCGTATGTCCGAGGTCGAAGCAGCCAATGCCCGCACGCTCGCCCACGCACCGTCGGTCCGACCGGTCGCCACCGGGGACATCATCAGGGTGCACCGCAAGAAGTTCCCCTACCGCGGGTTCGTCGAGATCGAGTCCCCTTACTGTCCGCCGTTCGTGATGTTCTGCGTGAACGACGACGCGGTGGCCATGGACACCCTGTGGAACGGGACGTTCGGCTACGAACCCGGCACCCTCGCCACCTGGTCCCGTCTCGCCGCGCGGGCCACGACGATCGCCGATGTCGGCGCCCACGTCGGCTATTTCACGATGATCGCCGCGCTCGCCAGTCCGGACGCGCAGGTGCACTCCTTCGAACCGGTCGACCTCGTCCACGCCCGGCTGTCCGTGAACGTCCGCTCCAACGGCCTGCAGAACATCCGGCTCCACCAGGCCGGCGTCTCCGCCGAGACGGGCTGGGCCGACATCGGCGTCCGGTTCTCCGGGAACCTGCTCTCGACCGGCTCCACCCTGGAGGCCGCCGCCCCCGACGCCCAGCTCAAGCGCATCCCGCTGCGCACCCTGGACGAGGTGTTCGCCGGGACCAGGCTCGACCTCGTCAAGATCGACGTGGAGGGGCACGAGATGTCGGTGCTGCGCGGGGCCCGCCGGGTGCTGGAGCGCGACCGGCCGACCCTGGTGGTGGAGGCCCTGGCGGACGCTCCCCTGGACGGGCTCGTCGCCGAGTTCGAGCCGCTCGGCTACGACGTCCGCTGGATCTCCGAGTACGACGGCTCGCTCGTCCACTGGCGCGAGCCCCGCCCCCGGCACACCCGCAACCTCCTCTTCTCCCCGCGCCACTGAGTCCGCCGCTGGGCCCGGACGCACCGGACCCAGCCCCTGATGTCCCAGTGGGACACATGTCTCAGTGCGTCATGTGTCCCACTGGGACATCAAGGCGTATCCTCGGAGGCATGACGGCGACGAAGCCCCTCACCCCGACCCAGGACCGGCGGCAGCGCAAGGCGCGGCAGACGCGGAGCGCACTGGCCGGTGCCGCGGTGGAGCTGATCCTGGAGCGCGGGCTCGCGGCCACGACCGTCGAGGCGATAGCGGAGCGGGCCGACGTCACCCGCCGCACCTTCAGCCGGCACTTCGTCGGCAAGGAGGACGCGGCCCTGGACTTCGTCCGCGGCGACGGCGACCGCATCAACGCCCTGCTGCGCGACCGGCCGCACTCGGAGCCGCCGCTGCTCGCCTACCGGCGGGCGGTGCGCGACTGGCTCGCCGACCGGGAGAACCCGGCCCACCACCTGCGCCCCCGGATGCGGCGACTGCTGACCCTGGTGGACGCCGAGCCGGCCCTGTTCGCCGCCTACGAACGCATCCGGGTCGACGCCCAGGAGGAGTCGATCCGCATCATCGCCGAGCGGCTCGGCACGGACGACGTACGGGACGTGCGCCCGGCCGTGGTCGTCGACGCCGCCGCCGGAGTACTCACCGCCGCGCTGCGCGTCTGGGCGCGCGGCGGCTCCGGCCACGACTCGGGAGCCGCAGACCTGGCCGCCCTGGTGGAGCGGGCCTACGACGCCCTGATCTCGGAGGCCGCCACCGCGGCCGCCGAACCATCTTCCGAAGAGTGAGAACAGCAACATGAGCACCACCTACAGCACTGAGTTCGCCGGCCGTACCGCCCTGGTCACCGGCGCCGCCTCCGGCATCGGCCTGGCCACCGCCCGCCGCCTCGGGGCCGGCGGCGCGAACGTCGTCATCGCCGACTACAACGCCGAGGGCGCCGAGCAGGCCGCCGCCGAGCTGAAGGCCGAGGGCATCAAGGCCGCCGCCGTCCGGCTCGACGTCACCGACCCGGAGTCCGTGGCCGCCGCCGTGGCCTTCGCCGTCGACACCTTCGGTGCCCTGCACCTCGCCGTGAACAACGCCGGCATCGGCGGCCCGAGCGCCCCGACCGGCGAGTACGACATCGACGCCTACAGCCGGGTCGTCCGCACCAACCTCGACGGCGTCTTCTACTCCCTGCGCCACGAGCTCCCCGCCATCGAGGCGGCGGGCGAGGGCGGCGCGATCGTCAACGTGGCCTCCATCCTCGGCTCGGTCGGCTTCGCCGGCTCCTCCGCCTACGTGGCCGCCAAGCACGGCGTGGTCGGCCTGACCAAGACGGCCGCCGCCGAGTACGCCGCGAAGAACATCCGGATCAACGCGGTGGGCCCCGGCTTCATCGAGACCCCGCTGCTCAAGGGCATGGACCAGGAGGCCTACGACGGCCTGGTCGGCCTGCACCCGATCGCCCGCCTCGGCCGCTCGGAGGAGGTCGCCGAGCTGATCGTCTTCCTGCTCTCCGACCGCGCCTCCTTCGTGGCCGGCAGCTACCACCTGGTCGACGGCGCGTACACCGCCGTCTGAGTCCGGAGAGGAGTCCCTGTCATGAAGGCACTGCAGTACCGCACCATCGGCGCCGCCCCCGAGGTGGTCACGGTCCCCGACCCCGAGCCCGGCCCCGGCCAGGTCCTGCTGAAGGTCACCGCCGCCGGTGTCTGCCACTCCGACATCGCGGTGATGAGCTGGCCCGCCGAGAACTTCCCCTACGAGCTTCCGCTCACCCTCGGCCACGAGGGCGTCGGCACGGTCGCCGCCCTCGGTGACGGCGTCACCGGCCTCGGCGAGGGCGACCCGGTCGCGGTGTACGGCCCCTGGGGCTGCGGCACCTGCGCCAAGTGCGCGGAGGGCAAGGAGAACTACTGCCTGCGGGCGGACGCGCTGGGCATCCGGCCGCCGGGGCTCGGCTCGCCGGGCGCCATCGCCGAGTACCTCCTCGTCGACGACCCGCGTCACCTCGTACCGCTGGACGGTCTGGACCCGGTCGCCGCGGTTCCGCTGACCGACGCGGGGCTCACCCCGTACCACGCGATCAGGCGCTCGCTGCCGAAGCTGGTGCCGGGCTCGACGGCCGTGGTCATCGGCACCGGCGGGCTCGGGCACGTCGCCATCCAGCTGCTGCGCGCGCTCACCCCGGCCCGGGTGATCGCCCTCGACGTCAGCGAGGACAAGCTGCGCCTCGCGCGGGAGGTCGGCGCCCACGAGGCGGTGCTGTCCGACGCCCGCGCCGCCGACGCCGTACGCGCCCTGACCGGCGGTCTCGGCGCCGAGGCGGTGTTCGACTTCGTCGGGGCCGAGCCCACCGTGAAGACCGCGGGCGCGGTCGCCGCGGTGGAGGCCGACGTCACGATCGTCGGCATCGGCGGCGCCGCGCTCCCCGTCGGCTTCGGGTTCCTGCCCTTCGAGGTGTCCGTCGCCGCGCCCTACTGGGGCAGCCGCGGTGAGCTGATCGAGGTGCTGGGCCTGGCCCGCTCGGGCGCGGTCTCGGTGCACACCGAGACCTACTCCCTGGACGAGGCCCCGCTCGCCTACGAGCGCCTGCACGCCGGGAAGGTCAACGGCAGGGCCGTGATCCTCCCCAACGGCTGACCGGCGTACGGCGGTTCAGAGCCGCCGGCTCTCCAGCGGCCCCAGGTACGTCGGCGTCAGCCCGCCCGTGTCGACGACCAGCCGCTGCACCACCACCGTGGGGTCCACCGCCCAGAACGTCAGGCGGTGGACCCCGGCGGTGGTGAGGGTGTGCCGGGTCGCCGAGCGGTTCACGTTGTCCGACGTGTTGCGCGCCCACACCGTGTTCAGCAGCCCGTCGTCCGCGCCGGCCGTGATGTCCACGGTCGTGGGGTGGTCCTCGTCGAAGGAGAGCGCGTAGCGCAGGCCGGCCGTCGCCAGGGCGGGATTGCGCGGGGACAGGTACGCCCACACCGTCACCTCGCCCGCCGACAGCAGGCTCACCTCGTACTCCAGCCGGGGCCAGGCGTCCGGGGAGTCTCCCCAGCCGCCCGTCACCGGCCACGCCGTCATGCCCGCCCCGGTCCGGCCGATCCCGGCCAGCCGCCGCCACCGCCCGACCGCGAGGTGGTGGTGGTCCGCGTCGATCGCCACGTACCCGCCGGCCTCGACGAAGCCGCGCGGCCCCGGCCGGGCCGGCGGCCGCTCCGCCACGCACTCCACCGTCACCGACTCCCCCGCCCCGGTCACCGTCAGCGTCCCCCGTGACCGGCCCTGCGGCGCCCGCGACCAGTCCACCCGCACCTCCAGCCTGACCTGGCGCGTCACCCGGCCCCGCGGCCGGTCCACCACCAGCCACGGCACCGAGGGCTCCACCCGGTAACGGAAGGGCGTACGGCCCCGGTTGAACACCTCGACGTACTGCTGCGGCCGGGTCTGGTACGGGCTGAACGACGGCAGCGCCACGGCCGCCTCGTCGCCGTCCGCCGACACCCCGAGGCCCGCCGCCGCCGGCACCTCGATGCGCCGTACCGCCGGGAAGAGGACGTCGGGCAGGGCCACGTTGTCCTGCTCCGGCTGCTGCCAGGGCGCGTTGGGGCCGTAGCGGTCCACGTCTCCGTAGTCGATGTGCGGCTGGGTCTGGAAGCCCCGCCATTTGCCGCCCGCCACCCGGGAGTTGAAGTGGTCGGCGAGTGCGAGGTCGCGCTCCAGGCCCTGTTCCGCGGCCGTCGCGAGGTCGTTGGCCGCCGCCCGGCCCTCCCGGGCGTAGCGGAGGTTGGTGAACTCGGCCTCCCGCAGCTCGTAGAGGTTCGCGGTCGCCGCCACCTCGTACCCGACCAGCTCGAACCACGCGTCCTGGGCCGCCCGGGGCAGCCGCCGTCCGATCCGGGCCGCCCGGCCGCCCAGCTCCCGCCACTCCTGTGTGACCCGCTCCAGCTCACGGTGGGCGACGGAGAAGGGCGTCTGCCGGTCGTCGTACACCACCTGGCCGTCGTCCGCGAGCGTGATCCGGCGGTTCAGCAGCTCGGGCTTGCGGCGCGCCTGCAACTGGCCGTACCGGGCGAGGAGTCCGGCGATCTCCCGGGCGTGCGGTTCGCCGAAGTTCTGCCGCGCGTAGCGCAGTTCCCACTCGTCCAGCCGGTCGAGGTCCCAGCGCTCCGGGTTCCAGGCGTAGTCGAGGAAGAACTCGGTGGGCAGTTCGTTGCCCTTCAGGTCGCCCACGTTCGCCACCCACAGGCCGTGATTGCCGTAGGCGTGCGCCTGGTGGAGCTGGTCCCAGACGTTGCGGAGGTTCGCGGTGTCGACCCACTTGTAGTTGCGGCCGGCGCCGACGTAGTCGAAGTGGTAGTAGAGGCCGTATCCGCCGCCGCGGGGTTCCGCCGGGGACGGGTGCTTGCGGATGTTGCCCCAGTTGTCGTCCGTGAGGACCACCGTCACGTCGTCCGGTGCGCGCAGGCCCCGGTCCCAGTAGCGCTGGACCTCCTTGTACAGCGTCCACACCTGCGGGGTCTCGGCGGCCGGGCGCCCGGTCACCTCCTCGATGATCCGGCGCTGGTCCGCGATGATCTCCCGCATCAGCTCGATGCCGTCGCCGTCCGGCAGACCGGTGTCGCCGTTGCCGCGCATGCCGAGGGTGACCACGCCCTCGAAGCCCTGGTCGACCATGCGCTGGAGGCCGGCCCGCCAGTACGCCCGCAGCGCCTCGGGGTTGCGGAGGTAGGACCACTCTCCGGTGCCCCCGTAGGGGTCGGTGCCGCCGGTGGCGTGCCGGTTCCACTCCTCGATGCCGCGCATCATCGGCGCCTCGTGAGACGTGCCCATGACAACCCCGTAGTCGGCGGCGCGCCGGTGGTTCTCCGGGTCGTCCTCCGCGAACGCCCGTCCCCACACGGCCGGCCAGAGGTAGTTCCCCTTCAGCCGCAGCAGCACCTCGAAGACCCGGGCGTAGAAGTCCGCGTTGAAGCCGCCCGGATGTCCCGGCGCCTTCCCCGGGCCGAAGTACGCCGGCGCCCAGGTCCCGAGCGCCGGGTTCTCGTCGTTGAGGAAGAAGCCCCGGTAGCGCACCGCCGGGGTGCCCTGCGTGTACCGGCCCGGCAGCACCCACACCCGGTCGCGGTGGACCGGCGGCACGTCGTCCCACCAGTACCAGGGCGAGACCCCGATGCCGTACGAGACGTCGTACGCCCCGAAGATCGTGCCGCGCGGGTCGCTGCCCGCGATGACGAACGCGCGGTCGACGCCGGGCAGGGGGTGGTCGACCACCGTCTGGAGCGAGGTCTCCCAGCGCCCGCGGATCCCGGACACGTCCAGCCTGCCGGCGGCCACCAGCCCGTCGATCAGCGGGCTGCGGCCGACCGTGCCGACCAGCACCGCCTGCCGCGCGATCGCGGAGCCCGGCCGCACCCCCGTCACCCGCTCGATGTCGTCGCGGAGGTCGCCCGCCACCCGGACGACCCCGGGGTGGTCCTGGCCGCTCACCACGACCGGGGCGCCGACCAGCGAGAACGCCCCGCCGGTGAAGGAGATGTAGGCGCCGGGGTCGGTCGCGCGCGGCGCGCTGCCGCCCTCGGCCCACGCCACGCCCCGCGACAGCACGGGCACGGCGGCGAGCCCCGCACCCAGGACAGTCCTTCGACGCACGGACATGACTCACCCCTCCACCCGAATTTGGTCAGCGGCATGACAAATGGTGGAGGGGGTGGCCCGTGCGAACCAGGGGTCGTACGCGACGAATAGTTTCGAACGGCGAAGAGGCCCGCACGACCGGAGTCGTACGGGCCTCTTCGGACCTGCCCGGTCAGCCCTTGCGGGCCGAGATCACTTGTTGATCTTGGTGACCTGGCCGGCGCCGACCGTGCGGCCACCCTCACGGATGGCGAACTTCAGGCCCTCTTCCATGGCGATGGGCTGGATGAGCTCGACCTTCATCTCAGTGTTGTCGCCCGGCATGACCATCTCGGTGCCCTCGGGGAGGGTCACGACGCCGGTCACGTCCGTGGTACGGAAGTAGAACTGCGGACGGTAGTTGTTGAAGAACGGCGTGTGGCGGCCACCCTCGTCCTTGGACAGGATGTAGGCCTGCGCCTCGAACTCGGTGTGCGGGGTGACCGAGCCCGGCTTGATGATGACCTGGCCGCGCTCGACGTCCTCGCGCTTGATGCCGCGGAGCAGCAGACCGACGTTCTCACCGGCCTGGCCCTCGTCGAGCAGCTTGCGGAACATCTCGATGCCGGTGACCGTGGTGGTGGTCTTCTCGGTCTTGATGCCGATGATGTCGACGGTCTCGTTGACCTTGAGGACACCACGCTCGATACGACCGGTGACGACGGTGCCACGACCGGTGATCGTGAAGACGTCCTCGATCGGCATCAGGAACGGCTTGTCGACGTCGCGCTCGGGCTGCGGGATGGCCTCGTCGACGGCGGACATCAGGTCCAGGACGGACTGGGTCCACTGGGCGTCGCCCTCGAGCGCCTTGAGCGCCGAGACCTTGACGACCGGGACGTCGTCGCCCGGGAACTCGTACTCGGAGAGGAGCTCACGGACCTCGAGCTCGACGAGCTCCAGGATCTCCTCGTCGTCCACCATGTCGGCCTTGTTCAGGGCGACGACGATGTACGGAACGCCGACCTGGCGGGCCAGGAGCACGTGCTCCTTGGTCTGCGGCATCGGGCCGTCGGTGGCGGCCACGACCAGGATCGCGCCGTCCATCTGCGCGGCACCCGTGATCATGTTCTTGATGTAGTCCGCGTGACCGGGGCAGTCGACGTGCGCGTAGTGACGGGTCTCCGTCTGGTACTCGACGTGCGCGATGGAGATCGTGATACCGCGCTGACGCTCCTCGGGCGCCTTGTCGATGTTGTCGAACGCGGTCGCCTCGTTCAGGTCCGGGTACGCGTCGTGCAGCACCTTGGTAATGGCGGCCGTGAGGGTCGTCTTACCGTGGTCGATGTGACCGATGGTGCCGATGTTGACGTGCGGCTTAGTCCGCTCGAACTTCGCCTTCGCCACTGGGGTCCTCCTGTGGAGTGGTTCTGTACGCCTTGATTCGATCGGTTTGATGCGATCGGCGCCAGGTGATCTTTGCTGTTGGGTCCCGGGCCCCGGGTCATTCCACCGCGTATGCGGAGGAACGACCCGTGAGGCTCCGGGGTCAAGCCTAAGGCGTCTGTGCGCGCCGCGTTAAACGCGGTGGTTACTCGCCCTTGGCCTTCGCGATGATCTCCTCGGCGACGTTCCGCGGAACCTCGGCGTAGGAGTCGAACTGCATGGAGTAGCTGGCCCGGCCGGACGTCTTGCTGCGCAGGTCGCCGACGTAACCGAACATCTCCGAGAGGGGCACGAGGCCCTTCACGACGCGGGCACCGGCCCGCTCCTCCATGGCCTGGATCTGGCCACGGCGGGAGTTGATGTCGCCGATGACCTCACCCATGTAGTCCTCGGGCGTGGTGACCTCGACGGCCATCATCGGCTCCAGGAGCACGGGCTTGGCCTTGCGCGCGGCCTCCTTGAAGGCCTGCGAACCGGCGATCTTGAAGGCCAGCTCGGAGGAGTCGACCTCGTGGTAGCCACCGTCGAGGAGCGTGACGCGGACACCGGTCATCTCGTAACCGGCGAGGATGCCGAACTGCATGGCCTCCTGCGCACCGGCGTCGACCGAAGGGATGTACTCCTTCGGGATGCGGCCACCGGTCACCTTGTTCACGAACTCGTACGAGGCGTCGCCGCCCTCGATCGGCTCGATCGCGATCTGCACCTTGGCGAACTGACCGGTACCACCGGTCTGCTTCTTGTGGGTGTAGTCGACGCGGTCGACGGCCTGACGGATCGTCTCGCGGTACGCGACCTGCGGCTTGCCGACGTTGGCCTCGACCCGGAACTCACGGCGCATACGGTCGACCAGCACCTCGAGGTGCAGCTCGCCCATGCCGCCGATGATGGTCTGGCCGGTCTCCTCGTCCGAGTGGACCTGGAAGGAGGGGTCCTCCTCCGCGAGACGCTGGATGGCGACACCCAGCTTCTCCTGGTCACCCTTGGACTTGGGCTCGATGGCGACCTGGATGACCGGCGCCGGGAAGTCCATGGACTCCAGGATCACCGGCTGCTTGTCGTCGCACAGCGTCTCACCGGTCGTGGTCTGCTTGAGACCCATGACGGCGATGATGTCGCCGGCGCCCACCGACTCGATCTCCTCACGCTTGTTCGCGTGCATGCGGTAGATCTTGCCGATGCGCTCCTTCTTGCCCTTGACGGAGTTCAGCACAGCGCTGCCGGACTCCAGGCGGCCCGAGTAGACCCGGACGAAGGTGAGCTTGCCGAGGTGCGGGTCGCTCATGATCTTGAACGCCAGCGCGGACAGCGGCTCCTCGTCCGACGGCTTGCGCTTGACCACGGTCTCCGGGTCCTTCACGTCGTGGCCTTCGATGGCCTCGACGTCCAGGGGGGAGGGCAGGTAGCGCACGACCGCGTCGAGCAGGGGCTGGACGCCCTTGTTCTTGAACGCGGTACCGCAGAACACCGGGGTGACCGTGACGCCGTCGGACTTGCCGGACGCGATGGTGATGCGACGGATCGCGGCGTACAGCTGCTCCACGGAAGGCTCCTGGCCCTCCAGGTACAGCTCCATGATCTCGTCGTCGTTCTCGGCGACGGTCTCGACGAGCTTGCCGCGGTACTCCTCGGCAGCCTCGGTGTGGGTGGCCGGGATGTCGACGACGTCGTACATCTCGCCCTTCTCCGCCTCGGCGGACCACACGAAGGCCTTCATCGTGACCAGGTCGACGACGCCCTTGAAGTCGGCCTCGGCACCGATCGGCAGCTGCATGACGATCGGCGTGGCGCCCAGGCGGCCGCTGATCATGTCGACGCAGCGGTGGAACTCGGCACCGGTCCGGTCGAGCTTGTTGACGAAGCAGATACGCGGCACGCCGTAGCGGTCCGCCTGACGCCACACCGTCTCGGACTGCGGCTCGACACCGGCGACGCCGTCGAACACCGTCACGGCACCGTCGAGCACGCGCAGGGAGCGCTCCACCTCGACGGTGAAGTCGACGTGGCCCGGGGTGTCGATGATGTTGATGGTGTGGTCGACGTCTTCGAGCGGCCAGTGACAGGTGGTGGCAGCAGAGGTGATCGTGATGCCACGCTCCTGCTCCTGCTCCATCCAGTCCATGGTGGCGGCGCCGTCGTGGACCTCACCGATCTTGTACGAAACGCCGGTGTAGAAGAGGATCCGCTCGGTGGTGGTCGTCTTGCCCGCGTCGATGTGGGCCATGATCCCGATGTTGCGGACCTTGGCCAGGTCAAGTGAAGTGGTAGCCATAAGGCTTCGGTCTTCTCTCGGTCTCGATGTGGGTAGCGACTACCAGCGGTAGTGCGCGAAGGCCTTGTTGGACTCGGCCATCTTGTGCGTGTCCTCGCGCTTCTTGACGGCCGCACCGAGGCCGTTCGAAGCGTCGAGAAGCTCGTTGAGCAGACGCTCGGTCATGGTCTTCTCGCGACGGGCGCGGGAGTAGCCGACGAGCCAGCGCAGCGCGAGGGTGTTGGCGCGACCGGGCTTGACCTCGATCGGCACCTGGTACGTCGCACCACCGACACGGCGGGACTTGACCTCGAGGGTCGGCTTGATGTTCTCCAGCGCGCGCTTCAGCGTGATGACCGGGTCGTTGCTGGTCTTCTCGCGCAGGCCCTCCATGGCGCCGTACACGATGCGCTCGGCGGTGGAGCGCTTGCCGTTCAGCAGCACCTTGTTGATGAGGGAGGTCACCAGAGGAGAACCGTAGACCGGGTCGATGATGACCGGGCGCTTCGGGGCGGGGCCCTTACGAGGCATTCTTACTTCTCCTTCTTGGCGCCGTAGCGGCTGCGGGCCTGCTTGCGGTTCTTGACACCCTGGGTGTCGAGCGAGCCGCGGATGATCTTGTAGCGAACACCGGGCAGGTCCTTCACACGGCCGCCGCGCACGAGCACGATGGAGTGCTCCTGCAGGTTGTGTCCCTCACCCGGAATGTAAGCGGTGACCTCGATCCCGCTGGTCAGACGCACACGCGCGACCTTACGCAGGGCCGAGTTCGGCTTCTTCGGGGTGGTCGTGAACACACGCGTGCAGACGCCACGACGCTGAGGGGAACCCTCGAGTGCGGGCGTCTTGTTCTTCTCGACCTTGTCCTGCCGGCCCTTACGGACCAGCTGCTGGATCGTAGGCACTACTTCTCCGGTTTCTGTGTGCCGAATGGTGAAGCTAACCTGGAACGTCGCCGACCCACGCGGTCGGGTGTGTCGGATTCCGCGAACTCCTGCCGGTAGGCAGAAGGGGGCGCGGATCACGGTGGCCACTTCGTCACTCAGGTGCGGTTTGAAGGCACGCACGAGGGTCAGGGCACACCCCAGGCACAAGGTCTGAGCGTACCCAGCGCATTCACTCCGGTCAAAACAAAAGGAGGGGGACCGGCTGCGGAGGACCTGAGCTGCGGTTTTGAGGCAGCCCTCCGATATACCACGAAGCCGAACGACACGCGAACGGAAGCGGGCGCGGGGCTACCGGGAACCGGGCGGGCGGCCGTGCGACCCTTGTCGGATCTTCTGACCGCCGTTCCGCCGCAGTGCCCCTTGGGGGCGCGGGGGACTGCGCGCACGGCCACCGCTGGTGCTGACCGCGTACACCCTGGCCTCGATCGTGACGGTCCTCGGCACCCAGCAGATGTTCGGCAACACCCCGCGCTACCTGCTCTCCGCCTTCCCCCTGCTCCTGGCCCCGGCGACGGCGCTGGGCCGGCTGCGGTGGCCGAGCCTCGCGGTGTTCTTCTCGACGGCGGCGGTGGCGTCGGGGTGGTACGCGCACTACGTGATCTTCGAGCTGGGGATTCCCTAGCAGCGGGGGCGGGGGCGGGGCGGAGGCGCCCCGGTCCGTCAGGGGCGAAACGGGGTCCCTCCGCCCCGGTCCGTCAGGGGCGGCGCCGGGCGGCCGCGCGTTCCGCGGCGAAGACGTCCTCCAGCCGGAAGAGCGCGGCCCGGCCCGCCTTCCCGGCGGCCGTGAGGTGCCCGAGCTGGACCCATTTCCTGATGGTCGCCGGGGCGACACCGGCCTCCCGGGCGGCGAGCGGCCCGGGGAGGAGGGTGGGCGTGTCCGGCGTGTCCGTCCGCTTCATCGGCGGCTCCACTCCCCCTCGCCCCAGGTGTGCCGGTAGGCCGGGTCGTCGTGGCAGCCGCAGTCCGGGGCCGGGCAGCGGCAGGCGGGGTTCACGCAGAGGACGGCGGCACGGTCCGGGAAGGCCCGCAGCGAGACGGAGTCGCACCAGGGACAGCGCCCGGAGACGCGGACGACGGTCTCGGTGTCGCCCAGGGCGCGGGCGCAGCGCCGGGCCATGCGGCGGGCCTCGTCCCGGACGTGGGCGGCGAGGACGGGGTCGGCGGCGATGCCGTCGAGGAGGCCGGCGATCCGGCGCAGCCGCTCGGGCACGGGGGCGCGGCGGACCCGGGGCAGCCCGAGCCGGTCCCGTACCGCCTCCTCCAGCTCGGTCACGCCGTCGGTGATGTCGCGGATGGTGTCGGAGATGTGCAGCCGCAGCGGCGCGGCGCTGTGCCCGGGGGCGACCAGTCCGTGCGCCTGCTGGAGGAGCAGCGCCTCGGCGCGTTCCTCGCGGAGCCGGTCGGCGAGGTCCGCGGAGGGCGGGGCGGGCGTGGGCCGGTGGGCCGGGGAGGTGCGGCCGGGGACGAGCTCCACGGCCAGTTCGGGGAACTGCCGGAGCAGCAGTCCGATCCAGAGGGTGGCGTCGTCGGCGCCGGGGCGGTCCCCGGCGGGCGGGTGTGCGGGCGTCGTACGGCGGTCAGGCAACGGAGCCTCCGCTGCGCAGGGCGCCGCGCACGGCCGGGCTCTGCATGGCCGGGAGGAGCCGCGCGGGGATCTCGACCGGGCGGCCCCGGCGCCAGAGGCGGCCCCCGCAGACGCCGTCGAACCAGTTGGCGGCGGGGGCCACGGCCTCCTCGCAGGGGCGCCGGACCGGGCAGCGGGCGCAGGCCCGCAGCGCGGGGGCGGCCTCCTTCACCTTCTTCGAGAAGACGACCCGGGGCGGGAGTCCCGCGCAGGCGGCCGCGGTCTGCCAGGCGGGTGGTGGGCATGAGCTGCCGGTGACGGTCATGGGGCCTCCCAAGGTGGCTCCGGTGGGGCTGGTGTGAGCTGGTGCGAGGCGAGCGCCGCCCAGACTTACAGATTGCGCGCGCGCTCGCAACAAATATGCCAGCGACCCATTCGGAAGATCACGGAAGGATCGGGATCACTCGGGCACGTTTCACGGCCGAATCTCCCGTATCGCACGGACTTTCCTCAGCGCTTGCACGAGAGCACGTAATTCTGCGCGCGCAAGCAAGCTAAACTTGCTGCCCTCTAAAGGAAGCGAGCCCTCAGATGACCAGCCAGGATCTGGACGCGTTCGCGGCGTGGATCGAAGACCTGATGCGCGACCGCGGTTACGACATCGACAGTCCGCGCGGCGGCGGCAAGTCGCGGATAGCGGACGAGGCGGGGGTGCACCGGGCCGCCGTCACCCGCCTGCTGCAACGCCAGAGCATGCCGGACCTGGAGACCACGCGCCGGCTCGCCCGCGTGCTGGGCGTCCCGGTCCGCGAGATGCTCATCCGCTCCGGCCGCCTGACGGCGGAGGAGCTGGCCGACCCGCACGACCGGCTGACCGCCCCGGCGCCGAGCACGGAGTTCGACCGCCGTCCCACGCTGGAGGAGGTCGCCGACCTGCTGGGGGTGCCCGCGGACCGACGGGAGATGTTCGTGCGGGTGGTGGAGCAGTTCCTGCCGAACGACGCGTACGACCAGCCGATGGACGCGGCGACGACGACCGCGGACTGAATGCCGCCTCCGGCGCCGGACGCACCGCCGAGGAGACCCGTGGGCCGACGGGAGCTCCCGCACTCGCACCGAACCCCCTCCCCCACTCCAGCCATCCCCCCAGCCCCCCAGCCATCCCCCCGATCACCCCTTCTCGATCACTTCCGCGACTTAGTTGCGTGCGCGCACGCTCTCTGTCACAGTTGGTGCAGCGGCGGAGCTGTGCCCGGCGCCCCGCCCCCTCCGCACGCATCCACCCGCTGCCCCGAGGTGATCCGGCATGACCACACCCACCCCGCCCGCCTCGTTCCCCGACGTCGAGGCGATGATCGTCGACGTCCTGGAGGACGACCCGCGGCTCTCCGGCGCCACCGTCGCCGTACAGGCACCGACCGGCTTCGACGGCACGGCCGCCGCCGTCTTCGTCAACCGCCGCGGCGGCGCCTGGGTCGGTGAACGCCACGTCGACCAGCCGCTGATCGAGCTGGAGGTGTACGGCCCGACGAAGCAGGCCGCGCACGTCCTGGCCAACGACGCCCGCCAGATCCTGCTGTCGATGGCGGACAACCGGTACGGCACGAACCTCGTCACCGAGGTCGAGGAACAGGACGGCCCGCGCTGGCTGCCCGACTATCTCTACTCGGCCGCCAACCGCTACGTCACCGTGATGAAGGTGTACGTCGACGTCTACTGACGGACGGACGACCAGGGAACGACGCCCCCCACCCCACAGACCGAAGGCCCCGCCGCCCCGGCGGGGCCTTCGTCGTACCCGGACACCGCCGGGTACGGCACCTCACCCGAACAATCACTCGTCACAAGGAGAGACCACCATGGCAGGAACCAACTCCTCCGAGATCCGCATCGCCGGCGTAGGCCGCCTCTACGTCGCCACCGCCGACACCGCCGTGCCGACGACCTTCTCCTCCGACACCGCCACCGACTGGGCGAGCTGGAAGAACCTCGGCTTCACCTCCGGCGACGGCGTCACCTTCTCCAAGAAGGACAAGCTGGAGCCGGTCGACGTGTGGCAGGCCGTCAGCCCGGTGCACTTCGTGTACTCGGACCGCGACCTCACCCTGAAGTTCTCGCTGATGCAGTTCAACGAGGACACGCTGCCGTTCTTCATGGGCGGCGGCACGGTGGACGCGGTGACCGGTTCGACCGGTGTCTACAAGTACGACATCGCCGACCGGCCGTTCGCCGACGTGCGCGCCCTCGGCCTGGAGTTCACGGACGTCCGGGCGAGCGACGGCACCACCGTCACGTACCGCTTCGGCATCCCGCGCGGCCAGGTCACCGCGGCGGACGACATCAAGCTGGCCCGCAAGTCGGCGGCCCAGCTCGGCATCACCTACACGGCGATGGCCGCCGCCGACGGCTCGGCGCTGGCCAGCTTCGTGATGAAGGACGCCGCGTACGCCGCGTCCTGACCCGCCGGGGTGGGACGGCCCCCGGTCCGTCCCACCCCGGACCCCTCCCCCACCGCCTTTCCTCTGCTTCCTCTGTGCCCAAGGAGTCCCCATGGCCCGTTTCGACGTCAACGCGGCGCGCGCCCAGCGCCTCGAAGCCCTCGGCCGCACCTGGTCGTTCGAACTCGACAGCGAGAGCTACACCCTGCCCACGGAGCTGACCCGCGCGACCGCGAAGGCCCTGCGCAAGCTCGACGACAACGACGTGGACGGGCTGCTGCGCCTGCTGCTCGGCGAGAAGCAGTTCACCCGCTTCGAACAGCACGAGGTCACCATGCAGGACATCGCCGCCATCCTGGAGGCCTACGGCAAGGAGACCGGGCTCGGCCTGGGGGAAGGCTGAGCCTCGTCGGGTTCGTGGACGAACACGCCGAGGCCCTCGAAGCGGACCTGCTCCGCTACTACGGCATCGACCTGCTCGACTGGCATCGCGAGACGCTGACCGCACGGCGCCTCGCGCTGCTCGTCAAGCACCTGCCGCGCGACAGCGCGCTGAACAGGGAGCTGCACGGCGAGGCCGCCGAGTGGTCGGTGTCCGACCATCTCCTCGCCGCCGTGGTGGACCATCTGGCGGCCGCGAACTGGATGTTCGCGTGCGTCAACTCGGAGGAGGGCGACCAGCCGGAAGCACCGGCACCGGTACCGAGGCCCTCGTACGACGACTCGCACGAGGGCTCGCACGACGGCTCGCACGAGGGCTCTCGTGGCGGCTCTCGCGGCGGGGAGGCGGCACAGTCCGAGTCGGCCCCGAGCCCCGGTGCGGACGCGCCGGGGCCCGCCGACTCGGCGCCCTCGGCCGTACAACTGGCCCGTTTCTTCGGCTGATTCACCTGTACGGCACCGCCCCGGTCGGCCCGCTCACTCGTCCCGGCGCCGACCGGGGGCCCGGCCCTCCAGCTCGTCCGCGAGGGCGCGGGCCTTGTCGGAGAGCCGACGGCCGGGAGCATCCGCGGCCTCCTGCGCCCCGCGCTCCCCACCACCCTCCCCGCGGCGCCCCTTGTCCCGGCCTCCGCCCGGAGCGTCCCGCTGCAACGGAGGCACGCTGGGCCGCCCGTTCCGCCGTACGACCGGACGCCGTTCGGCGGGGGCCGGGGCCACCCGTTTCTCCCGCACCTCGCGCGCGGACAGCAGCGTGTCGGCCCCGGGCCCGGCGTCCGTCCCACCGCCGTCGACGCCCATGCCGATGTCGTCGTCGTCCTCGGCGTCGTCGAAGTCGTCGAGGACGTCGACCTCGTCGACGATGCCGTCCCACGGTGTCTGGTCCGCGACGGACCGCTCCCGCTCGCCGCGCTGCTCTACCCGCGTCAATTCGGACGGCGGCCTCAGTAACTGGACATAGGGCAGCGGAATGACCTCACCGCCCTGGGCCCGTTCCCGCTCCCCCTCGGGACGGCGGGCGCGCCGGGGCCGGCGTCCGGTCCGGGCGTCCTCCTGCCCCTGGAGATAGGCCGCGGTGATCCGCTGTTCGTACGCCCGCCGCACAGCGGGGAGTTGCTCGTCGACCACGTCGGCCCAGCCCGCGCTGTAGGCGGCCGTCTCCCGGCGGTCGAGCTCACCGCGGGGAAGGATCACCAGATCCTCGGGTTCGTACCCGAAACTCAGGACCAGCTCGGAGAGACGAGCGATGAGATGTGGCAGATCGGAGGCCTGTTCAAGCCAGTCGATCACGTGCCGTTGCCGCGCGTTATTCGCGTCCCCGTCCACCCCGTAGGCCTTGCTCTCGTCCCTGCCCCCATCGCGCCCCCCGCGCGAGGACGGCCGCCCGGTCGCCGTCCGCCGTCGTATGACAGGCCCTCAGGTCCGTTGTCAGGCCACACCGTTCACTTTCGATTCACCGACGGGAGAACGGCCGGATCCTACTCCACGGATCTGACACAAGATCCACTGCACCCTGACATCTCCCCAGGTCCGGCCGGGGCGGCAACGGAGAGTGAAATAAAACGGCTTCCGCAAACACGGAGCGACACCACCGGATTACTCGTACACTAGTTCGAACGTACGCTTCGAACGCGTCGGGAGCGCACACCTGTACCACCAGCCCAGCGGACAGACCGGAAAGCAGGACGACGACATGGCGACTGGCACCAGCAACTCCCCGCAGCAGCCGATCGACACCTACACCCGCCTCGCCCATCTCCTGCACTCCCCCGCACCCGACCGCGAGACACTGCTCGACCGGGTGTACGAGGAACTGCTTACCCGCGAATCCCGCGCCTACGCCGCCGGCTGGACCGACGCCCTCACGGAAGCCCGCCGAAGCCGCCCGTAGCCGTTCACCGCCCGCGGCTCACAGGGCGAACGAGCACCACACCGACTTCTCGCCGCACCCCGCCCGGTGCCACCCCCACCGCCGCGACACCGCCTCGACCAGCCGCAGCCCGCGTCCGCTCTCCCCCAACGGGTCACCTCCGAGCGGCAGTCGAGGCGCCCGCCCCGGCTCCCGGTCGACCACCACGACCCGAAGCGACGGCGGCGCGAACCGCAGCCCGGCCCGCCCCAGCACCAGTTCCAGCCCGGCGAGCCCGCCGCCGTGCCGTACGGCGTTCGCGCACAACTCCCCGACGGCCAGCTCGACGGAGTCCGCCAACTCGGGCAGCAGCCAACGCTCCTGAACCCACACCCGCGCCCGGCACCGGGCCTCGGCGACGGGCCGGAGCGGATCGAGAGCGGAACCGTCCCAGCCGACACGGGTGGGGGTGGTGTCGAAGCGGCAGGAGTCCATGGGTTCACCTCACGGGAGTCGGGGAGTGGCTTGCGTCACACCGTAGCGATAACTCCCAACCCGTGAGACCGAGTTCACTCCAACGAGTTGAACTCCGATGTTCGATGGACGGGTCCGGGGCAGGTCGGCAGACTGTGCGCGAACGACGAGAGGACGACATGGCACCGAGGCAGGCCCCGACGGTCCGGCAGCGCCGTTTCGGTACCGAGCTGAGACGGCTACGGGAAGCCACCGGGATGTCGGCCCCGCGGGCGGCCGAACTCCTGGGCACCGACCGCACCACCATCTCCAACACCGAGGCGGGTCGCTTCGGCATCAGCGAGCGGCGGCTACGGCGCATGGCCGCGATCTACGAGTGCGACGACCCGACACTGATCGACGCGCTGGCGACGATGACGGGCGGGCGCAACTCCGGCTGGTGGGACGAGTACCGGGGCAAGGTGCCCCCGGACTTCCTGGACCTGGCCGAACTGGAGCACCATGCGGCGTCGCTGCGCACGCTCCAGACGGCGCACCTGCCGGGCATGTTCCAGGTCGAGGACCATGCCCGCGCCCTCTTCGACCTGTTCATCCCCGCGTTGCCGCGCCTTGAGGTCGAGCTGCGCATCGCCCAGCGCCTGGCCCGCCGCTCGGTGATCACCAAGGAGCCGGCGGTGCCCTACCGGGGCGTGATCCACGAGACCGCGCTCCGGATGCGGGTGGGTGGCCGGCAGGTGGCCCGCGCCCAGCTCAGCCACCTGCTCGCGGAGAGCGAGCGCGAGAACGTCACGCTCCTCGTGATCCCGTTCAGCGCCGGCGGCTTCCCCCTGTGCGGCGACTCCGTGCTCTACGCGGCAGCCTCCAGCCCTCACCTCGACACCGTGCAGGTGGACTCACCCAACGGTGCCGTCTTCATCGACGCCCCCGGTCAACTGGCCAACTTCCGACGTCGTATGGACGCGGCCGAACAAGTAGCGTTGAATCGCAGCCAGTCGAGGGACGCCGTTCTCGGCATCATCAAGGAGCTGTAAGAGGAAGCCGTCGTGACCGAGTTGAAGTGGGTCAAGTCCTCGTACTCCGAGGCGTCCGCCAACAACTGCGTCGAGATAGCCACCGCCGGCCCCCTGATCGCCATCCGCGACTCGAAGGACCCGCTGCTCCCCTCGACCACGGTCCACCGGGCGGCCTGGACGAAGTTCACCGAAGCCCTGAGCCGACCCTTGCCACCGCAGTGACACCGGGGACGCTCCCGCGATCCCGCTGATCCGGATCGCCTCCAGGACAGGCTCCGGCATCGACATGGACGGCTCCCTCACGGCTCTGGCGAGTTTCGCTCCGGGCCCGCAGCCGGCCGGAAGGGCCTCCTGACCCGCGCACACCGCGCTCGCCGCCGGCACGGACCACGCCGTCCCGATCCCCGTCATCCGCGGAGAGCGTGCCTTTCATGCGCCATTTCCGGTCGCCCGGCATACCTGAATTCAGGGCTTGAACGTGTAGAAAACCACCATGAGCCCCTCTGCGGCAACGCCCGCACAGAGCCATAGCAGGAATTTCGCGAAGGGAACCTCCTTCTCGTCCTTGCGCCACATCAGGAACATCAGAAAAGCGACATAAAAAAGGAGCAATCCGCCCAAAAGGAAGAGGCTCCCGATAACCCAGAACAGAAAATCTACCATTTCCCCCCCTAATCCCGCACGATCCTCCGAGGGTACCGGGGGCCCACGGCGCAGGCAAGCCCCAAAAGGGGACAAAACCCCAGGCGGGCGACATCAGCGAGGAGCAGCCACATGGGAAATCACACCACGGACGAGGTATACGACCGACTCGCCGAACTGAAGCAGCAAATCGAAAACAATTCCAAGTCCGAGGTCACAGCCGGCCACTTCGACTCAAAGATCGCCGACCTGAAGGCGGCCATCGAGAAAGGAGGCAAAACCCCCGAGGAGAAGAATCCGAGCGGCCTGGACCTCATCAAGGAAATGCCGATCGTCAAGGAGATCCTGGCCCTCTTCAAGCAGGTCATTGATGTTTTCCACGGTAAAGACATATTGGCGCAGATCATCTTGGTCGGTTCCGCTGTCGCCGGTTTCATCGCTTTCTACGGCAAGATCCGTACGCTGATCACCGGCCTCGTCGAGAAGGTCAAAGGCTTCTTGGCAGTGTTCAAGAGCCTGACATTGAACATCACCGGCCGCCTGCCAGGAGGCCGCCGCTACCTCGGACGCGACGACGACGGGCGGCTGGGTCTCCGGCCGGAACAGACCTCCGGGGAGCGACAGCAGGCACATCGGGAGCACGCGCGGCAGTTCCGTCAGCGGACACGGCAGCTGGGCCGCAGCGCCTCGGGACTGCCCTCGGCAGGCGACGCACACTCGCTGGGACAGGCGATGAGCAGGGTCAACAGCGGAATCGAGACCTTCGACAGAATCAAGTCGAAGCTCCCGTCCGCAGCCAAGATGAAGCAGACGGCCGGCGCGGCGAACCGATTGGGCCGTGCGCTGGAGAAAGTGACCGAACGACTGCGTACCGCGGATCTCGACGATCTGACCAACGCCACGGACAGGCTCAACCAGAAGATGTCGGCCTTCGATCACGAAAAGCTGCCCAGGCCCGGAATGCTGCGGGACATCTCCACGGCCGCGAAGGAACTCCACAACAACGCGGACAAAGTAAAGGAGATGTTCCAGAATCTCGCCACTGCATCCGCTCACGCCGCCGACTCCATCGGCGCCTGACCTCGCCCTCTTCGAAGGAGGTGTCCCATAACGGCCCCCTCCGCTCCAGACATGAAGATCTTGCGCGCCGCAAGAAGACTGGGCCCGGTCGGCCAACTCCTCGTCGCCCGGTCCGGCTTGCGAGGGTCGTACACGAGGCGGACTACGGACTCGTCCTCCGCGAGTCCAAGATCCTCGGCCGGCATCGTGACGTAGTGCCTCTCATCGGCTTCGCACTGATAGACGACGTCGAGACGAACACAGCGAAGCACTCCGCCCGATAGTGGATGTCTTTCAAGAAGCCGCTCCTGCCGCACTGCGGATTCCTTCGCTCATATACGGCCGAAACCACCACACCTAGGATTGCCTCGCCCTGCCGGACTTCATCCGACCTGAGAAACCGTCGCGCCTAAACCGACCACAATCCGTTCCCCCCGCCGTTCAATGCCAAGGGTTCACATCGAGCCTGCCAAGCAGCACAACAAGCATGGACTTCCGCAGCAACAGGTCAATAACTTGCTTCAGCCCTTGCGGACACTTCGGACCAGAACCGGACTCATAGCGTGAGAAGGAATACCGAAAGCCCCAAGAACACCAGACCCGCTCCAGCCGTTGCGGCGATGAGCTTTGGTTTCGCCGGTATTTCCGCGACCCTTCGGGCGCTCTCCCAGGCCGAGAAGGAAACAAAGAAGAAAATCCCCGATACCAAGAAGAGCCCTGCGGAGATGAAGAAGTACCAGAGTCTCATTCCCCCCCCCCCACGTTCCAATGATCCCGTCAAAGGATAGCGGAGGAAAAGAACTCGGGCAAGAAAGATTCTCCCGGCGATGCCTTCACTTGTGGACAGCCCCTTTTGGGACATTAGCCGTTTTTCAGGCACCCGCGACCATCGAGGGGAAGGAAACTCATGGCACAGCACAGCACAACACGGATGAGGTGTACGACAAGCTGACCGACATCGAGCAGAAACTCGACAGCAGCTCCAAGACCTCTGTAACGATCAGGCATTTCGACGGCAAGATAAAAGACCTCAAGGAGGCCATCCAGAACGGGGAGAAGAAAGATGATGAAGACGAGAAGAAGAGCTTCAAGGACATCATCAAAGACATCTCCCCCATCAAGGAGATTCTCGCCGTCGCGAACGGCACCGATGCCCTCGGCAAACTTGCCCTGATGGTGACCGCTTTGAGTGCCGCAGCCGCTCTCGTCGTCGGCATCGTGGCGAAGATCAAGGAATTGACCCTCTCGTTCACAGGAAGCACGCGACAGTTCGGCCTCTTCAGGACCGCGATTCCGGAGAACCGACGAGTTCGAAGGTCCTTCGACCGCACCGAGAACGGCAGTTGGGGATTCCAGCCGGAGGAGCAGGCCGATGTCCGGCAGCCACGGCTCCCCTCGGTGGAGGAGGTCGGCCGAGTCAAGGACGCCATAGGACTCCTCAACACCGAGATCGGCACCTATCGCGAGAAGGTGCGCGGTCTCGCCACCCCCCGTGCCATACGCCAGATGGCCTCCGCCGCAAAGAAGTTGGAGAGCGCGGCGAAGAACCACCAGTCCGTCGACACACTCGCCGGCTCGATCCGTGACCTCAACGCGGAAATGCGTGCGCTCGCGGGCACGGCCGCGAACTGACACCCACGCCGAGGAGAACAGAACATGAGCCTCGTCAGTTCACTGAAAAAGGCGTCCGGTTCCCTTCAGGACTTCAAGGAGAAGGCCTCCGGCGCCGGTACGGCCGCGAAGAACGTCGGCAGCGCCGGACAGAAGGGGGCCGGACAGCTCAAGAGCCTCAAGTCTGCGGCCCAGGACTCGGGAAAGGAGCTGAAGGACCTCAAGTCCGCATCCGACCAGGCGGAGAAGTCGCTCGGGAAGGCCGGCAAAACCGGTTCCAGCGCGGGGAAGAACCTCGGGAAGTACGAGTCCGGGGCGAGCAAGGCGGCCAAGGGCCAGGACAAGATGAACAAGTCGATGAAGGGCAACTTCTTCGGCCTGCTCATGCAGTTGCTGCAGCCGCTCATCGACAAGGTCATCGACATGGTGACCAACTCGAAGACCATGCAGCGGGTCCTGAAGCAGGCCTTCGAGGTCATCAAGACCGTGATCAGCAACGTCATGAAGGCCATCGGGCCGATCATGAAGAACGCTGGCAAGCTGATCAAGTCGGTCTGGAGCGGCATCAAGACGGCGGTCAGCAACATCGTGAAGGCCGTCGCCACCGTCATCCGCACCTACGTCACCATGTGGAAGACGATCATCACCGGCGTGCTCAACGCGATCCGCTCGGTCGTCTCCGGGGTGTGGAAGGGCATCAAGGCCGTCATCTCGCCGGTCGTCAGCTGGATCAGGTCCGCCGTCCCGAACGCCTTCAAGGCGGTCAAGGACCGGCTGTCCAGCATCTGGGGCGGGCTCAAGGGCATCGCCGGCCGTGCCTTCGACGGCATCAAGGGCGCCGTCCGCGGCCCGATCAACGCGGTCATCGGCATCATCAACTCCGCGATCGGCGCCCTCAACGGCATCCACGTCTCCATCCCGGGCTGGGTGCCGATGGTCGGCGGCAAGACCTTCGGCGTCAGCCTGCCGAGGATCCCCGCACTGGCCACCGGCGGTGTCGTCCTGCCCCGCTCCGGCGGTGTGCCGGCGCTGCTCGCGGAGGCCGGTGAGGCGGAGGCCGTACTGCCGCTCAGCAAGCTCGACCGGCTGCTGAAGCGGGCGGCCGCGCGCGGTTCGGCAGCCGGCGCCGCCGACAGCGCGGGCGCGCTGCACATCGAGCACTACTACGCGGCCGAGACCAGCAGCCCGCAGCGCACCGCCGACGCGCTGATGTTCCTGGCGAAGGCGCGCGGATGAGCAGCGCGGCCCTGCGCAACCCGTTCAAGGCTGCCGTACCCGCACTGCGATCCTTCCGGACCAGGGTGGAGCGGACCGGGACCGGTCTCCGCTCCTTCGGCGATCGCGTCGGGGGCACCGCGAGCGACCTCGACCGCGTGCGCACCCCCGCAGGCCAGAGCGCCACCGCCGTCCAGCGGATCAGGTCGAGCGCCGACGCCGCCGCCCGTTCCGTCACCAAGGCGGGGCAGACCGCGACCGGTTCAGCCTCGGGCCTCAAGTCCGTCGGCAGCAGGGTCAGGAGCGCGGGGAAGTCCCTCGGAAAACTCAAGGACGGCCTCGGCGGTGTGTTCGGCGTCGTCGGCTCGCTCATCGCCGCATCCGGTGTCCTCGGCGGGCTCCTCGACACCTTCGGCACCGCCATGACCATCGCCTCCGGCGTGATGATCCTGGTCAACGTCCTGACCCGGGCCAACCCCATCGGCTTCGTCACCGGCATCCTGCTGCCCGTCGCCGGCTGGCTGCTCGACCTCGCGATGAACTCCGAGACCGGGCAGCGGCTGATGGACCAGCTCGCCAGGCTGATCCTCCAGTACGTGCAGAGCTACCTGACCCTCCTCACCCCGCTCCTCAAGGCCATCGCGACCGTGGTCGGCACGTACGTCACCGGCTACCTCACCGTCGTCACCGGCGTCCTGAGCGCCCTCGGCACCCTCATCGGCGCCGGGTTCGCCGTCCTCAAGGCCCTCACCACCGGCGACACCCGGGCGCTGAGCGGCAGGGTGTCGGCAATCTGGAGCGGGCTGAAGAACGCCGTACGGCCCGTGCTGGACTGGATCGCCAAGGACATCCCCCGCGGCTTCACCCGCGTCAAGGACGCCACCTCCGGCGCCCTGCACGCCATGGGCCAGTTCGTGACCACCGGCGCGCAGACCGTCGCCGGGGTGGTCAAGGGCCCGATCCAGGGGCTCGTCGCCTTCGCGAACTGGGTGATCGACGGGCTGAACAAGCTCAGCTTCAACCTCCTCGGCAAGAAGTTCGGCGTGCACCTGAGCAAGATCCCGATGCTCGCGGAGGGCGGGGTCGCCGTCCCCGGCGCCGCACACCGCACCGGCCGCGTCCTGCCGCTCACCGCCCTGTCCCGCAGGTACCCCGGGGCGGCGGCCCGACGCCCGTACCGCATCCAGGAGTTCCACGAGAGCCACCGCGCCGGCGCCCACGCCACCGCGACCGACCTGCTCTTCCTGGCCTCCGCCCACGCCCGCGCATGACGGCACCGACCCCTGCGAGGTGAAGGCCCGATGGCCGACCTGACCACGACCGCGTACACCGACGACGTTCCCCCCGGCTCACTCATCACCCGCGACGGGCAGATGCAGTGGGCCGGACTGCTGCTCGGCCCCGGCACGCCGTACGAGATCGGCAGTGACGGGCTCACCGGGTGGGAGGACCTGCCCGACTACGACACCACCGACGCCGACCACCCCACCGCGCACGGCGCCTGGCCCGGCGCCCGCTACGCCAAGCCCCGCAAGGTCGGCGGCACGGTGTGGACCGTGCCGCCGTCCGACGACACCGCCTCCGTCCTCGCCGCGACCCGCGCCCTGCGCCAGGCCCTGCTGCTCGGCGACGCGGAGCGCTGGCTCGCGGTGCGGCTGCACGGCGAGACGCTCGCCGTGCGGGCCCGGGTCTCGCAGCGCGTGCTCGCCGCCGACCGGACGTACACCACGCAGGGCGTCTCCAAGGCGTCCGTGCAGTGGTACGCCACCGACCCGCGCCGCTACTCGGTCGACGAGCAGGCCGCGGTGACCGGCGCCCCGCAGCCGGAGAGCGGGCTGACCTGGCCGCTGACCTGGCCGCTGTACTGGGGACAGGCGACCTCCACCGGGGACATCAGCGCCGACAACGACGGCTCGGCGCCCACCCACCCGGTGCTCACCTTCACCGGCCCCTGCACCAACCCGACCCTCACCGACCGGACCTCGGGCCGCCGGCTGCGCTACGAGATCGAGCTCGCCGCCGGCGACGAGCTGGTCGTCGACACCGCCGAGGGCACCGTCACCCTCAACGCCACCGCCTCCCGCCGTCACACGGCCGCCGCCGACAGCAGCCCCGAGGAGCTGTTCGCCTTCGCACCGGGCCGCGCCCAGCTGGCGTTCCGCCCCGACACCTACGGCACCGGCGCCCAGCTCTCCGTGCGCTGGCGCACCGCCGAATGGTGACGACCGCCGCACGGTGACGAACGCCAGCCCGACCGCCACGACACCACGGGAGACCCGTAGATGAACCTGCGCAGCTCATGGGTGGCCGAGACCGGCCAGACCCGCGAGGACACCCGGCTGACCCAGCTGGGCGCGACCACCCCGGCCAACCCGCTCGAAGTCCGCTCCGGCATCCTGCCCGGCTCCTACGACGGCCAGTACCGGATGTCCGGCTTCTGGCTGGAGGGGACCGGCGGCAGCATGAAGGCCACCGTCCACGAGGGCCGGGCCGTCGTCGCGGCCGGCGCCACCCAGGGCGCCTACCCCGTCACCCTGCCGGAACCGGCGAGCCTCACCTTCGCCGACGGCGACGCCGGCAACCCGCGCATCGACCTCGTCGTCCTGCGGATCCACGACTCGCTGTACGACAACTCCGGGCAGACCACGGCCGCCCTGGAGATCGTGCAGGGCACCCCGGCCGCCACCCCGGTCGCGCCCGCCGCCCCGGCCATCGCGCTGCCGATCTACCAGGTCAGGGTCCCCGCCGGAGCCAGCGCCGGCAAGGGCGGCCTCGACTGGAGCACCGCCCCCACCGACCTGCGCACCCCGACCGTCGCCGTCGGCGGGATCCTGCCGGTCTACGGCGAGACGGGCAACGGCGCCTACCCGGGCCAGTACCGCGACTCCGGGGGCGCGCTCCAGCGCTGGGACGGGTCGGCGTGGGTGGCGTACCCGAGCGCGCTCGGCGGCATCGCCCCGGCCGGGGCCGTCACCACCGCCAGCTACACCGGGCAGTACCGGGACTCCTCCGGCGGTCTGCTGCAACGCTGGAACGGCTCGGCCTGGGTGTCGTACCAGCCGGTGCCGTCCTGGACCGACTACACGCCGGTCTGGGGCGCCGAGACCGGCACCGCCCCCACGATCGGCAACGGCACGCTCGCCGGTTCCTACGTGAAGACCGGGACGGTCGTCCACGTCCGGGTCTATCTGAAGATCGGATCGACGACCAACCTCACCGCCCAGGACGCCAACGCCAACTGGACGTTCTCCCTGCCCACCGCACCGACCTCGGTCGCCTGGAAGCTGGACGGGCGGGTGCTGAACGCGGAGGCGTTCGACAGTTCGACCTCGCTGCTCTACCAGGGTTCCGCGCTGCTCGCGACGACCGGCGGCGGCGTCATCCGCTCGGTGCGCGACACCCTCGCCACCAGCACCGGCATCTGGGACAAGTCCCTGCCCTTCACCTGGACCACCGGTGACGTGCTGTCCATCCACGGCACCTACGAATCCGCTTCTTGACACCGGAGGTCCGCTGACATGACCGTACGCTCCGCCTGGCTGTCCCCGGACGGCCAGAGCCGCGAGGACACCCGGACCAACCAGATCGGCGCCCTCACCCCGACCGGCCCGGGCACCGGCCGTTCCGGAGTCCTGCCGGGCTCCGACGGCGGATCGTCCCTGCTGACCGGGCTGGGGCTGTCCGGCACCGACGGCGGCCTCGCCGCCCGGATCGCACCGGGCCGGGCCGTGATCCAGTCGACCCTCGACCGCGGCGCCCACCCGGTGGCCGTCACCGCGCCGGTGGACCTCGTCCTCGCCGCGGGCGACGCCCAGTACGGCCGGATCGACCTGGTCGTGCTCCGCGTCTACGACGACACCTACGACGCGTCCGGCCGCTCCGAGGCCGCCGTCGAGATCGTCCCGGGCACCCCGGCCGCCACCCCGGCCGCGCCCGCCGTCCCGGACACCTCGCTGGTGCTGTACCGGGTGGCCGTGCCGGCGAACGCGAGCGGCCTGACCTGGGCCACCGCGGCCACCGACGTGCGCCCGGTCACCGTCGGGCCGGGCGGCATCCTGCCGACCCGTTCCGACGACACCGCGGCCGGCGGCTACCCCGGCCACTACCGGGACATCGGCGGCGTGCTCCAGCGCTGGAGCGGCTCGGCCTGGGTGGCCTACCCGCAGGGCACCGGCGGCATCGCCCCGGCCGGCGCCCTCACCGCGGCGGGCTACACCGGGCAGTACCGGGACTCCTCGGCCGGGGTGCTCCAGCGGTGGAACGGCGCCGCCTGGCTGCCCGCCGTCGCACCACCGGCGTTCGCCTCGTCCCTGGACGCCGGCACCACCGCGTCGACGACCTACACGGCCGCGCTCACGGACTCCGCGGTGACCGCGCTCACCGCCACGTTCACCGCCCCGCCGACCGGCGCCGTGCTGATCGGCATCGGCGCGCGGATGCGCACCGTCTCGTCCACCACCGCCACCGCGTTCGTCGCCCCGCAGATCACCCAGGGCAGCACGGTCGTCCTGGCCGGCAACGACGAGTACGCGGCCTGCTACGGCGGCACCATCGCCGCCTCCGCGTCGACCGTGTTCCGCTACGCGCTCACCGCCGGCACCACCTACACGGTGACCGCCCTCTACCGCTCCAACGACGCGGCCGTCACCTGCTCCTTCGACAACATCCATGTGCGCGTCGACCCGGCCGCCTGACCTTCCCCACCCAGGAGTTCACCATGCCCGTACGCTCCGGCTGGCTGTCCCCGGACAGCCAGAGCCGTGAGGACACCCGGCTCGTCGCCCTCGGCGCCCTCACCCCGACCTCGCCCGTCGCCACCCGCTCCGGCATCCTGCCCGGCTCGTCGGACGGCCAGTACCGCATCTCCGGCTTCACCCTCACCGGCGCCACCGGCACCATGACCGCGACCGTCAGCCCCGGCCGCGCCATCGTCCAGGGCACCGACGCCCAGGGCGCCTACCCGGTCGCGCTGACCGAGTACCTGAGCCTCACCTTCGCCGACGGCGACGCCCAGTACGCCCGCAAGGACCTGGTGGTGCTGCGGGTGTACGACAACCTGTACGACGGTCTGGGCCGCGACGAGGCCGTGGTCGAGATCGTCCGGGGCACCCCGGCCGCGGTTCCGGTGGTGCCGGCCGCACCGGCCCTGTCGCTGCCGCTGTACGAGGTGGCCGTGGCGGCCAACGCGAGCGCGGGCGCGGGTGCCGTCGACTGGACCACCGCCCTCACCGGCCGCCGTACCGCCACCGTGGCCGTCGGCGGCATCCTGCCGGTCACCACCGACACCGCCGTCGGCGCCTACCCGGGCCAGTACCGGGACGTCGGCGGCGTGCTCCAGCGCTGGTCCGGCACGGCCTGGGCCGACTACCAGCCGCCGCTCGTGGTGGAGACCACCACGAGCGGCGCGGCCGCCTCGGGCAGCTGGAGCCTGAGCACCTTCAGCGCCCGCCGCACGCAGGGCGTCTGCTCGTTCACCCTCGGCCTCGCCCGGACGACGAGCAGCCTCACCGCGACCGCCGCCGGCACCACCAACCCGGGCAACGTCACCGACGAGCTGATGGCCACCCTGCCCTCCGGATGGCGGCCCGTGACCGAGAGCTACGCGATCGCGAGCGACGGATACGCCAGCGGCTCGGTCCGGATCACCACCGACGGCTCCGTCTACCTCATCACCTGGGCGACCAGCGGGGTGATCCAGGTCGGCAACAACCTGCGCATCTCCACGTGCTTCGTGCTGTGACCGCCGGCCGGCCGAGGAGCTGACACCCCATGACCACGAACACTCCCTACCGCGCGATCTTCTGCGACCTGCTCACCGACCGCACCATCGACATCCTGCCGCTGCGCGACGTCACCGTCGACGACTACATCGGCAAGGCCGGCTCGCTCTCCGGCACCGTGCCCGTGCCCAACGCCGACATGGCCGCCCGGGTCCGCCGCGTCGAGGAGGGCCGCACCTCGGTCTACCTCCAGCGCGGCACCGACCTGTGGTGGGGCGGGATCATCTGGACCAGCACCCTCCAGAGCGACGACCAGGGCGTCCTCACCCTCGGCATCCAGGCGGCGACCTTCGAGTCGTACGCGGGACGGCGGACGATCCGGGCACCGCAGCCCGCGTACGACCCCGGCTACACGCTCTCCTGGGCCGACCTGGACCAGCTCCAGATCGCCCGGAACCTGTGGAACGACCTGCAGACCGGGCTGGACGGCGGGAACATCCTGGTCACCCCCGGCACCGAGACCTCCGGCGTGTACCGCACGGTCACCTACCGGGACGGCGACGAGACCACCTACCAGGACGCGCTGGACTCGCTGGCCGCCCTGGAGAACGGCTTCGAGTACCACGTCACCGTCTACACCGACCCGGTCTCCGGGGGCCGGGTGCGCCGGCTGGTGCTGGGCCACCCCAGGATCGAGACCGGCTCCACCGACCTGGTGCTGGACCGGCCCGGCACGATCCTGTCGTACTCCTTCCCGCGCGACGCCACCCGCGGCGGCACCACCGCCCGGGCCCGCGGCGCCTCCACCAACAGCGACCAGGCCAGCGAGTCCCGGCCGCTGACCTCCACGGTCGCGGTCGCCGACCAGCTCATCGGCACCGGGGCCGGGCACGCCGGCCACCCGCGCATCGACCTGACCTCCGACCACAACGACATCACCGACCAGAGCACCCTGGACGCGCTCGCCCGCGCCGAACTGGCCGCGGCCACCGGCGCGGTGGTCATCCCCGAGATCAGCATCCGCCTCGACGACCTGGTGCCGACCGCGCTGCTCGGCCGGACCGCGCGCGTCCGGATCACCGACGAGTGGTTCACCGAGGGCCTGGACACCCGCTACCGGATCATCGGCGTCAAGGTCAGCCCGGCGCAGCGCGGCCGCCCGGACACCGCCGAGCTCTACCTGGAGGAGGCCGCCTGATGCCCCAGCTCCCCGAAGACATCATCGACCGGCTGACCCAGATGGAACGCCGGATCCAGCAGCTGTCCACCGCCGTCAACACCCGGCCCGCCCAGAACACCGTCACGGGCGGCAGCGTGGAGATCACCGGCGGCGGCGCGCTGGCCGTCCGGCCGCCGTCCGGCGGTTCCGCCATCTTCGCCGTCGGCAGGTGGACCGGTTCCGAGTACGGCCTGGCGATGCGCCGCCAGACCGGCGAGCTGGCCATGAGCCTGTACAACGGCGACGGCACCGCCGACTCGATGCAGCCGCTGCGCATCTACGACTCCAAGGGCCACGAGATCGTCTCGGACGACGTCAACACCGGCGGCCTCGCCCGCCCCTGGCTGACCATGCTGCCCCCGCAGGACTCGACCGCCACCCGCTGGCCGCAGACCACGTCCACCTCGATGACGACGATCGCGATGTCCTACAACACCGTCTGGCAGCCGAAGATGCGGCTCCTGATGAACACCCGGGTCAGCTCCGGCGCCACCGGTTCCGTCCAGGTCCTCGTCAACGGGGTCCAGTGGGGCAGCACGGTCAGCGCCGGCTCGGACTTCGACTACACCGGGGCGGTCAGCTCGGACTTCGGCTCGGTCTTCCAGAGCACGCTGCTCAAGGTCGAGGTGCAGGCCCAGGTGACCAGCACCTCCGGCACCGTCTACGCCAACCCCGTGCTGATGCACGGCCGTCAGACCTGAGAGGAACACGAGGAACACATGGACATCGACACCGGCCAGCCCTGGGGTCTCGCGATCGACTTCGCCGGCCGCGCCACCCTCACCGAGGCCGGCCACACCATCCACGTCAACGTCTCCGACACCAGCCTGAGCGACATCATCGGCCCGGACTCGATCACCGGTGCGTACACCCCGGTCAACATCACCGCCCAGTTCACCGAGACCGGCACCAACAACTCCGTGCTGCGCGGCTACGGCCGGGTCAGCGTGCTGCCCGTCGGCACGGACCCGGTGGTCCCCGACCAGACGGCGATCCAGCGCGCGGTGGCCGCGGCCCTCACCAACTTCACCGCCAACACGGCCGCTTACACGGCCCTGTGCACGAAGTGGACCCCCACGGACGACGGCTCCGGCGACGACGGCTCCGGCTCCGGCTCCGGCTCCGGCTCCGGCGACGACGGATCGGACGACAGCGGATCGGACGACGGCGGCTCGACCGACGACGGCTCGACCGACCCCGACACCCCGTAAGGGGCGCGGGGAACCGCGCGACCAGCCACGACGAACCCGCACACCGCACACCGCACACACACCCGAGCCACCCACCCCGGCCCGGGTTTTTTCATGCCCTCCTCCAGAAGGGAACCCCATGTCCACACCCCTCACCGCCGACGCCCTCGTCGCCGCGCTGAAGGCCGAGGGCGTCACCGTCGTCGAGCACGACGGCTGGCGCACCCACAACCGGAACAGCAAGGGCGGTTGGGGCCCGGTGAACGGCGTGATCATCCACCACACCGTCACCACCGGCACCAGCGCCTCCGTCAGCCTCTGCTACGACGGCCGCTCCGACCTGCCCGGCCCGCTCTGCCACGGCGTCATCGCCAAGGACGGCACGGTCCACCTGGTCGGCAACGGCCGCGCCAACCACGCCGGCAGCGGCGACGCCGACGTCCTCGCCGCCGTCGTCGCCGAGAGCGCCGCACTCCCCGCCCCCGACCAGAACAACACCGACGGCAACGTCCACTTCTACGGCTTCGAGTGCGTCAACCTCGGCGACGGCAAGGACCCCTGGCCCGACGTCCAGCTGGACGCCATGGTCCGCGCGTCCGCCGCCCTGTGCCGCGCGCACGGCTGGAGCGCGCGGTCGGTCATCGGCCACAAGGAGTGGACGAACACCAAGATCGACCCGCGCGGCTTCGCGATGGCGGACTTCCGCGGCCGCGTCACCGCCCGGCTCCAGTCGAAGACCTCCCCCGCCACCCCCGCCCACCAGCCCTTCCCCGGCGCCGAGTGGTTCAGGAAGAACCCGCGGTCGGCGATCGTCACCGCGATGGGCAGGCGCCTGATCGCCAACGGCTGCTCGGCCTACTCCTTCGGCCCCGGCCCCCAGTGGACCGAGGCCGACCGGGCCTCGTACGCCAAGTGGCAGCGCAGGCTCGGCTACACCGGCTCCTCGGCCGACGGCTGGCCGGGCGCGAAGTCCTGGGCGGCGCTGAAGGTCCCGTACAGCTCCTGACCCGGTCCCGAAGAAACGAGGTGCACGATGTCAGAGGCCGCCAGGCGCACCCTCCGTACCGTCGTACAGACCGCTGTCGGCCTGTGCGTCCTGCTGCCGGCGGTCGTCGACGCCGCCGGCATCCCGGACACCCTGCCCTGGGCCGCCGGCGCACTGGCCGTCGCGGCCGGGGTCACCCGGGTCATGGCCCTGCCCGCCGTACAGGCGCTGCTGCCGGCGTGGCTGCGGACGGACGGGGCGGCGAACGCCGACGCCGACCTCATGAGGCTGGCCCGGCCGGACACGGAACGGGGGGACGTATGACCGAACCCTCCGCCGCCCACTCCCTCTCCGACCCGACCGCGGTGGCCGTCGAGCTGGAGCGGCTGCGCGGGACGGTCGAGGCCGGGTTCGCCCGGGTCGACGGGTCGCTCGCGCTGCTGGTCCAGCGCAGCGACCAGACCGACCGGCAGCTCGCCGACCACGAGCAGCGCCTGGACGCGCTGGAGCGGACACGGTGGCCGCTGGCCAGCATCGGCGCGCTGGCCGCCGTCGCCGCGGTGGTGGTGACGGCCCTGGAGCTGACCGCCCGGTGAGACGCCGAAGGGCGGTCACCCCGTTGCCACGGGGTGACCGCCCTTCAGAACCCACTACTACTGGTTGTACGGACCGTAGTCGTAGTCCTCCAGCGGAACGGCCTGGCCGGAGCCGGTGCCGAACGGCGAGTAGTCGATGTCGTCGTAGCCGACGGCCGAGTACATCGCGGCCTTCGCCTCCTCGGTCGGCTCGACCCGGATGTTGCGGTAGCGGGACAGACCCGTACCGGCCGGGATGAGCTTACCGATGATGACGTTCTCCTTGAGGCCGATGAGCGAGTCGGACTTGGCGTTGATCGCCGCGTCGGTGAGGACTCGCGTCGTCTCCTGGAAGGACGCCGCCGACAGCCAGGACTCCGTGGCCAGCGAGGCCTTGGTGATACCCATGAGCTGCGGACGACCGGAGGCCGGGTGACCGCCCTCCTGGACCACACGACGGTTCTCGGTCTCGAACTTCGAGCGCTCGACCAGCTCGCCGGGCAGCAGCTCGGCGTCGCCGGACTCGATGATCGTCACGCGGCGCAGCATCTGCCGGATGATGATCTCGATGTGCTTGTCGTGGATCGACACACCCTGCGAGTTGTAGACCTTCTGGACCTCGCCGACCAGGTGGACCTGGACGGCACGCTGGCCCAGGATGCGCAGCACGTCGTGCGGGTTGGTGGCACCCACGGTGAGCTTCTGGCCCACCGAGACGTGCTCGCCCTCGCTGACCAGGAGCCGGGCGCGCTTCGAGATCGGGAACGCCGTCTCGTCGCTGCCGTCGTCCGGCGTGATGACGATCTTCTTGGTCTTCTCGGTCTCCTCGATGCGGACGCGACCGTCCGACTCGGAGATCGGGGCGACACCCTTCGGGGTACGGGCCTCGAAGAGCTCGACGACACGCGGCAGACCCTGGGTGATGTCGTCACCGGCCACACCACCGGTGTGGAAGGTACGCATCGTCAGCTGGGTACCGGGCTCACCGATGGACTGGGCGGCGATGATGCCGACCGCCTCACCGATGTCGACCAGCTTGCCGGTGGCCAGCGAGCGGCCGTAGCACATGGCGCAGGTGCCGACGGCGGACTCGCAGGTCAGGACCGAGCGGGTCTTGACCTCGGAGACGCCGCGGGCGACCAGCTCGTCGATGAGGACGTCACCGAGGTCGGTGTTGGCCGGGGCCAGCACCACGCCGTCGACGACGATGTCCTCGGCCAGCGCACGGGCGTACACGCTGGTCTCGACGTTGTCCGCCTTGCGCAGCACGCCGTCCGCGCCGACCTCCGCGATGTGCAGCTTGAGGCCGCGCTCGGTGCCGCAGTCCTCCTCGCGGATGATGACGTCCTGCGAGACGTCCACCAGACGACGGGTCAGGTAACCCGAGTCGGCGGTACGCAGGGCGGTGTCGGCCAGACCCTTACGGGCACCGTGGGTGGAGATGAAGTACTCCAGCACGGACAGGCCCTCACGGAACGAGGCCTTGATCGGACGCGGGATGGTCTCGTTCTTCGCGTTCGACACCAGACCACGCATACCGGCGATCTGCCGCATCTGCATCATGTTTCCTCGGGCACCCGAGTCAACCATCATGAAGATGGGGTTCGTCTTGGGGAAGTTCTCGTTCATCGCCTCGGCGACCTCGTTGGTCGCCTTGGTCCAGATCGCGATGAGCTCCTGAGTGCGCTCTTCCTTCGTGATCAGACCGCGCTCGTACTGCTTCTGGACCTTCTCGTCCTGCGCCTCGTAACCCGCGACGATCGCCTTCTTCGCCTCGGGGACGACGACGTCGGAGATGGCCACGGTGACACCGGAGCGGGTGCCCCAGTAGAAGCCGGCCGCCTTCAGGTTGTCGAGCGTCGCCGCCACGATGACCTTGGGGTAGCGCTCGGCCAGGTCGTTGACGATCTCGCCGAGCTGCTTCTTGCCCACCGAGTAGTCGACGAACGGGTAGTCCTCGGGCAGCAGCTCGTTGAAGAGCGCGCGGCCCAGGGTCGTCCGCAGGCGGAAGGTGTCACCCAGCTGCCACTCCGGCTCGCCCTCCTCCTGCGCCGGCGGGGTCCAGCCGCGCGGCGGGATGGTGCCCACCGGGAAGCGGATGTCGACCGCGGACTGGAGCGCGAGCTCGCCGGCGTCGAACGCCATGGTCGCCTCGGCCGTGGAGCCGAACGCGCGGCCCTCGCCCTTGGTGTCGCGCAGCTCGCCGTCGGTCGTCAGGAAGAACAGACCGAGGACCATGTCCTGGGTCGGCATCGTCACCGGACGGCCGTCGGCGGGCTTGAGGATGTTGTTCGAGGACAGCATCAGGATGCGGGCCTCGGCCTGCGCCTCCGCGGACAGCGGCAGGTGCACGGCCATCTGGTCACCGTCGAAGTCCGCGTTGAACGCGGTGCAGACGAGCGGGTGGATCTGGATGGCCTTGCCCTCGACCAGCTGCGGCTCGAAGGCCTGGATGCCGAGGCGGTGCAGGGTGGGCGCACGGTTCAGCAGCACCGGGTGCTCGGCGATGACCTCTTCGAGGACGTCGTACACGACGGTGCGGCCGCGCTCCACCATGCGCTTGGCGCTCTTGATGTTCTGCGCGTGGTTGAGGTCCACGAGCCGCTTCATGACGAACGGCTTGAAGAGCTCCAGCGCCATGGCCTTCGGCAGACCGCACTGGTGCAGCTTCAGCTGCGGACCGACGACGATCACGGAACGCGCGGAGTAGTCCACACGCTTGCCGAGCAGGTTCTGACGGAATCGACCCTGCTTGCCCTTCAGCATGTCGCTGAGAGACTTCAGCGGGCGGTTGCCGGGACCGGTGACCGGGCGACCACGACGGCCGTTGTCGAACAGCGCGTCGACGGCCTCCTGGAGCATGCGCTTCTCGTTGTTCACGATGATCTCGGGCGCACCGAGGTCGAGAAGGCGCTTCAGTCGGTTGTTCCGGTTGATCACACGGCGGTACAGGTCGTTCAGGTCGGAGGTCGCGAAGCGGCCACCGTCCAGCTGCACCATCGGGCGGAGGTCCGGCGGGATGACCGGCACGCAGTCGAGCACCATGCCCTTGGGGCTGTTGCTGGTCTGCAGGAACGCGGAGACGACCTTCAGGCGCTTGAGCGCACGGGTCTTCTTCTGGCCCTTGCCGGTGCGGATGATCTCGCGGAGCTTCTCGGCCTCCTCGTCGAGGTCGAAGGACTCCAGGCGCTTCTGCAGCGCCGCGGCACCCATCGAACCGTCGAAGTACGTGCCGAAGCGGTCCCGCAGCTCGCGGTAGAGCAGCTCGTCGCCCTCCAGGTCCTGGACCTTGAGGTTCTTGAAGCGGGTCCACACCTCGTCGAGGCGGTCGATCTCGCGCTGCGAACGGTCGCGCAGCTGCTTCATCTCACGCTCGGCACCCTCGCGCACCTTGCGGCGCACGTCGGCCTTGGCGCCCTCGGCCTCCAGCTCGGCCAGGTCGCTTTCCAGCTTCTTGGCGCGGGCCTCCAGGTCGGCGTCCCGGCGGTTCTCGACCTGCTGGCGCTCCACGGAGACGTGCGCCTCCAGGGAGGGCAGGTCGCGGGTGCGGCGCTCCTCGTCGACGAACGTGATCATGTACGCCGCGAAGTAGATGACCTTCTCGAGGTCCTTGGGCGCCAGGTCCAGCAGGTAGCCCAGGCGCGACGGGACACCCTTGAAGTACCAGATGTGCGTGACGGGCGCGGCCAGCTCGATGTGGCCCATCCGCTCACGGCGCACCTTGGCGCGGGTCACCTCGACGCCGCAGCGCTCACAGATGATGCCCTTGAAGCGGACGCGCTTGTACTTGCCGCAGTAGCACTCCCAGTCCCGGGTGGGGCCGAAGATCTTCTCGCAGAAGAGCCCGTCCTTTTCCGGCTTGAGGGTGCGGTAGTTGATCGTCTCGGGCTTCTTGACCTCGCCGTGGCTCCACTGACGGATGTCGTCCGCGGTGGCCAGGCCGATCCGGAGCTCGTCGAAGAAGTTGACGTCGAGCACTATGCGTCAATCCCTCTCAGGGTTGTAAGTCTGTGGTCTGAAACGGGGGCCTGGGGGTCGGCGGGGCCCTGATGGCTCAGGGCCCGCCGGACTCCCGTCAGACCTCTTCGACGCTGCTCGGCTCGCGCCGCGACAGGTCGATGCCGAGCTCCTCCGCAGCGCGGAAGACGTCCTCGTCGGTGTCACGCATCTCGATGGACATACCGTCGCTGGACAGCACCTCCACGTTCAGGCAGAGCGACTGCATCTCCTTGATGAGCACCTTGAAGGACTCGGGGATGCCGGGCTCGGGGATGTTCTCGCCCTTGACGATGGCCTCGTAGACCTTCACGCGGCCGGTGACGTCGTCGGACTTGATGGTGAGCAGTTCCTGGAGCGCGTAGGCGGCGCCGTAGGCCTCGAGGGCCCACACCTCCATCTCGCCGAAGCGCTGGCCACCGAACTGCGCCTTACCACCCAGCGGCTGCTGGGTGATCATCGAGTACGGGCCGGTCGAACGGGCGTGCAGCTTGTCGTCGACCAGGTGGTGGAGCTTGAGGATGTACATGTAGCCGACCGAGATCGGGTCCGGGAACGGCTCACCGCTACGGCCGTCGAACAGCCGCGCCTTGCCGCTCGGGAGCACCATGCGCTCGCCGTCGCGGTTCGGGATGGTGTGCTGGAGCAGACCCGCCAGCTCGTCCTCGCGGGCACCGTCGAAGACCGGGGTCGCGACGTTGGTGCCGGGCGCGACGGAGTCGGCGCCAATCGCCTGGAGGCGCTGCGCCCACTCCTCGCCGAGGCCGGAGACGTCCCAGCCGCGGCTGGCGAGCCAGCCGAGGTGGATCTCCAGGACCTGTCCCGGGTTCATTCGGGACGGCACACCGAGCGGGTTGAGGATGATGTCGACCGGGGTCCCGTCCTCGAGGAACGGCATGTCCTCGATGGGCAGGATCTTGGAGATGACGCCCTTGTTGCCGTGACGGCCGGCGAGCTTGTCACCGTCGGTGATCTTGCGCTTCTGCGCGACGTAGACGCGGACCAGCTGGTTCACGCCCGGCGGCAGCTCGTCGCCCTCCTCGCGGTCGAAGACGCGCACGCCGATGACCTTGCCGGTCTCGCCGTGCGGCACCTTCAGCGAGGTGTCGCGGACCTCACGGGCCTTCTCACCGAAGATGGCGCGCAGCAGGCGCTCCTCGGGGGTCAGCTCGGTCTCGCCCTTCGGGGTCACCTTGCCGACGAGGATGTCGCCGGCGATGACCTCGGCGCCGATGCGGATGATGCCGCGCTCGTCGAGGTCGGCGAGGACCTCCTCGGAGACGTTCGGGATGTCCCGGGTGATCTCCTCGGGGCCGAGCTTGGTGTCACGGGCGTCGACCTCGTGCTCCTCGATGTGGATCGAGGAGAGGACGTCGTCCTGCACGAGGCGCTGCGACAGGATGATCGCGTCCTCGTAGTTGTGACCCTCCCACGGCATGAACGCCACGAGCAGGTTCTTGCCGAGGGCCATCTCGCCGTTCTCGGTGGCCGGACCGTCGGCCAGCACCTGGCCGGTGATGATCCGGTCGCCCTCGTCGACGACGACCTTCTGGTTCACCGAGGTGCCCTGGTTGGACCGGGAGAACTTGTGCAGGCGGTACGTGATGTACGTGCCGTCGTCGTTGGCCGTGGTGATGTAGTCGGCGGAGACCTCCTGGACCACACCGTCCTTCTCGGCCTTGACCACGTCGCCGGCGTCGACGGCGGAGCGGTACTCCATGCCGGTGCCGACCAGCGGGGCCTCGCTCTTGATGAGCGGCACGGCCTGGCGCATCATGTTCGCGCCCATGAGGGCACGGTTGGCGTCGTCGTGCTCCAGGAAGGGGATCATGGCGGTCGCGACCGACACCATCTGGCGCGGCGAGACGTCCATGTAGTCCACGTCGTCACCGGCGACGTAGTCGACCTCGCCGCCGCGGCGGCGGACCAGGACGCGGTTCTCGGCGAAGCGCATGTCGTCGTTCAGGCCGGCGTTGGCCTGGGCGATGACGAAGCGGTCCTCCTCGTCGGCGGTCAGGTAGTCGACCTCGTCGGTGACCTGGCCGTCGACGACCTTGCGGTACGGGGTCTCGACGAAGCCGAAGGCGTTGACGCGACCGTAGGAGGCGAGCGAGCCGATCAGACCGATGTTCGGGCCTTCGGGCGTCTCGATCGGACACATACGGCCGTAGTGCGAGGGGTGCACGTCACGGACCTCGAAGCCGGCCCGCTCACGGGAGAGACCACCCGGGCCAAGAGCCGACAGACGGCGCTTGTGGGTGAGACCCGACAGCGGGTTGTTCTGGTCCATGAACTGGGACAGCTGGCTGGTGCCGAAGAACTCCTTGATGGAGGCGACGACCGGCCGGATGTTGATCAGGGTCTGCGGCGTGATCGCCTCGACGTCCTGGGTGGTCATCCGCTCGCGGACGACGCGCTCCATACGGGCCAGGCCGGTGCGGACCTGGTTCTGGATGAGCTCGCCGACGCTGCGCAGACGACGGTTGCCGAAGTGGTCGATGTCGTCGGTCTCGACGACGATCGAACCGCCGCTGTCGCCGACCGTCTCGGTCTCGCCCGCGTGCAGCTTCACCAGGTACTTGATCGTCGAGATGACGTCCTCGACGGTGAGCACGCCGGCGTCGAGCGGGGCGTCCGCGCCCAGCTTCTTGTTGACCTTGTAGCGGCCGACCTTGGCGAGGTCGTAGCGCTTCGGGTTGAAGTACAGGTTCTCGAGCAGCGTCTGCGCGGCCTCACGCGTGGGGGGCTCGCCCGGACGCAGCTTGCGGTAGATGTCGAGCAGCGCGTCGTCCTGGCCCTGGGTGTGGTCCTTCTCCAGGGTGGCGCGCATGGACTCGTACTCGCCGAACTCCTCGAGGATCTGCTCGGTGGTCCAGCCGAGCGCCTTCAGAAGGACGGTCACGGACTGCTTGCGCTTGCGGTCGATACGGACACCGACCATGTCGCGCTTGTCGATCTCCATCTCCAGCCAGGCACCCCGGGACGGGATGATCTTGGCGGAGAAGATGTCCTTGTCGGAGGTCTTGTCGATGGAGGAGTCGAAGTAGACACCGGGGGAACGGACCAGCTGCGACACCACGACACGCTCGGTGCCGTTGATGACGAAGGTGCCCTTGTTCGTCATGAGCGGGAAGTCGCCCATGAAGACCGTCTGGGACTTGATCTCACCGGTCTCGTTGTTGGTGAACTCGGCCGTGACGAAGAGCGGGGCGGCGTACGTGAAGTCGCGCTCCTTGCACTCGTCGATGCTGTTCTTCGGCGGCTCGAAGCGGTGGTCGCGGAAGGTCAGCGACATCGACCCGGAGAAGTCCTCGATCGGGGAGATCTCCTCGAAGATCTCCTCCAGACCGGACTTGGTGGGGACGTCCTGACCTGACTCCAGAGCCTCCTCGACCCGACTCTGCCAGGCGGTGTTGCCGAGCAGCCAGTCGAAGCTCTCGGTCTGCAGCGCGAGCAGGTTGGGAACCTCGAGAGGCTCCTTGATCTTTGCAAAGGAGATGCGCAGCGGGGCGGTGCTGGCGCCGTTGTTCATATTCGCGTTCGAGGCAGTGCGCGAGGCGGCCAAGAGGGGGTCCTTCCGAGGGCTCGGACTCACTACGCGCTCCCCGGTCCCTTCCCGGGACACAGAGACGGAAACCCCAGTTCAGAGGAGGTTCGGTCGTCGGCGTTCGGGTGAGGGCAGACCCCTGGTGACGGGCAGGGGACAGCTAACAGGCAGCGCAAAGGGTCAGTGTAGCCACTTGGCACACTGATGTCCAGTCCCCATTTTCTGAGACCCTCTTCATCGTCAACGCCTGCGTCATGCCTGCCCTCAACGCACGTTGATACTGCCCTCTTCGTCGCCGATCCATGCCTCGGATTCGGACCGTTCTGGCGACGCGTCCTGAGAATTGCGCGCTGCGTGCGGTTCGTCAAGGCCCCTCTGCGCAAACCCGGTGCGCCGGAGACACGACGAAGATCACCATACCCCTCGCCGTCACAGGTGCAAGGCAACCGTGGTCGGCCTCCCGGTAACGCCGAAGAGCGACCACCCGGATGGATGATCGCTCTTCGCGGTCTGCGCGTTACAGCCCCCGAGGGGGGTGTTTCAGCACACAGAGGTCACTGGGACCTCAAAGGTGTTACTTGACCTCGACGGAGGCGCCGGCGCCCTTGAGGGACTCGGCGGCCTTCTCGGCGGCGTCCTTGGCGACCTTCTCGAGGACGGGCTTCGGGGCGCCGTCCACGAGGTCCTTGGCCTCCTTCAGGCCGAGCGAGGTGAGCTCGCGCACGACCTTGATGACCTGGATCTTCTTGTCGCCGGCACCGGTGAGGATGACGTCGAACTCGTCCTTCTCCTCCTCGGCCTCGGCGGCGGCGGCCGGACCGGCCGGACCGGCGACGACGGTCGCGGCGGCGGCGGTGACGTCGAACTTCTCCTCGAAGGCCTTCACGAACTCGGAGAGCTCGATGAGGGTGAGGTTCTCGAACTGCTCGAGCAGCTCTTCCTGGGACAGCTTCGTCGCCATGAGGGCGATCCTTCCACTAATTCGGCTGGTGCCGGGATGTACATGTGCGGCGGGCGTACGTTGGCCCGCGTCGACCGCTGCCGGTGCGCGAGGCGGGCTGCCTCACGCGGCGGCGGTCATTGTGCGAGCCGAATTACTCGGCACCGCCCTGCTCGTCCTGCTTGGCGCGAAGCGCGTCCACGGTGCGGACGAGCTTCGACGGGAGCGCCTGGAAGAGCTGAGCAGTCTGCGTCTGCTTGCCCTTCAGGGCGCCCGCCAGCTTGGCGAGCAGAACCTCGCGGGACTCGAGGTCCGCAAGCTTCTTGATCTCGTCGGCGGACAGCGCCTTGCCGTCAAGGACACCGCCCTTGATGACGAGGTTCGGGTTGTCCTTGGCGAAGTCACGAAGACCCTTCGCCGACTCCACCGGGTCACCGGTGACGAAGGCGACCGCCGTCGGACCGTTGAACAGGTCGTCGAGCGTCGTGATCCCGGCCTCGTTGGCCGCAATCTTGGTCAGCGTGTTCTTCACCACGGCGTACTGGGCGTTCTCACCGAGCGAACGACGCAGCGTCTTGAGCTGCGCCACGGTGAGACCCCGGTACTCGGTCAGCACGGCGGCGTTCGAACCGCGGAACTGCTCCGCGAGCTCGGCTACCGCGGCAGCCTTGTCGGGCCTTGCCATAGAGCGTCGGCCTCCTTCCGGGTGATGAGGACCGCTCAGAAGGGGCTGAGGAAAACGAAACGCCCCGGCGCAGGCGCACGGGGCGTGGCTCGACCGGGCACACACACGCGAGCGCGTATTCCGGGAGCACTTCCACAGTCACCTGCGCGGGTCGTCCGCGGTTCAGCGGATCCTTCGGCCACCGCACACCCTTACGAGCACACGGCAACGACCAGCGGTCTTTGGCTTCCCGAGGAGCGTACGGGACCGGTGCGCTGTCAAGCAAATCGGCCCGGTACGGCCGCTCTCAGGAGGTTGATCCGCTGCCGCCCCGCTTCTTCAGCAGCGTCCTGAAGTCCTCGGTGTCGGCGGCCGGGGGCTTCTCGGCGCTGACCTTCACGCCGTAGCCGCTGTAGTAGGCGGTCTGGGTCATCTTCCCGCTGTCCGTCTGGGCCTTCTCGACCTTCTTGACCAGCAGGTCCTTGCCGTCGATCCAGATGTCCACGGTCTCGGTGGCGACGCCGGCCTGGCCGAGCTGCCGGCGCAGGTCGCTGCCCTCGGCCAGGTCGGAGGCGTTCACCGTGCCCGAGTAGTGGGTGGTGGACACGCCGGAGACCTTCTCCTCGCCGACCGCGCGGACGTCCTCGGAGGCCAGCAGCATCCGCACGGACTGGTTGGGCGTGGTGTTGCGCATCAGGTCCGTCATCATCGCGCCCGAGCCGCCGCCCAGGGTGGCGAGGTAGGCGTACGTGTACTTGATCCAGTGCCTGCCGCCGAGCTGCCGGGCGAACCGCTCGCCGACCTTGGCGTAGTAGGCGTCCTTGAGGTAGCGGGTCTCCAGGGACGTGGAGTCGAGGCTGCGCATCAGGTCGGCGGTGGTACCGCCGGTGTAGGTGATGGTGAGCGTGCCGGTGAGGCCGTGGGACCAGCCGAGGGCACCCTCGGCCCGGGTGGACATCAGGGAGCCCAGGGTGGTGGTGGAGCGGACCCTGACCGAGCGGGCGTGGTGCGTGGACCGCTCGGCGGAGCGCAGGGCGGCGAGCGTACGGGCCTGCGGGGCGGTGCTGCTCCTCGTCCCCCGGCCGGCCGGGTCCGCGGCGCCTCCCGCGGAGGTGCAGGCCGCCGTCCCGGTCAGCGCGGCCGCCAGCACGGCCGCCAGGACCGTCCGGCGCACGCCCGTGCCCGTCATCCAGAACCACCCCCCATGCGACTCCCCACCCCGACGCTAACCCAGGTCACCGGCATCGCGCCGGAAGTCGGCGGGGGCCGGTCCGCCCGGGGAAACGGGACGGGCCCCGCAACCCTCTCGGATTGCGGGGCCCGTCCTGCTGGCTGACGCGTCCCTGACGCGGCTACCGGACCGAGCGCGTGGCTCAGACGGCGGCCGGGTCCTCCTCGACGAGGAGGTTGCGGGTGCGGTTCGAGTCGATCGGGATGCCGGGGCCCATCGTGGTGCTGATGGCGGCCTTCTTGATGTAGCGGCCCTTGGCGGCGGACGGCTTCAGACGGAGGATCTCCTCCAGCGCGGCGCCGTAGTTCTCCACCAGCTTGTCGTCCTCGAAGGACGTCTTGCCGATGATGAAGTGCAGGTTCGAGTGCTTGTCGACGCGGAACTCGATCTTGCCGCCCTTGATCTCCGTGACGGCCTTGGCCGTGTCGGGGGTCACGGTGCCGGTCTTCGGGTTCGGCATCAGACCACGCGGGCCGAGGACGCGGCCGAGGCGGCCGACCTTGCCCATGAGGTCCGGGGTGGCGACGACGGCGTCGAAGTCCAGACGGCCCTTCGCCACCTCGTCGATCAGCTCGTCGGCGCCGACGATGTCGGCGCCCGCGGCACGCGCGGCCTCGGCACGGTCACCGGTCGCGAAGACCAGGACCCGGGCGGTCTTACCGGTGCCGTGCGGGAGGTTCACGGTGCCACGGACCATCTGGTCGGCCTTGCGCGGGTCGACACCCAGGCGGAAGGCGACCTCGACGGTGCCGTCGAACTTGGTCGTGGAGGTCTCCTTGGCGAGACGGACGGCCTCGAGCGGGGCGTAGAGCTTCTCCCGGTCGACCTTGGCGTCCGCAGCGCGGAGAGCCTTGCTGCGCTTGCTCACAACTGCTCCTGTGTGTTCTGAAGGAGTCGTGGTGTACGGGCCGAGCAGGCCCTACCACGGTGGTTCTACGAAAGTGGGGTTCAGCCCTCGACCGTGATGCCCATGGAGCGGGCGGTGCCGGCGATGATCTTCGCGGCGGCGTCCAGGTCGTTGGCGTTCAGGTCGGGGAGCTTGGTCGTGGCGATCTCACGGACCTGCGCCTCGGTGATCTTGGCGACCTTGGTCTTGTGGGGCTCGCCGGAGCCCTTCTCGACACCAGCGGCCTTGAGGATCATCTTCGCGGCCGGCGGCGTCTTGGTGACGAAGGTGAAGGAGCGGTCCTCGTAGACCGTGATCTCCACCGGGATCACCCAGCCACGCTGCGACTCGGTCGCGGCGTTGTAGGCCTTGCAGAACTCCATGATGTTGACGCCGTGCTGACCGAGCGCGGGGCCGACCGGCGGGGCCGGGTTCGCCGCACCGGCGTTGATCTGGAGCTTGATGAGCCCCGTGACCTTCTTCTTCTTGGGAGGCATTACTCTCCGGGTCCTTTCATTCGGGTCCTGCCCGCATCCGAGGACCACCCGGTTGCGGGCATACCGCACAACGATAGCGGGTATAGATGTGCGGCCAAAAACGAAGCAGGTCAGGTGGCCTGCTTGAGGCCAACCCGACCTGACTTATCCGAGGGCGCGGCCTGCGGCCGACGGACGACTCAGTTCTTCTGGATCTGGTCGAACGAAAGCTCGACCGGCGTCTCGCGCCCGAAGATCTCCACCAGGCCCTTGACCTTCTTCGAGTCGGGGTTGATCTCGTTGATGGTGGCCTGGAGCGTGGCGAACGGACCGTCGGTGACGGTGACCGAGTCGCCCACCTCGAAGTCCAGCACCTGGACCTCGACCTTGCGCTGCGGCGCCGGCTTGCCCTCGGCCTCCGCGGCCTCGCGCGCCGCCTTCTCCTCGGCCTCCGGCGCGAGCATCTTGACGATCTCGTCCAGGGTCAGCGGGTACGGGTCGTAGGCGTTGCCGACGAAGCCGGTGACACCGGGGGTGTTGCGGACGACACCCCACGACTCGTTGGTCAGGTCCATGCGGACGAGCACGTAACCCGGCAGCTTGTTCTGCTTGATGGTCTTGCGGTCGCCGTTCTTGATCTGGACGACCTCTTCCTGCGGCACCTCGGCCTGGAAGATGTAGTCCTCGACGTTCAGCGAGACGGCGCGCTGCTCCAGGTTGGTCTTCACGCGGTTCTCGTAGCCGGCGTACGTGTGGATGACGTACCACTCGCCCGGCAGCGTGCGCAGCTCCTCGCGCAGGGCCTGGACGGGGTCGACCGGCTCGGCGGGCTCTTCCTCGGCGAGCTCCTCGAGCTCCTCCTCGTCGGCCTCTTCCTCGTCCTCGACGTGGACCGCGGCCTCCTCGGCCGGCTCCCCCAGTTCGGCCTCGGCAGCCTCGAACTCGTCCTGCTCGTCCGCGCCCTCGACGATGTCCAGCTCGTCTGCGACGGCCTCTTCGGGCTCGACGGCGTCGTTCAGGTTCGGGTCAGACACGATGGCTGCTTCTTCCTGGATACATAGGGGTGGAACATGCGAAAAGGGGCGCCGGTACCACGGCGCCCTTCGCTGCTGTGCTTAGCCGAAGACGTACTTGGCGGCGTGGTTGAGTCCATAGTCAATCACGGTCACCAGAGCGATCATGATGGCGACGAAGAAGATCACCACGGTGGTGTACGACGTCAGCTGGTTTCGCGTGGGCCAGACGACCTTGCGGAGTTCCGCGATGATCTGGCGGTAGAAGGTGGCGAGGCGCTTCAGCGGGCCCTTCTTGGCACGCTTGCCGCCCTTGCGGGCCTTCTTGGACTCAGGCACCTCGTCGGCATCAGGCGTGTCGATGGAGCCCACGGCGTCCGTCATTCATCCTCACCTGATCCGGGGTCAAGGCCGTGCCGCGCCCGGTTATCAGGAGCCGCACGGCGGTGCAATGCTTGTACGTACATACGCACACATCCTGACGGTGTGTGTAGCAGGGCCGGAGGGACTTGAACCCCCAACCGCCGGTTTTGGAGACCGGTGCTCTACCAATTGAGCTACGACCCTTTGTGTGTCCCCCAACGTACCGCATCCGGCCGGGTGCTTGGTGCGCACCGGCTCAGGCCCGGCTGGCGGAGGCCAACGAGGTGAGAGTGTACGTGGTCCGCGGCGCCGCGTCGAACAGAAAGCGGCAGTCCGGGGCGGCCGTACGGAAGATCGTCCTGGCCGGGGGCCGGATCCGCACGCTTGTTCATGGTTCGGCCCGAACCTGTTCAGTCTGTGAAACCGGCGTGCCGGGCAGGTTTCCGGTCTGAAACGATGGGCCCATGAGCGCTGCAACCCCTCCCACCGAGCGCCGGGTCTCCGCCCGAGTCGGCGCGATCTCCGAGTCCGCCACCCTCGCCGTGGACGCCAAGGCCAAGGCCCTGAAGGCCGCCGGGCGCCCGGTGATCGGCTTCGGCGCCGGTGAGCCCGACTTCCCGACGCCGGACTACATCGTCGAGGCCGCCATCGAGGCCTGCAAGAACCCGAAGTACCACCGCTACACGCCGGCCGGCGGTCTGCCCGAGCTGAAGGCCGCGATCGCCGCGAAGACGCTGCGCGACTCCGGCTACGAGGTGGACCCGTCCCAGGTGCTCGTCACCAACGGCGGCAAGCAGGCCATCTACGAGGCCTTCGCCGCGATCCTCGACCCGGGCGACGAGGTCATCGTCCCGGCGCCGTACTGGACGACCTACCCGGAGTCGATCCGCCTGGCCGGCGGTGTCCCGGTGGAGGTCGTCGCCGACGAGACCACCGGCTACCGCGTCTCGGTCGAGCAGCTGGAGGCGGCCCGGACCGAGCGGACGAAGGTCGTCCTGTTCGTCTCGCCGTCGAACCCGACCGGCGCGGTCTACAGCGCGGCCGAGACCGAGGCGATCGGCCGCTGGGCCGTCGAGCACGGCCTGTGGGTCCTCACCGACGAGATCTACGAGCACCTGGTCTACGGCGACGCGAAGTTCACCTCGCTGCCGGCGGTCCTGCCCGAGCTGCGCGACAAGTGCATCGTCGTCAACGGCGTCGCCAAGACGTACGCGATGACGGGCTGGCGCGTGGGCTGGGTCATCGGCCCCAAGGACGTCGTCAAGGCGGCCACGAACCTCCAGTCGCACGCCACCTCGAACGTCTCCAACGTGGCGCAGGTCGCCGCGCTGGCCGCCGTCACCGGTGACCTGTCCGCCGTGGCGAAGATGCGCGAGGCCTTCGACCGGCGCCGCCAGACCATCGTGCGGATGCTCAACGAGATCGACGGCGTGCTCTGCCCGGAGCCCGAGGGCGCCTTCTACGCCTACCCCTCGGTCAAGGCGCTGCTCGGCAAGGAGATCCGCGGCAAGCGCCCGAAGGACTCGGTCGAGTTGGCCGCGCTGATCCTGGAGGAGGCCGAGGTCGCGGTCGTACCCGGCGAGGCCTTCGGTACGCCCGGTTACCTGCGACTGTCGTACGCGCTCGGTGACGAGGACCTCGTCGAGGGCGTGAGCCGGATGCAGAAGCTGCTGGCCGAGGCCAGGGACTGAGCTCTTTCCCCGCTCCACGCGCGCGTGCGGGCCGCTTCCCTCCGGGGAGGCGGCCCGCCGCCGTATGCGCTCCCGCGTCCGCTCCCGTATGCGCTCCCGTGTGCGAGCAAGGCCACTAAAGGGGAATCGGCTACCGGTACGACCGGTGCGTACGGCAGGATCCTGGGATGGAGCACGTACGTGATGTCTCTGGGCTGCCGAAAGCCCATCTGCATCTGCACTTCACCGGTTCGATGCGGCCGGGAACCGTCCTGGAACTGGCCGACAAATACGGCGTGCGCCTCCCCGAGGCGCTGACCGACGCCCTGACCAGCGGCGAACCACCAAAACTGCGGGCCACCGACGAGCGGGGCTGGTTCCGCTTCCAGCGGCTGTACGACGCCGCGCGCTCCTGTCTGAGAGAGCCCGACGACATCCGGCGGCTGGTGCGGGAGGCCGCCGAGGAGGACGTCAGGGACGGCTCCGGCTGGCTGGAGATCCAGGTGGACCCGACGTCGTACGCGCCGCGTCTGGGCGGTCTGATCCCGGCGCTGGAGATCATCCTGGACGCGGTGGAGACGACGTCCCGGGAGACCGGCCTCGGTATGCGCGTCCTGGTCGCGGCGAACCGGATGAAGCACCCGCTGGACGCGCGTACGCTCGCGCGGCTGGCCGTGCGCTACGCGGACCGGGGCGTGGTCGGCTTCGGGCTGTCGAACGACGAGCGCCGGGGCATGGCCCGGGACTTCGACCGGGCGTTCCACATCGCGCGCGAGGGCGGTCTGCTGGCCGCTCCGCACGGTGGCGAGCTGACCGGTCCGGCGTCGGTGCGGGACTGTCTCGACGACCTGAACGCCTCCCGGATCGGGCACGGGGTGCGGGCGGCGGAGGATCCGCGGCTGCTGAAGCGGCTCGCGGACCGGGAGATCACGTGCGAGGTGTGCCCGGCGTCCAACGTGGCCCTGGGCGTCTACGAGAAGCCCGAGGACGTCCCGCTGCGGACCCTGTTCGAGGCGGGCGTGCCGATGGCGCTGGGCGCCGACGACCCGCTGCTGTTCGGCTCCCGGCTGGCCGCCCAGTACGACATCGCGCGCGTGCACCACGGTTTCTCCGACGCCGAGCTGGCGGAGCTGGCCCGGCAGTCGGTGCGGGGTTCGGCGGCGCCGCCGGACACGAAGGCGAGGCTGCTGGCAGGGATCGACGACTGGCTCACCACTCCGGCACCGGGAACCGCGTAGCCCCCTGTCCGCCTCGCGGGCGTTCCCTCGGGCGTTCCCTCAGGGCCCCTCTCTGCGGCGGCCTTCCTCAGGGTCTTCGGAAGTGGGCGTACGGCGGGTAGGGCTTGAAGCAGACCAGCACCTCGACGGGGTGCCCGCCGCCCGGCGGCTGCCTCAGTCCCCACAGCCCCGACACGAGTGCCGAGTGTCCCTGGGCCACGCCCTTGTGGCCCGGCCCCCGGCCGGCCGCGTAGGCCAGGGACATGGCGGCCTCGGCGAACACCTCCCGGCCGCCGAAGAGGAAGAGGGTGCCGGCGTGGGTGGTGTGCCGCAGCTCGTCGCGGCGGTCGGCGCGCTGCTGCCGGGCGCGCCACAGGGCCGCGTCCCGCGCGGTGCGGGCCTCGTCGGTGCGGACGCTGAGCGGGGTGCCCTGCCGCAGCCGCCGGCGCAGGCCGGGCCACCCGGAGGCGCGCAGCCCGAGCGTCTCGTGGACCAGGACGAGGTCGACGAGCGGCCTCTGTCCCCCGTCCTGTCCCCCGTCCTCGTCGGACGGCACGGCCTCGCACAGCGGCACGTGGACGATCGTGTGCCGTGAGTGGGCGGCGAACGAGAACAGTCCGGCGAGCCGGTTGAGCCCGTCGTGGTCGCCGGTGAGTGTGCCGACCGGCGCGGGCTCGCGCAGTGAGGTGTGCCGCAGCGGCTGCCAGGGCTGGACGACCCGGTGTTCGGTCGGGCCGGTGCGGGGCCGGAACTCGCGCAGCCTCAGCCGCATGCGGGATGCCTCATGGCATCAGGGTCGCGGGCGGGCGGGGTCCTCGGCAACGGAGATTCCGCCCAGCAGGGTGCGGGCGAGCCCGGCGGCGAACTCGTCCACCGGCGGGCGCACGCCGGACGCGGTCGCCTCGTAGGAGAAGACGCGCTGGACGCAGGCGCCGAGCAGCAGGGTGGCGGCCGCGGTGGTGTCGGCGTCGGCCCGGATCCGGCCGATCGCCCGCTCGGCGCGCAGGTAGGCGTCGAGGGCCCGCAGCGGCACGTGCGGTCCGGCGCCGATGGTGCGCAGTCTGTCGTCGAGCTTCCGCTTGAGCTGCTGTTCCGCGTAGAGGGACGCGGTGATCGGGAAGCTCTCCTCGTAGAACAGGGCGGCCTGCCGGGCGATCCGGGTGAGGTTGTCCTGGAGGGTGCCCCGGCCGGGTTCGACGGTGAGCTCGCCGAGCAGCGGGAGGAGCCGCGGCAGCCGCTCGGTGAGGACGTGCACGAACAGTTCTTCCTTGCTGGGGAAGTACTTGTAGAGGGCCGCCTCGGAGCAGTCGGCCGCCCTGGCGATCTCCTTGGTGGTGGCGCGTGCCAGCCCGACGGTACGCATGAGCTGGTGTGCGGCGTCGAGGATGCGGACGCGGGCCGGTTTCTGCTCCATGACGCCCAAGGATCACATGCCCTTTCCCTCGGGTGCGACGGATGTCCCGAAGACCCTTGACGAGTGGGTGAGTGCTTACCCACTCTAGAGACCGGGCAGGGGTGAGTGAATACTCACCCACCTACTGACGCAGGAACACACGGGAGAAGTCATGAACCTCACTGTCTTCGGCGCGACCGGTGGGATCGGCGGGGAGATCGCCCGCCAGGCGCTGGCTTCGGGTCACCGGGTCACGGTGGTGGTCCGCGATCCGGCCCGGCTGGCCGTGTCCGGCCCCGGCCTGGAGGTCGTCCGCGCGGACCTGACCGACCCCGGGGCGGTCCGCCCGGCGGTCACGGGCCGGGACGCGGTCCTGTCCGGTCTGGGCCCGCGCGCCCGGGGCGACGCCGGGGTGGCCGCCCGGCTGACCCGCACGGTCCTGGCCGCGATGCAGGCCGAGGGCGTACGGCGGCTGCTGGTGGTCAGCGCGGCCCCGGTGGGCCCGGAACCGGACGACGGACTGCTGGACCGCTCGATGCGCGGCCTGGTCGGCCGGATCCTCCGGCCGGTCTACGACGACCTGCGCGAGATGGAGGCGGAGCTGTCCCGCAGCGCCACCGACTGGACGTCGGTCCGCCCGCCCCGCCTCCAGGACAAGCCCCTCACCGGCGCCTACCGCACGGTGATCGGCGGCTTCCCGCCGAAGGGCCGCTTCATCGCCCGCGCGGACGTGGCCCACGCGATGCTGTCGATGATCGATGACGAGGGGACGGTGAAGCAGGGCGTCGGGGTGGCGTACTGAGCCGCCTCCGGCACGCTGCCCCGGAGGGCTGCCGTCCGGCCGGAGGATCCCGCTTGGCCGACGACTCTCCCGGTCAGAGGCTCACGCCGACGGTCACCGGCTCGTTGACGAGAGTGACGCCGAACGCCTCGCGCACGCCCGCGACGACCTCACGCGCCAGCTCCAGCAGGTCCTCCGTCGTGGCCCCGCCCCGGTTCGTCAGCGCCAGTGTGTGCTTGGTGGAGATCCGGGCCGCTCCGGTGCCGTACCCCTTGGTGAACCCGGCCTTGTCGATCAGCCAGGCCGCCGAGGTCTTGGTACGGCCCTGGCCCGCCGGGTAGGCGGGCGGCTCGGCGCCGTCGCCCAGCCGCTCGCGCACGCGCGCGTGGAAGTCGGCGAACTGTCCGTCCGTGAGGATCGGGTTGGTGAAGAAGGACCCTGCGGACCAGGTGTCGTGGTCCTCGGGATCCAGCACCATCCCCTTCCCCGCGCGGAGCTTGAGCACGGCCGCGCGGGCGTCGGCGAGCGGCACCCGGTCGCCCGGCTCCGCGCCGAGCGCCCGCGCGGCCTCGGCGTACCGCAGGGGCGCCGACAGCCCGCCCTCGTCCGCCAGCCCGAACCTGACGCGCAGGACGACGTAGCGCTCCGGGTCGCCCTTGAACCGGCTGTGCCGGTAGGAGAACGCGCACTCCTCGTTGGTGAGCGTCACGGTCTCACCGCCCCGCCGGTCGTAGGCGACGACCTCGGTGATGGTGGCGGAGACCTCCTGGCCGTACGCCCCCACGTTCTGGATGGGCGTGGCCCCGGCGGACCCCGGGATCCCGGCGAGGCACTCGATGCCCGCGAGGCCCGCCTCGACGGTGCGGGCGACGGCGTCGGTCCACACCTCGCCGGCCGCCAGCTCCAGTGTCGTACCGCGCAGTTCGAAGCCGGTGGTGGCGATGCGCAGGGCGGTGCCGTCGAAGCCCTTGTCGCCGATGACCAGGTTCGATCCGCCGCCGACGACCAGCAGCGGGGTCCCGCTGTCGTCGGCCTCGCGGACGGCGGCGATCACCTCGGCGTCGGTGGTCGCGGTGACCAGCCGGGTGGCGGGGCCGCCGAGCCGGAAGGTGGTGAGGGGGGCGAGGGGGGCGTCGTGGAGTTCCTGCACGCGCCCAAGACTACGAGACGCCGGCGACGGTCCCGCCCGCGCCGAACGGCACGTGCGCGTGGGGCCCGTCCGTCCGGGACGGGGCCCCACGCGCGCGTGCCGTCACATGATCAGCTTCCGACGGTCTCCAGCTCCGGGGCGCGCTCCCCGGCGCCCGCCACGACCTTGCCCGCCCGGCGCCGGCCGGGGATGAACAGGGCGGCGATCCCGGCGAAGGCGACCACCGCGGCTCCGGTGACGAGGGCGGGCCGCAGTCCGTCCACGAAGCTCTGGGCGCTCTCGTAGCCGCCCTGGGCGGAGAAGATGGACGACATGACCGCGACACCGAGCGCGCCGCCGACCTCGCGGAGCGCGTTGTTGGCGCCGGAGGCGATGCCCTGCTCCTGCGGGCGGACGGCGGACATGACCAGGTTGGCGGCCGGGGCGAAGTAGAGCGCCATGCCGATGCCGCTGACGATCAGGCCGGGCAGCTGTGCCGCATAGGAGGCGTGCGCGGTGACGACGGAGGCCATGTAGCCGAGCCCGACGGCCTGGAGGAAGAGTCCGGCGGCGACGATGGGCCGGCCGCCGATCCGGTCGGAGAGGATGCCGGCGATCGGCGCGACGAGCATCGGCATGCCGGTCCAGGGCAGCATCCTGAGTCCGGCCTCGGTGGGCGAGTAGCCGAGCACGCCCTGCATGTACTGGCTGAGCAGAAAGATCGACCCGAACATCCCGAGGAACATCAGCAGGCTGGCGGCGTTGATCCCGGAGAACGCCCGGGAGCGGAAGAGCCGCATCGGCAGCATGGGGTTCCTGGCGCGGCTGCCGTGCACCACGAAGCCGGCGAGCAGGGCGGCACCGGCGAAGAGCCCGGTGAGTACGAGGGGGCTGCTCCAGCCGTCGGCGGGGCCGCGCACCAGGCCGTAGACGATCCCGAAGAGGCCGCCGCTGGCGAGCAGGGTGCCGGGGATGTCGAGCGGGGCGCCGGTGCCGCGGGACTCGGCGAGCCGCAGCCGGGCGAGCGGCAGCAGGGCCATGCCGAGCGGGACGTTCAGCCAGAAGATCCAATGCCAGGACACGTGTTCGGTGAGGCTGCCGCCGATGAGCGGCCCGGAGGCGACCGCGAGCCCGTTGACGGCGCCCCAGATACCGTACGCCATCCCGCGCCTGGCCTCCGGCACGGCCGCCGTCAGCAGGGTGAGCGTGAGCGGCATCATGACGGCCGCGCCGACGCCCTGGACCGCGCGGGCGGCGATCAGCGAGTCGATGCCGGGTGCCATGGCCGCCGCGGCGGAGGCGCCGGTGAACACGGTGAGGCCGACCAGGAAGAGCCGGCGCCGGCCGAAGCGGTCGCCGAGGGCGGCGCCGAACATCAGCAGCACGGCGAAGGTGAGCGTGTAGGCGCTGACGGTCCATTCGAGGTCGTCGAGCGCACCGCCGAGGTCCTCCCGGATGGAGGGCAGCGCGGTGGTGACGACGAGGTTGTCGAGGGCCGCCATGAATCCGGCGACGCTGGTGATGACGAGCGCCCAGGCGGCGCTTCCGCGACGTGCGGTGGGCTGTGCTGTCTGTTCTGACATCGCTCCCCCAGAGCGTGTTCCGCGAGTTGATTAGTTATTGGTCACTAATTTTTGGGCCCATGAAAGACCCTGGGTGAAGCACGGCGGACCGCGTTCCCCCTGAAGCCGTAAGACCGTGAAGCCGTGGCGCTACTTCTCCGGCGACCCCGTGCCGTCGGCGTCCGAGAACATCCCCTGCCAGACCCGGTGCTCGGGCGGGAACCCCATGGCCATGTAGGTGTTGATGAGCATCCCCTTGGCCAGGAAGGTGGTGGTGACGTCGACATCGGCCCCCGAGAGCAGATGAACGGTCTCCCAGAGCCGCGCCCACCCGGCCCGCACGATCTCACCGAACTCGTGCTCGCCCTCCGCCTCCGCGGCCGCGACGGTGATGTACGTCTGCATCTGCATCCGGAGCCGCTCCGGCCGCTCCTGGATCAGCCGCACGTACGCCTCACCCATGGCGTGCAGGGCCTCCTGCCCCTCCAGCCCCTCGGCCGCCTTCTCGAAGACCTCGCGCATCTCGTCGATGCAGCGCTGCGAGGCGGCGCCGAAGATCGCCTTCTTGCCCGGGAAGAGCCGGAAGAGATACGGCTGAGAGACCCCGACCCGCTTGGCGATCGCCTCGGTGGAGGTGCCGTAGTAGCCCCTCTGCGAGAACTCGGCGATCGCCGCCCGGACGACGCTCTCGCGCCGCTCCTCAGCACTCATCCTGACCATGCGAGAAAGTTAGTACTCAATCACTAACTGAGTCAAGGGGGCGTTTCACGAGCAGGAGGCCGCACACGCGTAAGGGGCGCCCCGCCATGGAGAACGCCCCTTACTTCCGGCAGCGCCACGATCTCGCCGCCGTCGCGACCGCCGCCACAACTGCCGTCGCAACGGCTGTCGCAGTCGTTCCGCCGCTGCCGCCGATCAGGCCAGTCGCACGACCGCGCGGGACATGCCGAGCACCTTCTGTCCGGCGCTGGTGGCCGTCAGGTCGATGCGCACGGTGTTGTCGTCGAGCTTGGCGGCGACCTTGCCGCTGACCTCGACGACGGCGCCCTGGTCGTCGTTGGGGACGACGACGGGCTTGGTGAAACGGACGCCGTAGTCGACGACCGCGCCCGGGTCGCCGGCCCAGTCGGTGACCACGCGGATCGCCTCGGCCATGGTGAACATGCCGTGCGCGATGACGTCCGGCAGGCCCACCTCCTTGGCGAACTTCTCGTTCCAGTGGATCGGGTTGAAGTCCCCGGAGGCACCCGCGTACCGCACGAGCGTGGCGCGGGTCACGGGGAAGGTCTGCGCCGGCAGTTCGGTGCCGACCTCGACGTCCTCGTAAGCGATCTTCGCCGTCATCGGATCCTCACGCCCCCTCTTCCACGTCCGCCGCGCGGGCCACCAGCTTGGTCAGGGCGCTCACCACGAGTTCGCCCGTCTCGTCGTGGACATCGCCGCGGATGTCGATGATGTCGTTGCCCGCGAGGGACTTGATGGCCTCGATGGTCGAGGTGACGCTCAGCCGGTCACCGGCACGCACCGGACGCCGGTAGGCGAACTTCTGGTCGCCGTGCACCACCCGGCTGTAGTCCAGGCCGAGCTGCGGGTCCTGGACGACCTGCCCGGCCGCACGGAAAGTGATCGAGAAAACAAAAGTCGGCGGGGCGATCACATCGGAATGACCGAGCGCCTTGGCGGCCTCCGGGTCCGTGTACACCGGGTTGGCGTCGCCCACCGCCTCGGCGAACTCGCGGATCTTCTCCCGGCCCACTTCGTAGGGCTCGGTGGGCGGGTAGGTCCGTCCCACGAAGGACTGGTCGAGCGCCATCGGCCCGGCACCTCCTGATGTCTGCTGTGATGCCCCACAAACTAGCGGGAAAGCTGTCCCCTGAAACGCCGTGAGGCCGCCCCCTTGCGGGGACGGCCTCACGGACGAGCCTGTTTCTTATCGCGTTTCGCGGTGCGCAGTGTGCGCGTTGCAACGCGGGCAGTGCTTCTTCATCTCAAGGCGATCCGGGTTGTTACGCCGGTTCTTCTTGGTGATGTAGTTCCGCTCCTTGCACTCCACGCAGGCCAGCGTGATCTTCGGGCGGACGTCGGTGGCAGCCACGTGAGTGCTCCTAAGACGAACGGATGGACTGATTCAACGCAAGAAAGAGTAGCCGATCGAAGGACCGACCCCGCAATCGGCTACTGTCAGTAGCGGTGACCGGACTTGAACCGGTGACACAGCGATTATGAGCCGCTTGCTCTACCGACTGAGCTACACCGCTTTGATGAGATCAGCTCCCGCCTTGCGACGGGAACCTCTCACACCAGAGCCCCAATACGGAATCGAACCGTAGACCTTCTCCTTACCATGGAGACGCTCTGCCGACTGAGCTATTGGGGCGAGCGATGAAGACATTACACGCTAGGCCGCCGTTCGCCCAAATCCGTTTCCCGCCGCCGTTCCAGGCCTCTTCCGCACCGCTCGCGACCACCGCACAACCGCCTCACGGACCCCTTCCGGCGCTCCTCACGCGCGTGTGCCGAAACCGGTCCCCGCAGGTCCGACGGCGCCGGTACGACTATTGCCCTCCTCCCCGCCCCGCGCGGCTCGCCGTCCTAGGCTCGACTCACTCTGCGTGATCTTGAGTCCCTCGCCTGGACCGACCTACCTGGAGCGCGATGCCCGACAGCCAGCCGCAGCCGCCCTCGTCGTCGTCCAACTCGCCGGGTTCCTCGGGGCATTCCGACCCGGCCACGCTCCTGCTGTGCGGAGCACGCCTCACCGACGGCCGGACCGTGGACGTACGGCTGGGCGGCGGGCGCATCGAGGCGGTCGGGACGGCGGGCAGCCTGGCGTCGGGGCCGGCCCGCGCGGGCGGCGCACGCGTGGACCTGACCGGCTACCTCCTGCTCCCGGCCCCGGCCGAACCGCACGCGCACGGCGACACCGCGCTCTCCGCGGACGGCGGCGGCCCGGTCTCGTACGAGCCCGAGGACGTCCAGCGCCGTGCCACCGAGGCGGCCCTGCTGCAACTCGGGCACGGCGCGACGGCCGTGCGCGCGCACGTGCGCGTGGGCGACGTCCAGGGGCTGGGCGCGCTGGCCGCCGTCCTCCGGGCTCGCCGCTCGCTACGGGGGCTGGCAGAGCTCACGGCGGTCGCGATGCCGCGGGTGCTGACCGGGATCGCCGGCGCCGACGGCCTCGCGATGCTGCGGGACGCCGCGAAGATGGGCGCGTCGGTGGTGGGCGGCTGCCCGGACCTGGACCCCGATCCCACGGGCTACGTGGAGGCCGTCCTGGAGGTGGCCTCCGAGCACGGCTGCCCGGTCGACCTGCACACGGACGCCGTCGACCCGGCCCGGCTGGCCAGGCTCGCGGCGATGGCGGGCGGTATGCGCCCCGGCGTGGCACTCGGCCCGTGCGCCGGGCTCGCGCGCCTTCCGGGCGAGGCGGCCGGCCGGGTCGCGGACCAGCTCGCCGCGGCCGGCGTCACGGTGGTCTGCCTGCCCCAGGGCGGCTGCGGCTCCGTCGACCGCCGCGGCACGGCTCCGGTACGGCTGCTGCGGGCGGCCGGGGTACGGGTCGCCGCCGGCAGCGGCGCCCTGCGCGACCTGTCGAACCCGGTGGGCCGTGGTGACCCCCTGGAAGCGGCCTACCTCCTGGCCTCCCGCCACGGCCTGCGCCCCGCGGACGCCTACGCCGCCGTGAGCGCCAACGCCCGCGCGGCCCTCGGCCTCCCCGAGGTCCGCGTAGAGGCCGGATTCCCCGCCGAACTCCTCGCCGTACGCGGCGACCGCCTCGCGGGCGCCCTCTCCCTCGCCTACAGCCGGATCGTGGTGCACCGGGGGCGCGTGGTCGCCCGCACGAGCGCGGTCCGCGAGTACTGCAACTCGGCGGCGACCGCGGAACTGGGGCTGCCCAGGCAAGGCCGGGGCGAGGTGTCCTGAGGGCCGGCCGGCACCTTCCGGCATCCCCGCGGCGCGGCGCCTCGGACGGGGGCAGGGCGCGCGGCGCAGGCGTGCAAGCGGGGCGCGTGGCAGAAGCGCGGGCGCCGGGCAGGGTCACGGACACAGACACGGGCGCGGGCGCGGGGATGCCGGAAGGGGCGGGCGGCGCGCGTGATCACGGGGCGCCGGGGCGCGCAGGGTGCGTGAGCGCCCGGCGTGGGAGCGGTGGCGCGGGGAGCGCACGGCGCGGAGGAGCGCACGCCGGTGGAGGGGCATGTCCCAGCCGAGGGTGACGGCCCCGGCAACGCGTTTCCACGGGACCGCTCGGACGGGTGGGGCGCATGAAGTCATGCGGCGGATGCGGGGCTTCGGGCGTACGGTCGGAAACATGCGCATTGTCATCGCTGGTGGTCATGGTCAGATCGCGTTGCGTTTGGAGCGGTTGCTCTCCGCACGTGGGGACGAGGTCGCGGGAATCATCCGGAACTCCGAGCAGGGTGACGACCTGCGGGCTGCGGGCGCCGAACCGGTGCTGCTCGACCTGGAGTCGGCATCGGCCGAGGAGGTCGCGGCGCACCTGCGGGGAGCGGACGTGGCGGTCTTCGCGGCGGGCGCGGGGCCGGGCAGCGGTCCGGCCCGCAAGGGCACGGTGGACAAGGGCGCTGCCGTGCTGTTCGCGGACGCGGCCGTGCGCGCGGGCGTCCGCCGCTTCGTGGTCGTCTCCTCGATGGGCGCGGATGCGGCGCACGCGGGCGACGAGGTCTTCGACGTGTACCTGCGGGCCAAGGGTGCTGCCGACGCGTATGTCGCCCGGCAGAGCGCGCTCGACTGGACGATCCTGCGCCCCGGTTCGCTGACGGACGAGCCGGGCACCGGCCTGGTTCGTCTGGAGGCGCACACGGGCCGGGGTGCGGTCACGCGCGACGACGTGGCCGCCGTGCTGGCGGAGTTGGTGGACACCTCGGCGACGGCCGGTCTGACCCTGGAGCTGATCGGCGGGTCGACGCCGGTCGGCGTGGCCGTGAAGTCGGTGGCCGGGAACTGAGCCCGCCGCCCGGCCGTTGGAACTGGTGACGGCGGCCGGGCGGAGCTTGCGGGGGCGGAGCCTGCGGGGGCGGGCCGGAGGTCAGAAGAGCGGCAGTTGCCCGGGGAATTCCGGCACTGCGTAGCCGTCCAACGACGGCTGGACCGCTTCGAGTTGTGCATGCAGGCGCGAGCCGGAGCAGGAGACCAGGTCCGTGGTCTCACGTGCACCGGGCGGGTCGTGCCGCGCGAAGCGGCCTGCCACGACGGCGATTTCACGGCGGCACACCGGACAGGTTCTGCGACGGGAGGACATACGTTCAGTGTGCCCCGGCGCACGGCACAGGCAGCGGACCGTCGATACCGATCGTCGGGGTCGTGGGGTCGCTCGTGGGGCCGTGGAGCATCAGGCTCACAGTGCCGCTCTCACCCAACGAGCAACCGACGCAGCATGTACATGATCTTCATCACGCGAAAGCGGCTCTGCGGGGCGCCACAGACCACGTTCGACCACACCGCGCAAGCCGATCAGCCATCCGTGGGAGTGCATGACAAAGAGCCCGTGACCTGCTTTGTTCACAGGTCACGGGCTCTCTGTTCCCGTGTGGCGGCGCCAGGATTCGAACCTGGGAAGGCTGAGCCGGCAGATTTACAGTCTGCTCCCTTTGGCCGCTCGGGCACACCGCCGGGGTTTTGTCGCCGAGTCGAACCGCTTTCCGGCGGTGCTCCCTGGCAACGACGTAAACAATACCCGATCCCGAGGGGTGCTTCGCCACTCGATTGATCGGCGCTCGCGGGACTCCGGGTGGCTAGGCTGGTGAGGATGCGACCCGGTCCCCACACCGGGTTCGGCGGCTGCCGCCGCGCGCCGCACGCATCCCGTTACGCCCCCCCGATACAAGGAGCCACAGGACATGGCCGACTCCAGTTTCGACATCGTCTCGAAGGTCGAGCGGCAGGAGGTCGACAACGCCCTCAACCAGGCCGCCAAGGAGGTCTCGCAGCGCTACGACTTCAAGGGCGTGGGTGCCTCGATCGCCTGGTCCGGCGAGAAGATCCTGATGCAGGCGAACTCCGAGGAGCGGGTCAAGGCGATCCTCGACGTCTTCCAGTCGAAGCTGATCAAGCGCGGTATCTCGCTGAAGGCGCTGGACGCGGGTGAGCCACAGCTCTCCGGCAAGGAGTACAAGCTCTTCGCGTCGATCGAGGAGGGGATCTCCCAGGAGAACGCGAAGAAGGTCGCGAAGATCATCCGTGACGAGGGTCCCAAGGGCGTGAAGGCCCAGGTCCAGGGCGAGGAGCTGCGCGTCAGCTCGAAGAGCCGCGACGACCTGCAGACCGTGATCGCGCTCCTGAAGGGCCAGGACTTCGACTTCGCGCTCCAGTTCGTCAACTACCGGTAGTCGGCATCGGCCGGAGCACGGGACGGAGTACGAGAAGGGCGGGTACCTCGCGGTGCCCGCCCTTCTCGCCTGCCGGTCGCGGCTTCGGGGGCGCTCAGTCGCGCGAGTTGCCGAACAGGATGCGGTAGGCGATCAGCAGGACCAGTGAGCCGCCGATCGCAGCCACCCAGGTCGTGCCGTCGTAGAAGTCCTTGGTGACCGGGTGGTCCAGCCAGCGGGACGATATCCAGCCGCCGAGGAACGCGCCCACGATGCCGATGAGGGTCGTGCCGATGAAGCCGCCGGGGTCGCGCCCCGGCAGGAGGAACTTGGCGATGGCGCCGGCCAACAGCCCCAGAATGATCCAACTGATGATGCCCATGTCCTGAACCTGCCCCTCCGCGCCGTGTTCTCACTTGCCCGGCCCTGTGATTCCGGTCGGGGCCGGCTGTGCCGGACACGCTGCCCGATCCGTCCCGATTCACCTGTCGCGGGTTCCGTTCGTTCCTCGTCTCCAGCAGGGACGACCGGGTGATACCGCACGGTTGCGACGGATCAGTAGGGTGCGGCACATGGCCTCCTCCCCCGCGCTGCGGCGCACGCTGGGCGTGCGCGACGCCGTGGTCGTCGGCCTCGGCTCGATGGTCGGGGCCGGCGTTTTCTCGGCCCTGGGCCCGGCGGCCCACGCGGCCGGGTCGGGACTGCTGACCGGGCTGGCCGTGGCCGCCCTCGTGGCCTACTGCAACGCCATGTCCTCGGCCCGCCTCGCCGCCCGCTACCCGCAGTCGGGCGGCACCTACGTGTACGGGCGGGAGCGCCTCGGCGCCTTCTGGGGGTACCTCGCGGGCTGGGCGTTCGTCGTCGGCAAGACGGCGTCCTGCGCGGCGATGGCGCTCACCGTGGGCGCGTACGTCTGGCCGGGGCAGGCCCACGCGGTGGCGGTCGCGGCCGTGGTCGCGCTGACCGCCGTGAACTACGGCGGGATCCAGAAGTCGGCCTGGCTGACCAGGGTGATCGTGGCCGTGGTGCTGGCGGTGCTCACCGCCGTGGTGGTCGCCTGTCTGACGCCCGCGGAGGCGGAGGCCGGGCGGCTGGGCGCCGGGCTGTCGTCGGGCGTGGGCGGGGTGCTTCAGGCCGCCGGGCTGCTGTTCTTCGCGTTCGCCGGGTACGCGCGGATCGCGACCCTCGGCGAGGAGGTGCGGGACCCCGCGCGCACCATCCCCCGCGCGATTCCGCTGGCCCTGGGTATCGCGCTGGTGGTGTACGCGTGCGTGGCGGTGGCCGTGCTGTGCGTACTGGGCGCCGACGCGCTGGGACGGGCCGAGGCACCGCTGGCCGACGCGGTCCGGGCGGCCGGTGCGCCGGGGCTGGTGCCGGTGGTGCGGGTGGGCGCGGCGGTGGCCGCTCTCGGCTCGCTGCTGGCGCTGATCCTCGGGGTGTCCAGGACGTCGCTGGCAATGGCCCGCGACGGCCATCTGCCCTCGGCGCTGGCCGCCGTGCACCCGCGTTTCCGGGTGCCGCACCGCGCGGAGCTGGCCGTCGGCGCGGTGGTCGCCGTGGCGGCGGCGACGGTGGATGTCCGCGGTGCCATCGGTTTCTCCTCCTTCGGTGTGCTGGCGTACTACGCGGTGGCGAACGCCTCGGCCTGGACGCTCGATCCGGCCCCACGCGCGCGGGTGGTTCCGGTGGTGGGACTGCTCGGCTGCGCGGCCCTCGCGTTCGCGCTGCCGGTGGTGTCGGTCGTCTCGGGGGCCGCCGTACTGGCCGTGGGCGCGGCGGCCTATGGCGTACGGCGACGGAGGGCGGTGCGGTAGCCGTCGTCCGGGTAGCCGTCGCCGTCCGGTTCGGGGGACGCGGTCGGGCGTCCCACGGTGGTCGGCTCGCTCAGGCGGCCGGGCCCGGGGCGGTGCGGGCCCGGAACTCGTCCCAGGGCACCAGTTCCGTGCCCTCGTCGGTCTCCTCGTACCAGCCCGTGCCGTCCAGCCAGACATGCAGCCAGCCGGCGAGGGTGGGTGCGTCCACGAACCAGGTGCCGTCGACGTCGTCGGCGTTCGGCTCGTAGAGCAGGACCGTGGCGTCCGGGGTCCGGCAGTCCACGCACGCGTACATGCCGCAGCCCCAGTGGGATATCGGCAGAACGCCCTCGGGCCAGGGCCGGTCGGGGTTCCTGCGGCCGTACTCGCGGTTGGTGAGGTACTGGGCGACGGCGGCCGGTTCACCGGAGGGCGCGGCGTCGAGCAGGGGCAGCAGGCCGTACGAGGGGCCGAAGCCGCCGTCCCCGACCCGCTCGTAGAGTGCGCCGAGGAGGGGTGGCAGGGGGAAGCCCAGGGCTTCCCGGGCGCGGTCGAGCGTGCCCGCCTCGACGGGCGCGGGGAGCGAAGGCCAGCCCCAGGGGTGGGAGTTGCGGGCCTGCGCGGTCACCCGTGTCAGCAGCTGCTCGATCTCGGTCATGGCTTCATGATGCAGGCCGCCACTGACATGCGTGACGGCCTGTGGACAACCCCGGCCCGGATGTCCGCCTGTGGACAACTCGACTGTCGGAAAACCCGGATGAAGTGCGGTCAGCGGGATGCGAACGGCTGGTCCGTGGGCACGATCTCACGTCCGAGCGGGAGCAGGGAGACCGGGATCAGCTTGAAGTTGGCGATGCCGAAAGGGATGCCGATGATCGTCAGGCACATGGCGATGCCGGTGACGATGTGGGCCAGGGCCAGCCACCAGCCGGCCAGGACCAGCCACAGCACGTTCCCGATGCAGGAGGGCGCCCCGGCGTCGCGTCGCTCGACGGTCGTGTACCCGAAGGGCCACAGGGCGTAGACGCCGATACGGAACGCCGCTATGCCGAACGGGATGCCGATGATCGTGATGCAGAGGATCACGCCTGCGAGCAGGTAGCCCAGGAACAGCCAGAAGCCGCTCAGGATGAGCCAAATGATGTTCAGGATGGTCTTCACTGCGGGCGACCTGCCATCTTCTCTAGCCGTGCGATCCGTTCCGCCATCGGCGGATGCGTCGAGAACATCTTGGACAGTCCCTGGCCCGGGCGGAAGGGGTTCGCGATCATCATGTGGCTCGCGGTCTCGATCCGGGGCTCCGGGGGCAGCGGGAGCTGCTTGGTGCCGGCGTCCAGCTTGCGCAGGGCGCTGGCGAGGGCGAGCGGGTCACCGGTGAGCTGGGCGCCGGAGGCGTCCGCCTCGTACTCTCTGGAGCGGCTGATGGCGAGCTGGATGAGGCTGGCGGCGAGCGGGCCCAGGATCATGATGAGCAGCAGGCCGAGGAATCCGGGGCCGTCGTCGTCGTCCGAACGGCCGACGGGGATCAGCCAGGCGAAGTTGACGAGGAACATGATCACCGAGGCGAGGGCGCCGGCGACCGACGAGATGAGGATGTCGCGGTTGTAGACGTGGCTCAGTTCGTGGCCGATGACGCCGCGCAGTTCGCGCTCGTCCAGGATGCGCAGGATGCCCTCCGTGCAGCACACGGCGGCGTTGCGCGGGTTGCGGCCCGTGGCGAAGGCGTTCGGCGCCTCCGTCGGGGAGATGTAGAGGCGGGGCATGGGCTGGCGGGCCTGGGTGGAGAGGTCGCGGACCATCCGGTACAGGGCCGGGGCCTCGAACTCGCTCACCGGGCGGGCGCGCATCGCGCGTAGCGCGAGTTTGTCGCTGTTCCAGTACGCGTACGCGTTCGTGCCGAGGGCGACGAGGACCGCGACGATCAGACCCGTCCGGCCGAAGAAGCTGCCGATGACGATGATGAGTGCCGACAGTCCCCCGAGGAGAACTGCGGTCCTGAGCCCGTTGTGCCGGCGGTGCACGGTACGCCCTCCAAGTCGTGCGGCAGGGGAACCCTTTGCCTGCGGTGCTGCCTTCCGATCTGCGATGCCACCGGTTCCGTGGTGTCACGTCCAGTGGACCCTCCCGCACTGGTCAACGCCAGGCGGCGGCCACTAGTTCCCTTGTGTCCGCTGTGCGCGCCGTGAGCTATCCGGGTGAGCCGCGGGCCCTGCACGCGCGCGGAACGGCTCCACGCGCGCGTGCAGGGCGTCAGAACAGGCCGGTGGTGGCGAAGCGGAGCACCAGCTGCGGTGCTCCGGAGAGCGCGACGCCGAGAACGCCGGTGAGGGCGAGCGCAGCCGTGAGGGGCGCCGGGAGCCGGTGCTCGGTCGGTTCGCCCTCGGGGGCGCGGAACAGCAGGGCGGTCCACTGGAGGTAGTAGAAGAGGGCGATCACGACGTTGACGGCCATGACGACGGCCAGCCAGCCGAGGCCCGCGTCGACGGCCGTCGAGAACACGGTGACCTTGGCGAACAGGCCGATGATGCCCGGCGGGAGTCCGGCCAGGCACAGCAGGAAGAACGCCAGGAGCAGCGCGGTGAGCGGGTTGCGGGCGTACAGGCCGCGGTAGTCGGAGACGCGGTTGAGTTCCTTCGTACGGCCCACCAGGGCGGCCACCGCGAAGGCGCCGAGGTTCACGGCCGCGTACATGAGGGCGTAGGCGACGGTGGAGCCGACGGCCTTCTGGGCGTCGTCGGTGTATCCGGCGGCCGCGATCGGCACCAGCAGGTAGCCGGCCTGTCCCACCGACGACCAGGCGAGCAGCCGTACCGCGCTGTACGCGCGCGTGGCCTGCTGGCGCAGGGCGGCGACGTTGCCGACGGTCATGGTGAGGGCGGCCAGGGCGGCGAGCGCGGGGCCCCACACGTCCGCGTACGACGGGAACGCGACGACGGTGACCAGGATCAGGCCGGAGAAGCCGACGGCCTTGCCGACGACGGACAGGTAGGCGGCGATCGGGAGGGGTGCGCCGACGTAGGTGTCGGGCACCCAGAAGTGGAAGGGGACGGCGGCCGTCTTGAACGCGAAGCCCACGAGGGTGAGGACGACGCCCGTCTGGGCGAGCGTGTGCAGTTGTCCGTCGACGTGCTGGATGCGGTCGGCGACCTGGGTGAGGTAGAGGGTGCCGGTGGTGGCGTACACGAAGCTGACGCCCAGGAGGCTGACGGCGGTGGCGGTCACCGAGGACAGGAAGAACTTCAGGGCCGCTTCGGAGGACTTCGCGTCGCCGTGCCGGATGCCGACGAGGGCGAAGGCGGGCAGGGAGGCGACCTCCAGGGCGACGATCAGGGTGGCGAGGTCGCGGGAGGCGGGCAGCAGGGCGGCGCCGGCGGCCGAGGAGAGCAGCAGGAACCAGAACTCACCCTGCGGGTAGCGGCGGTTGCCGTCCTTCAGCGTGGTGACGGACAGCAGTGCGGTGAGCAGGGCGCCGCCGAGGACCAGGAACTGCACGACCAGGGTGAACCGGTCGGCCGTGTAGCTGCACGCGCGCGCGGAGCCCGTCAGGCAGAAGGTGCTGCGGTCGTGGTCCAGGAGCGGCAGCAGCAGGGCGGTGGCCACTGCGAGCCCGGCGACCGACACCCAGCCGAGGAGCTGCTTCCTGGCCTCGGGCAGGAACAGGTCGGCGACCAGGACGGCGAGTGCGACGATCGCGGTGAAGGTGGGCGGGGCGACAGCCAGCCAGTCGACGGACTGGACGAGGCTCGCGGCCGGCAGCTGGGCCAGGGCGCTCATCGGGTGCCTCCTGAGAGGAGCTGCTGCACGGCCGGGTCGGTCAGTCCGAGCAGGGCCCTGGGCCACAGTCCGGCGACGACGGTGAGGGCCACGAGGGGGGTCCAGGCCGCGAACTCGTACGTGCGGACGTCGGTGAGTGTCGGCGTGTCCCGGGAGACGTCGCCCATGCAGACGCGGCGCACCACGGCCAGCATGTAGGCGGCGGTCAGCAGGGTGCCGAAGGCGGCGATCGCCATGAAGGTCAGGAAGGCCGGGCGGCTGAGGCCCGCGGCGGGCTCGAACGCGCCGAACAGGGCGAGCATCTCGCCCCAGAATCCGGCGAGGCCCGGCAGTCCGAGCGAGGCGACGGCGGCGAACGCGAGCAGACCGCCGAGGCGCGGTGCCTTGCCGTACAGCGCGGCGCCGCTCTCCTCGGCGAGGGTGTCGAGGTCGGTGCTGCCGGTGCGGTCCTTCAGGCCTCCGACCAGGAAGAACAGCAGGCCGGTGATGAGGCCGTGGGCGATGTTGGCGAACAGGGCGCCGTTGACTCCGGTCGGGGTCATGGTGGCGATGCCGAGCAGGACGAATCCCATGTGGCCGACGGAGGAGTAGGCGATCAGCCGCTTGAGATCGCCCCGTGCGCCGCGCTTGGCCAGGTTCAGGCAGGCCAGGGATCCGTAGATGATCCCGACGACGGCGAAGGCCGCGAGGTAGGGCGCGAAGGTGCGGAATCCGTCGGGCGCGACCGGCAGCAGGATCCGGACGAACCCGTACGTGCCCATCTTCAGCAGGACGCCGGCCAGCATCACCGAGCCGGCGGTCGGCGCGGCGGTGTGGGCGTCGGGCAGCCAGCTGTGCAGGGGCCACATCGGGGTCTTGACCGCGAGCCCGATCCCGATCGCCAGAACGGCGATGACCTGCACGGATGTGGTCAGCGACCGGCCGTTGTCAGTGGCGAGTGCCACCATGTCGAAGGTGCCCGCCTTGATTCCGATCAGGAGCAGGCCGAGCAGCATGACGACGGATCCGAGCAGGGTGAAGAGGATGAACTTCCAGGCGGCCTGGGTCCGGCCCGCGCCGCCCCAACGGGCGATGAGGAAGTACATCGGGATGAGCACCGTCTCGAACGCGAGGAAGAACAGCAGCAGGTCGAGGACGGCGAAGCTCGCGAGGGTGCCGGACTCCAGGACGAGCAGCAGGGCGACGAAGGCCTTCGGTGACGGGCCCTCGGGCATCTTGAAGTACGAGTAGAGCGCGCAGAGGAAGGTCAGCAGCGCGGTCAGGACCACGAGGGGGAGGGAGATGCCGTCGATGCCGAGGTGGATGCGCACGTCGAGTGCGGGGATCCAGCTGATGTCGGTCGTGGCCTGCATCTTCGAGGGATGGGCGTGGTCGAAGCCGAGCGCGAGGACGATCGCCGCGAGGAGGATCACACCGGTCACGGTCACGCCGTGCCGGAGCACGGCCTGCTCGGGCGACTTCCCCTTCAGTCCCGGCGGGGCGGGCAGCAGGGCGGCGACGGCTCCGAGGAGCGGGCCGACGACCACGAATGCCAGAAGGAACTGCATCACGGACTCGCTGATATCGATCACGCCTGCTCACGCTCCCGTGGCGACGAGGAGGACGGCGACCGCCAGGACGACGGTGCCGGCGAGCAGCGCGCTCACATAGGTCTGGACGTTGCCGGTCTGGGCGCGCCGTACGGCGGCCCCGAGCAGGCGGGGCAGGGCACCGGCCCCGCGGACGTAGGTGTCGACGACCTCGCGGTCGAGGAACTGGACGAGGCTCGCCGCGGCCAGCACCGGGCGGACGAACAGCGTGTCGTAGACGGCGTCCAGGTGGAAGCCGACGGCCGCGTGGCGGTGCAGCGGGCCGAGCAGCAGCCGGCCGGGGTCGGCCGGGTCGGGTGCGTAGGCCACATCGCCGAAGACCTGCTTGTGGGCGGCGATGGCCTCGGCCTCGACGAGTGCGGGTTCGGCCTCCGGGTGGGTGACGACCGCGCCCAGGGGGGAGCGGGCGGCCACTGCCCGGGTGTGCTGCCAGGCGCCGTAGGTGACGAGTGCGCCGACCAGGGCGAGGCCGGTGCCGAGGACCGAGGTGGTGAGGGTCGGGGCGAGGGCGCGGCCGTCGAACCAGCCGGGCAGCGAGCGGTAGGCGAGCCCGCCGAAGGCGAGGGACGGGACGGCCAGCACCCACAGCACCACGGTCATGGACAGCGGCTGCCGGCCGTGGTCCGGGACCTCGGGTCCGCTGCCCCGGAAGGCGAGCAGCCACAGCCTGGTCGCGTAGGCGGCGGTGAGCAGGGCGGTGACCAGGCCCGCGACGAGGACGATCCAGCCGGCGCTGCCGGGGGCGTGCTCGGTGTGGCCGGTGGCGACGTGCTCGGCGGCGCCGAGGACGGACTCCTTGGAGAAGAAGCCGCTGAAGGGCGGGATCGCGGCGAGCGCGAGGAGCGCCACGGTCATCGTCCAGTAGGCGTCCGGGACGCGGTCGCGCAGGCCGGAGGTGCGGGACATGACGGCCAGCGAGTTGGTGCCGGCGGCGTGGATGATCACGCCGGCCGCGAGGAACAGCAGCGCCTTGAAGGCGCCGTGCGACAGGAGGTGGAAGACGGCGGCACCGCGGTCGCCGACGGCGAGGGCGCCGGTCATGTAGCCGAGCTGACCGATCGTCGAGTAGGCGAGGACGCGCTTGATGTCGTCCTGGGCGAGTGCGGCGAGGGCCGAGCCGGCCATGGTGACGGCGGCCATGACGGCGAGGACGACCATCGCGGCCCGGGATGCCTCGAAGACGGGGAGGAGGCGGGCGACGAAGTAGACACCGGCGGCGACCATCGTCGCGGCGTGGATCAGCGCGGAGACGGGGGTCGGGCCCGCCATCGCGTCGGGGAGCCAGGTGTGCAGCGGGAACTGCGCCGACTTGCCCGCCACGCCCGCAAGGAGCAGCAGCGCCACCAGGGTCGGGTGGTGCAGTCCCCCGTTCGCGACGGTGTCGAGGACCTTGGTGATCTGGAACGACCCGGCGTCGGTGGCGAGCGCGAACAGGCCGATCAGGAACGGCACGTCGCCGAGCTTGGTGACCAGGAAGGCCTTGAGGGAGGCGGCGCGCGCCTCCGGGGTCTCCCAGTAGTGGCCGACCAGGAAGTAGGAGCAGATGCCCATGACTTCCCAGCCGACCAGCAGCACGATCAGGTCGCCCGAGTAGACGACCAGCAGCATCGCGGAGGTGAAGAGGGAGACGAGAGCGGCGTACGAGGGGTAGCGCGGGTCGTCGCGGAGGTAGCCGGTCGAGTAGATCTGTACGCAGGTGGCGACGAGGGTGACCAGGACGGCGACGAGGGCGGCGAAACCGTCGATGTACAGGGCGAGCTCGATCGGGACCGAACCGGTCGGGGTGAGCTCGGTGTGGGCCTCGACGGTCCGGCCGCCGCCCTGGTCGACGGCGACAGCGACGGTCAGCACGAACGCGGCGAGCGTCGGCAGGACCGCGAGCGGGCGGACGAAGCCGGGCGCCGTACGGCCCACGAGGAGGCCGGTCACGGCGGCCAGGAACGGCAGCAGGGGGACGAGGACGGCGAGGGTGGTCGTGGTCACGCGGTGGCCTCAGCCTTCTCGTCGGCCGGCCCGTCCGCGGGGGTGCCGTGCCCGTGGCCCTCGGCGGTGTCGCGGAGCCGGTCGATGTCGGAGGTGCCGCGGTTTCGGTAGACGGCTAGGACGATCGCCAGGCCGATGCCGATCTCGGCGGCGGCGATGGCGATGGTGAACAGGGTCAGCGCCTGGCCGGAGTGCAGGGTGTCGCGGGCCGCCTTGCTCAGCCAGACGTCGAAGGCGACGAGGTTGAGGTTGACGGCGTTGAGCATCAGCTCGACCGACATCAGGACGAGGATCGCGTTGCGGCGGGCGAGGACGCCGTACAGGCCGGTGCAGAAGAGGAGCGCGGAGAGAACGGCGGGATAGGCGAGGTGCATCAGCGGGCGCCTTCCTGCTCGATCGGGTGAATCCCGGAATCCGTGACGGATGGGGAACTCTGTGTGACGGCCCGGCCGTTCACAGGGGGCGGGGCCGAATCCGCCGCCGCCTTCCGGGACAGGACGATCGCCCCGACCAGGGCGGCGAGGAGGAGCACGGAGAGGGCCTCGAAGGGCAGGACCCAGTTCTGGAAGAGGCTCGCGCCGGTGACCTTGGTCGAACCGGCGGCAGCACCGTCCAGGTCGATCCAGGTGGTGCGGAACGCGTCCACGACCACCCAGACCAGGGAGGCGGCGGCGGCCACGGCGACGGCCAGCGCGGCCCAGCGGTTTCCGGAGTCGGCGTCCGGGGAGCGGCCGATCGGAGCCCTGGTGAGCATCAGACCGAAGAGAAGGAGGACGACGACGGAACCGACATAGATGAGGACCTGCACCCACGCGATGAACTCGGCGGTGAGCAGCAGGTATTCGACGGCGATGCCACCGAGGGCCACCACCAGCCAAAGGGCGGCGTGCACCAGCTGACGGGTGGTGACGGTGACCAGGGCGGCGCCGAAGGTGACCAGCCCGACGAGAAGGAAGGCGATCTCCACGCCGGTCGGCGACAGGAAGCCGTGCGGTGCCGGGGAGAGAGAGCTCACTGGTCCCCCTCCCGGGGCTCGGCCGGGGACGCGGCCGACTCGTCCTGAGCCGCCTGCACTGCCTGAGCCTCCTGCTCTGCCTGAGCCGCCGCGAGCTTCTCCGCGGTCTTGCGGGCGGCGGCGATCTCCTTGGGTTCCTCCGCGCCGGGGTCGAGGGCGGGCGGGGCCGGGACCGTCCACATCCACTCGCGGAGCTTGTCGCGCTCATGGGTGAGTTCGTGGATGTCGGTCTCGGCGTACTCGAACTCCGGTGACCAGAACAGCGCGTCGAAAGGACAGACCTCGATGCAGATACCGCAGTACATGCACAGGGAGAAGTCGATGGCGAAGCGGTCCAGGACGTTGCGGCTGCGTTCACGGCCGCCCGGGGCCGCCGCCGGGACGGTCTCCTTGTGGGAGTCGATGTAGATGCACCAGTCGGGGCACTCACGGGCGCAGAGCATGCAGACCGTGCAGTTCTCCTCGAACAGCCCGATGACGCCCCTGGTGCGGGGCGGAAGGTCGGGAAGGGTGTCCGGGTACTGCTCGGTGACCGACTTCCGGGTCATCGTGCGCAGGGTGACGGCCAGGCCCTTGGCGAGGCCGGAGCCAGGGATGGGGGCCACTAGGAGATCACCACCTTGACGATGCCGGTGAGGGCGATCTGGGCAAGAGAAAGGGGGACGAGGAGGGTCCAGGAGAACCTCTGGAGCTGGTCCTCGCGCAGACGGGGATAGGTCACGCGGAGCCAGATCACGACGAAGGCGAGGATCGCCGTCTTCAGGAGGGTCCACAGCCAGCCGAGCCCGTCGGCGCCCCACGGGCCGTGCCAGCCGCCCAGGAAGAGGACGGTGGTCAGGCCGCACAGGACGACGATCCCGGCGTACTCGGCGAGCAGGAACAGGGCGAACCGCAGGCCGGTGTACTCGGTGTACGCGCCGAAGATGATCTCCGAGTCGGCGACGGGCATGTCGAACGGGGGCCGCTGGAGTTCGGCGAGGCCGGCGGTGAAGAAGATCAGGCCGCCGGTGATCTGCCAGGGCAGCCACCACCAGTGGAAGGCGTCGACGATGCCCGGCAGCGAGACGGTGCCGGCCGCCATCGCCACGGAGGCGGCGGCGAGCAGCATCGGGAGTTCGTAGGAGAGGAGCTGAGCGGCGGTGCGCAGGCCGCCGAGGAGGGAGAACTTGTTGGCGCTGGCCCAGCCGGCCATGAGCGAGCCGAGGACGCCGACGCCCATCACGGCCAGCACGAAGAAGACACCCGCGTCCAGGACCTGGCCGACGGCGCCCTCGCCCGGCCCGATCGGGATGGCGAGCAGCACGAGCAGATACGGCAGGAGGGCGACCGCGGGGGCCAGCTGGAAGATACGGCGGTCCGCGCCCGCGGGAACCACGTCCTCCTTCTGCGCGAACTTCACGCCGTCGGCGATCAGCTGGGCCCAGCCGTGGAAACCGCCGGCGTACATCGGGCCGAGGCGGCCCTGCATATGGGCCATCACCTTGTGCTCGGTCTGACCGACGATCAGGGGGAAGGTGAGGAAGACGACGAACACGACGAGGAGTCGCAGGGCGACGTCCAGAGCGTCGTTCACTGCGAACCTCCTGGGTGGTCGTCCTGCGCGGCGGGGGGTTGCTCGGGGGCGGGGCCGTCGGCGTCCGGGGTCTCCGGACCGGGCACACCGGGATCGGGAGCCTCGGAAGCCACCGGGCCTTCAGGGGCGGGCCCCTCAGGCTCGGGGGCGTCAGTGGCCGGAGCCTCGGGCGCGGGGCCCTCAGACGCGGCGGTCTCAGAAGCCAACCTCCCGGGCCTGGCCTCCCGAGACGGCTCGGGGACCTCGGGCACGGAAGGCACCGGCTCGTTCGGCACCGGCTCGGTCGGCTGCGGCTCGGTCGGCACCGGCTCGGTCGGCTGCGCTGCCGTGCGTCGCTGTTCCGCGGCCTCCGGATCGGGTTCGTCGAAGGCGGGACGGGCGTGGTGCCAGGGGGCGTCAGAGCTGCGAGGGGTGGCGGGGCGGGCCGGGGTGGCCGGTTCCGTCGGAGTCGGAGACGACGTGTCCTGCGCACGCTGTGAAGCGGAGCCGCCCGAGGCGGTGCGTGCCCGTCGGGGCCCCCGGGGAGCGGCCGACGGCTCCGCGGCCGGAGCGGTCTCCTCCGCGGCGGAGGCCGTGCGCTGCGAGGCGGAACCCTCGCTCGCACTGCGTCCACGGCGGGGCGGTGCCGCGGACGGCTGTTCGCCGGGGGTATCGGAAGGACCGGAAGTTGCCGTCCCCTCCTCCGGGGCGCCCGCCCGCTGCGAGGCGGAACCCTCTCCCGCACCACGCGCACGCCGAGGAGCCGCCGTCGACCGGCCCTCGGAGGGCTCGGAGGGCTCGGAGGACGCCGTGCCAGGCACTGTGCCAGACGCCGTGTCCTCAGCGGAGTCCGGCCGCTGGGAAGCCGATCCCTCTCCCGCGCTGCGCGCACGGCGGGGCGGTGTTGGGGTCGGCTGGGGCTCGGAGAGCTCGGGAGACACGGCGGTTTCCGGGGCGGGCGTCTGGCTGGCCGAGCCCTCGGCCGTGGTGCGTGAGCGGCGTACCGGACGCTCTCCGGCCGCACGGGCGGGACGCTCGCCCGCTCCCGCTGCGGCTGGCCTGCCTGCGGCTGCCCTTCCTGCCGCGGCTCGGGCCGGGCGGGCGGGGGCAGGGGGGAGCTGGCCCTTCAGGGGACCCCACTCGTTCGGGTCGGGGACGCCCGGGGGCAGCATCTGGCGGCGCTTGGGGCCGCCGTGGTCGGACTCGCCCGGTTCCTTGGCGCCGGGCCAGGCCTTGGCGACGCGGGCCGCGAGGACGAAGTCCTTGCGGAGGGGGTGGCCCTCGAAGGTCTCGGGGAGGAGGAGGTGGTCCAGGCCGGGGTGGCCGGTGAAGCGGACGCCGAACATCTCGTGGGTCTCGCGTTCGTGCCAGCGGGCACCCGCGTAGACACCGACGGCGGAGGGGAGTTCGGGGGCGGAGTGCGGCACCGTCGTGCGCAGGAGCAGGCGGCGGACGGGGGCGAGGGCGGCGACGTGGACACAGACGCGGAAGCCGGCGCCGGGCTCGTCGACCGCGCTCAGCCAGTCGAAGTAGGTGCAGGAGAGGGTCGTACGGGCGGTGTCCAGGGCGGTGAGCCAGGAGGAGGGAGGCACGTCGACGGTCAGGACCTCGTAGGACTCCTCGGCAGTGGCGTCCGGGCCGAAGAGTTCCTCGACGGGGGCCGGCAGCCAGCCGGTCGAAGAGGTCATCGCGCATCCCCCTCCCCCGCCGGGTCCGACGGCGGTGACGCCGGTGACGCCGGGACCGAGGCCGGTGCGGGCGGTCGTACCAGGTCGCTCTGGAGGGCGGCGGTGGAGGGGCGGGCGGTGCCGTAGCGCTCGCCGAGGGACTCGGCCGCGATCTTCTCCTGGAGCTTGAGGATGCCCTGGAGAAGGGCCTCGGGGCGCGGCGGGCAGCCGGGGACGTAGACGTCGACCGGGATGATCTGGTCGACGCCCTTGGTCACGGAGTAGGAGTCCCAGTAGGGGCCGCCGCAGTTGGAGCAGGCGCCGAAGGAGATGACGTACTTCGGCTCGGGCATCTGCTCGTACAGGCGCTTGACCGCGGGGGCCATCTTGTCGGTGACCGTGCCCGAGACGACCATCAGGTCGGCCTGGCGGGGGCCCGGCGCGAACGGGATCACGCCGAGGCGGATGAAGTCGTGGCGGGCCATCGACGCGGCGATGAACTCGATCGCGCAGCAGGCGAGGCCGAAGTTGAAGACCCAGAGCGAGTAGCGGCGGCCCCAGTTGAGGACGACCTTCATCGGTTCGGGGGCGAGGCGGGCGAGCGCGCCCAGCCTCTTCGGCTCCGGCAGCAGGACAGGCTCCGGCGTCACGTCCATGTCAGGACGCCCTTCTTGTATGCGTACAGCAGGCCGACGGCGAGGAAGCCCAGGAAGATGAACATCTCCACGAGGGTGGTGGCGCCGTAGCCGGGGGCGGCGAAGACCGTCGCCCAGGGGAACAGGAAGATCGAGTCGACGGCGAAGATGACGTAGAGGAAGGCGTAGACGTAGTAGCGGACCTGGGTGTGGGCCCAGCCCTCGCCGACGGGGTCGACGCCGCACTCGTAGGTCAGGAGTTTCTCGGGGGTGGGGACCACCGGGCGCAGCAGCCGGCCGGCCCCGAAGGCGACGGCGACGAAGAGCACCCCGACGAGCGTCAGCAGTCCCACGACCGAGTAGGACGCGAAGTAGCCCGCCGCGACGGCCACGGTCGGCTCACCACCCACCGTCTCCCGCATCGCCCGTCCCTCACTCCCTCGACAGACATCAGACCCGGACCGGGCTGGTGTCGTGACCTCAGTCAACTCTTGATTCGACGATCTGTACGCACGGGAGTCTAGGCCCTGATAAAGACACGGTAAGCGGGCCGTCACACAGTGGGACCCGAGGCCCAGGTGGTTGGTGGGGTTTTCCCCAGGGTGACCCGGGCGGCGAACTCCATGGCGCGGCGCCGCGGCGCTACGGCACGCTGGCGCGTATGACCGCACCCGCGCCCCCATCCCTCAGCTCCGCCGACGACGGAGAGGACCACGAGCTGCTGCCGCCCGTGCGCTTCCCCTACGGCGGTCACACCTGGAAGGAGATCGCGCATCTCCTGCTGAACCTGCCGATGTCGCTGTTCGGATTCGTCTACGTCACCACGACGCTGTGGGTGAGCGGGCTGCTGACATTGACGGTGATCGGCATACCCCTGCTCGCCGCGACCCTGCTGGGCGCCCGGCAGCTGGGGAAGCTGGAGCGGGCACGCGCGCGTGCGCTGCTCGGGGTGCGGGTGGAGGAGCCGACCCCGATGCCGTTGGGCAAGCGCGGTGCGGGCGCGCAGCGGTTCTTCATGGCGCTCAAGGACCCGGTGGGCTGGCGGACGCTGCTGTACGACTTCATCCGGCTGCCGTGGGGGATCCTCACCTTCTGCACCGTGCTGATCTCGCTGTTCGTGCTGTGGCCGGTGCTGCCGTACATCGCGCGCGGGATGGCGAACGTGGACCGGGCGATGGTGCGCGGGCTGCTGTCGCCCTCCGACGAACTGGAGCGGCGGATCGCCGAACTGGAGTCCGACCGGGGGGTCGTCGTCGACACGGCGGCCGCCGATCTCCGCCGTATCGAGCGGGATCTGCACGACGGGGCGCAGGCCCGGCTCGTCAACCTGGCGATGGGGCTCGGCCTGGCGAAGGAGAAGCTGCTGGAGGACCCCGACACGGCCGCCGCGATGGTCGCGGAGGCGCACGGCGAGGTGAAGCTCGCGCTGCAGGAGCTCAGGGACCTCGCCCGGGGCATCCATCCGGCGGTGCTGACCGACCGGGGGCTGGACGCGGCGCTGTCGTCCGTCGCCACGCGGTGCACGGTGCCGGTACAGGTGACCGCCGACCTGCCGGCCAGACCCGCGCCGGCGATCGAGGGGATCGCCTACTTCACCGTCTCCGAGCTGCTCCAGAACATCAGCAAGCACAGCGGGGCGCGGACCGCGGCGGTCGACGTGTGGCGGTCCGACGACCGGTTGCTGATCCAGGTGCGGGACGACGGGCGGGGCGGGGCGAACCTGGACGGCGGCACCGGGATGCGCGGGCTCGCGGACCGGCTGGGGGCGGTGGACGGCCTGTTCGTCGTCGACTCACCGGCCGGCGGCCCGACGACGGTCACCGCCGAGCTGCCCTGGCGCGACCGGCCGTAAGGCCCCTGAGGGGTGTGGGGAGCACGGGGACGGACCGGGGGTAGGGAAAACCCCCCTTCCAAGACGCCGATGGCCTCCATGGTCGGTGGACCTGCGGCAGAGCAGGGTGGAGTCACGGCCGAGCAGGGCCGATGGGACGGGAACAGGACGGGACGGGACGGCACCGATGGCCACGGAGTGCGAACACGCGGACGGGTACGCGGACGGGTACGGGCAGGAGCCCGGGTACGGCTACGACCACGGCTATGGCTATGGCCACGGCCGCGAGCCGTACGGTGAGCGGCGGCATCGGGTGCCGGCCGTGCTGCGGGCGCCGTTCGAGGCGCGCAGCTGGCGCGAGTTCTCCTATGTGCTGCTGGGCTTCCCGATCGGCGTCGCACTGTTCGTGTGGACGGTGGCGATGCTGTCCCTCGGTGTCGGCCTGCTGGTGACCTTCATCGGGATCCCGCTGCTGGCGATGGCTCTCGCCGGCTGCCGGGGCTTCGGCTCGCTGGAGCGGGCACGCGCGCGTGGGCTGCTGCGGCTGGAGGTGGCGGACCCGGAACCGTTGCGGATGCGCAAGCCGGGGTTCTTCGCCTGGATCGGCGCGGTGCTCAAGAGCGGCAGCTCCTGGCGTCATCTGCTGTACGCGGTCCTCCAGTTCCCTTGGTCGATGTTCTCCTTCGTCGTCGCGCTGAACCTCTGGGTGTACGGCTGGGCCCTGCTGACGTACCCGCTGTGGTTCTGGGTCTTCCCGGTGTACGTCGGGCAGGGCGGCCTTCAGCTGTACGGCGACGCGCACCACAGCGTCTACCTCGACAACCCGTTCGAGATCACCGTGACCGCGCTGGTGGGGCTGCTGTTCACGCTGGCCACGCCGTGGATCGTGCGGGCGCTGACGCTGGTGGACCGGGTGATGGTGCAAGGGCTGCTCGGGCCGTCGAGGCTGGCGTCGCGGGTGGTGGAGCTGGAGTCGGACCGGGGGGTCGTCGTCGACACGGCCGCCGCCGATCTCCGCCGTATCGAGCGGGATCTGCACGACGGCGCGCAGGCCCGGCTGGTGGCGCTGGCCATGGATCTGGGGCTGGCGAAGGAGAAGCTGCTGGAGGACCCGGAGGCGGCGGCACGGATGGTGGACGAGGCGCACGGCGAGGTGAAGACCGCGCTTCAGGAGCTCAGGGACCTCGCCCGCGGGATCCACCCGGCGGTGCTGACCGACCGGGGGCTGGACGCGGCGCTGTCGTCCGTCGCCGCACGGTGCACGGTGCCGGTGCAGGTGGACGTGGATCTGGCCGAGCGGCCGGCGGCGGCGATCGAGGGAATCGCGTACTTCACGGTGTCCGAGCTGCTCCAGAACATCAGCAAGCACGCGCGGGCGGGTGCGGCGTCGGTGGACGTGTGGCGCGCCGAGGACCGCCTGATGCTCCAGGTCGTGGACGACGGGGTGGGCGGCGCGGACACGTCACAGGGCTCGGGTCTGGCGGGGCTGGCCGAGCGGCTGGACGCGGTCGACGGGATCCTGGTGGTCGACTCGCCCAAGGGCGGACCCACCCGGGTGACGGCGGAGCTGCCCTGGCGAGGCTGAGACCGGGAAGGGCCCCGGGCCCCGGCGCCCTGCTCCCCTCTGCCCCTCTGCCCCGCTGCCCCGCTCACCCCGAGCCCCAGCCTTCCTGGGGCTGAGCCCCTCCCGTCCTCAGCCCCGCACCCCCCTTCGGCCTGAATTGGTTCTCCTTCGCTCATGACCCGCACGCGCTCCGGTCCGAATGCTGGAATGCTGGTCTTCCGGACAGGGCAGGCATGTACGCCGGACGGGGTGGGGGGCCGCGAGATAGTGGAGGACAGGGTGCGGGTGGTCATCGCCGAGGACTCGGTGCTGCTCAGGGAGGGGTTGACCCGGCTGCTGACCGACCGGGGGCATGACGTCGTCGCGGGCGTCGGTGACGCGGAGGCGCTGGTGAAGACCATCGCCGACCTGGACGCGCAGGGTGCGCTGCCGGACGTCGTCGTGGCGGACGTGCGGATGCCGCCGACACACACCGACGAGGGCGTACGGGCCGCCGTACAGCTGCGCAAGGCGCATCCCGGACTCGGGGTGCTGGTGCTGTCGCAGTACGTGGAGGAGCGCTACGCCACCGAACTGCTGGCCGGTTCCAGCCGGGGCGTGGGGTATCTGCTCAAGGACCGGGTCGCCGAGGTGCGGGAGTTCGTGGACGCCGTGGTGCGGGTCGCCCAGGGCGGCACCGCGCTCGACCCCGAAGTGGTCGCGCAGCTGCTCGGCCGCAGCCGCAAGCAGGACGTGCTGGCCGGGCTGACCCCGCGCGAGCGCGAGGTGCTGGGGCTGATGGCCGAGGGGCGGACGAACTCGGCGATCGCGCGGCAGCTCGTCGTGAGCGACGGCGCCGTCGAGAAGCACGTCAGCAACATCTTCCTCAAGCTCGGGCTCTCCCAGAGCAACGGTGATCACCGTCGTGTTCTGGCCGTTCTGACGTATCTGAACTCCTGACGGACCGCGACCGTGTCGGCACCGTAAGGCAGGCCGGGGGAGAGAAAATCATGACAAGGCAGGGCAACAGGTCGTCTCACCGTGCCGTCCATGATGCGATCGGGCACAGGAAGGCGACCCTAACCGACGTAGGGTTGAATGTGGGATGGTCCGTGGGACGGCCACGCCCGGACAGCCGCCTCGAAGGAGGTCCAGTTCAGTGACCAGCCAGGTCAGCAGGACAACGGAACAGGCCGACGGAACCGTCGTGGGAGAGCAGCGCAAGCCAGACGGTGTGAAGGCCGTCCGGCGTCTTGACCGGGTGATCATCCGGTTCGCGGGTGATTCGGGTGACGGGATGCAGCTGACCGGTGACCGGTTCACTTCGGAGACGGCGTCGTTCGGGAACGA
>NZ_JBVJND010000034.1:0-107964 GCF_055583825.1 Streptomyces sp. NPDC104367 | reverse complement strand
CCACAAGCGGCAGAGCGTTTTGAACCACACCCGGCACCCCTGGGTGGGTGAACCATACGAAGGGCTCACCACATCCCGCAGAACAACGTAGGGAGTGTTTTCCAACCTCAGGCTGACGGGGGCGCGGTTGAAAGGCGGGGTCTGGAGCAGTGCGAGCAGTCGTGAGATAGCACTGGTTGCGACTCAAACTCACTGCTGTCTAGGACAGAAACTGACCTAGCTCGCGCCTATCGTCGCTGCCGGCAATTAGCGTCAGTGAAAGGACCGCGATGCCCGAGCAGATCAGTCCCGCGCCGGAGGGCTACACCACCGTTGCGCCCTGGGTCGTCACCGACGACACGGGCTCCTTCCTCGACTTCGTCGCCCAGGCGTTCGGGGGCGAGGAACTCGGGCGGGTGGCGACCGAGGATGGTTTGATCGGTCACGCTGAGATCCGAGTCGGCGACACCGTCGTGTTGGCCTTCGACCGACACGCGGACTGGCCCACCATGGCGAGCCTGCTGCGTGTATTTGTCGCCGATGCGGACGAGGCGTTCTCACAAGCCGTCGCAGCTGGCGGCCATGTTGTCACTTCCCCGGCCGACGACGCCTTCGGACAGCGCGGAGGGCGTATCAAGGACCCCTTCGGCAACATCTGGTGGGTGGTCAGCTGCGTTGAGGACGTCTCTGAAGGCGAGATGTGGAAGCGGCTGCAGGACCCCGTATACGCCGAGGCCATGCGCGTGGCTCAGGAGACACTCGACGCCGAGCTCAGCGGTCGACACCACGGGCGCAGCAGTGCACCCGTCAGGACAACCAGCCAGACCCAGGATGTCGGGGTTCACAAGCGCCAACCCTGAGCCAAGGAGCATTTTCATGCTGCTTCGGCAGCTTGCCAGTTGGCCTGACACAGGGGTGAAGCCCCGTGAACCCGGAGACGCTGCGCAACTGGATTCGGGACGCGGGCGCCAGCCGTCCGCGCGGCCGCCGGGCGGTGGAGCCGCTGGCAGTGCCGGTGACGCCGTCGGCTCTGGAGGCCGAGGTCGCTGCCTTGCGGCGGGAGAACGCCGAACTGAAGAAGGAACGGGAGATTCTGCGCAAGGCGGCCCGCTATTTCGCCTCGGAGACGGGCTGGTGAACCGCTGCCAGTTCGTTGAGGATCACCAGCGCCGTTACGGCGTGAAGCGGTTGTGCCGCATTCTGGGCGTCGCCCGCTCAAGCTTCTACCACTGGCGCCGCAGTGCACCGCTGCGGGCGGCCCGCCAGGCTGCCGACGCTCAGCTCGCCGCCCGGATACGCGTGATCCATCGGGCCTCGGACGGCACCTACGGCGTCCCCAGGATCACCGCTGAACTCCGCGAGGACGGCGAGGTGGTGAACCACAAGCGGGTCGCCCGTGTCATGCGGTCGGTCGGGCTGGCCGCTCTTCGCCTGCGCAGGAAACATCGCACCACCGTCCCGGACCCCGCCGCGGTGAAGGTGCCGGACCTGATCGGCCGTGACTTCACCGCGGACGAGGTGAACCGGAAGTACGTCGGCGACATCGCTTATCTGCCCCTGGCCGGCGGGAGGTTCCGCTATCTCGCGACCGTGATCGATCTCTGCTCACGGCGCCTGGTCGGGTGGGCGATCGCCGACCACATGCGTGCCGACCTCGTTGTCGACGCCCTGAAGGCGGCCGAGCGGACCCGCGGCAGCCTCGTCGGCGCCGTGATGCACACCGATCACGGGGCCCAAGACTGCAGCCGAGTCTTCGCCGACGCCTGCCGCCGGGCCGGCGTGATCCAGTCCATGAGCGCCATCGGCAGCTCGGCGGACAACGCACTCGCCGAGTCGTTCAACGCGACCTGCAAACGCGAGACCCTCCAGGGCCGCAGGGCCTGGAACGACGAGCGCGAGGCCCGCCTGGACCTCTTCCGCTGGCTGCACCGCTACAACACCGTCCGACGCCACTCCCGCCTCGGACACCGCAGCCCCATCGCCTACGAGCGAGCACTCCGAACAACATCAACTACGCTGGCCGAAGCCGCATAACCCGTGTCCAGGATCCGGGGTCAGGGCCCCTCGTACTCCTCCGCCGTGATCTGCTCATGCATCCACGCAGGGGCCAGCATCTCGGCCGTCATGAAGGACCTCCCGGACACTGTGCTGCGGGCCCGATCCCGCCGGATCCAGCGTACTGTCCGCCGCCCGTCCGGCACGCTGATCTCGCTCACGCCCTCTCCCTCTCGGCCGGCATCCGGCAGGCGAGCCCACGACGGGTGAAGAACCGGCGCAGTGGACTCGTCACCGCCGAGCGAGCCGGAGGCCCTGATCCCGGGCGCGATCGCGGAACCCGCGGCCGAGTCACCCGACACGAGCGCGTACAGCACGCTCTCCGTACCGATGCCCTCGCGTCCCTGCTTGTCCACCGCGCGCATCGCCTCCAGCAAGAGCTTGACGACGTCCCTCTCGAACTCGGCGGTCACGCCGGCGCCGCGGTCGGACGTTCGCTGATGCATCGGGCTGCCTTCCTCTCGGCTTCGCGTCGGCCAACTGGCCATGCCTCCCGTCCGATCGGCCAGGTTCTTCCGTCCGGGCGGACGGCGCCCTCGCGGGCCGCGCCGCGTCCCGTGGTCCCTCGGGGAACCCCGGGACGCGGCGCGAGCCGGGAGCCGATGCGTCGGCTGCCCGACGTGCTGTACGGCAACGGTCACATCCGGTGCCTCCGCCGGGACGGCTCGTGGCCGCCGTCGCCGAGCACCGGCGCCGCCGCGAGGCGTACGGGGGGCAGGCCGGGCGGGGTGCCCAGGACGGGTGGGGGAGAGGGTGCGAGGCTGGAGTGAGGGGCCCGTGAGGGGAGGTCCGAGCGTGTCTCATCCGGTTCGGGGCCCTCTTCTTCCTTCCTCGGCCTGGCGGTCGTCTCCGGTGCGGCTCAACGGATGCCGGACGCCACGCAGGATCCTGCGGCGGGGCACCGTTCACCGGGCACCGCCAGGCGGCCTCATCCGCGGCTCCGGTCCGCCGGGACCAGGACCGCGACCGACCCGTAAGGCAGGTGCGTCCCATGCGCACGTCGACCCGCATCGCCGGTGCCCTCACCGGTCTGACCCTCACCCTCGGCGGGGCGGTCCTCGCCGCTCCCGCGGCCCGGGCGGACATCCCCGCCTGCACGCAGATGGCCGTGCAAGCCGGTGCCACCGCTTCCGACTCCGTCACAGCGGCCTGCGGCCGTGGCGTGGTCGGAGACCTTCAGAGCTGTGTGACCGGGCTGACCGGGGCCGGAGTGGCGGGCGGTGCCGCGACCGCGGCCTGCCGGGCGGCGGCCCACGAACCGCGCTGACGGACCACGCCCGCCGGCCGCCCGCCGGCCCCGGCCCGGGCACCAGGACACGCACCGGCACCAGCACCAGCCCCGGCCTCCCGAAGGCCGGACGAGGGTGCCCGGAGGAGGAAGTCATGCGCATGCGACGGATCCCTGGCTCGCCCCGGCCGCGGTGACCCTCGCCGGGGTGAGCGCCGTCGGCGCTGTCGGCGCCGGGGCCGCCTCGTCCCCGACCACCTCCCGGGACGACTGCGCGGCCGCCGGCGGGCAGGTCGTTTCACGCCCGTACGCGGGCTACGCCTGCACGCCGCACGACGGGACCGCGCAGACGATCACCTGACCGGTGGCCCTTGGCCGAGGGCCTGGCCAAGGGGCCGACCGGCGGCTCGATGCACCTGCCGGTCGGCTTCGCCGTGCTCCCGAACGCCCCAGGGACGACTCCGTCGTTCGGCCCATCAAGGGGACCGGCCGCAGCGCCGAAAAGGACCAGGCGAAGTCGCCCCGCCCTCGTGTTCCGGTACGCCTCCGCGCCCCAGGCCGCCCCGATGACGGTGGTGCCGTAACCCGGCCGACAGGCCCGGAGGAGATCCCGCATGCGCGTCCACCTGCCCCTGACCGCCGTCACCACCGCCGCGCTCCTGCTCGTCACGGTCACGGGTACGACTCCCGCCGCGGCGGATCCGGACCCCGGCGGCACAGCACTGGTCAGGGTGTCCCACGGCGACCCGTACGCGAAGTGCGCCGTCGGAGCGAGGTCCCCCGACAGCATCGTCTACCCGGGCAGCGAGGTCGAGCCGTACCTGTCCGTCGATCCGCGCGACCCCAAGCGCGTGGTCACCGTGTTCCAGCAGGACCGCTGGAACGACGGCGGCGCCCGCGGCCTGGCGGCCGGCTGGACCACGGACGGCCACACCTTCCACCGGAGCACGCTGCCGTTCAGCCTCTGCGCTCCCGGCGGAGCGGACTACGAACGGGCCTCCGACCCCTGGGTGAGCACCGGACCCGACGGCACGGTCTACGCCGGCGGGGAGGGCGTCGACTTCACGAAGAGCACGCGCAGCGCCCTCCTGGCGGTCACGTCCCGTGACGGCGGCCGTACGTGGCAGCACCTCACCACCACCCACGTCGACGAGCAGCCGTTCTTCAACGACAAGCCGTCGCTCACCGCCGACCCGGTCCGCAAGGGCACCGCCTACCAGGTCTGGAACCGCCTCGACAACGACCCGCCCGGTCCCGGCTCGCTCGACGGCCCCGGCTACATCTCCCTCACCCGCGACGGCGGCCGTACCTGGAGCAGGGCCCGGCCGTTCGTCCGCACCAGCACCGTGCCCGACACCCAGACCATCGGCCATCTGATCGTCGTCGACCGGCGCACCGGCACCCTGTACGACTTCTTCGACCGGATCACCTACGCCGACGACCTGAGCACCGTCGTCGAAGCCCGCTACGAGATGGTCACCTCGACCGACGCCGGAGAGACCTGGAGCGCTCCGGTCACCGTGGCCCGGGACACCTCCGTGCCGGAGGTCGACCCGAACGACCCCGCCAGAACGCTGCGCGCCGCGGCCACCCTGCCGAGCCCGGCCGTCGACCCCGGGACGGGCGCCCTGTACATGGCCTACGAGGGCTCGGACTTCTCCGGCGGACGGTTCGACTCCGTCCAGCTCGTGCGGTCCACCGACGGCGGACGCACCTGGGGGAGTCCGGAGCTGATCAGCCCCGAGGGCGTTCCGGCCTTCTCGCCGTCGATCGCGGTCGCCGAGCGGGGTACGGTCGCGCTCACCTACTACGACCTGCGCTTCCTCAGGCCGGGCAACACCACCACCCTGCCCACCGCCTACCAACTGGCCACGCTGGAGCACGGAAACCCGAGGCTCCGCACCGAGCGGCGGATCTCGCGGGTCTTCGACTGGCTGCGGGCGCCGTTCGCCGGGGGCTACTTCCTCGGCGACTACCAGGGCCTGGTGGCAGACGGCAGGGGAGTACGTGCGGTGCTCACCGAGACCCGTTCCGGCGCACCGCGGAACCGTACGGACGTGTACACCGGCGGTTTCGGCCTCCGCATCCGCTGACCGGCGCCCGCTCCCCGTCGCGATCGCGACGGGCGCCTTGCGGGGTGTCGGTCGACCTGACCCCCGTCGTGCGTACGGATCGCCTCGGTCGGGGCACCGGCCGGCCTCGTGTTCGCCCGTCCGGGTGGCGCGGCATGGGGCGGTTCCGGGACGTCGCGGGTGGGAGGCGCCGTCGTTCCAGGTAATGGCAGTACCTCGCAGGCGCTCCGCGACCGACCTACGGTGAGAGGGCCGGCGCGGATCCACGCCGGCCGACCAGGAGGAGGCTGCCGTGCCCGGGGACAAGGCGAACCGGACCGCCGAGGTGCGCGAGTTCCTGAGCACCCGGCGGGCCCGCATCACCCCGGAACAGGCCGGGCTGACGGTGTACGGCGGGAACCGCCGCGTCGCCGGTCTGCGCCGCGAGGAGGTCGCCCTGCTGGCGGGCATGAGCGTCGACTACTACGTCCGGCTGGAGCGCGGAAACCTCAGCGGCGCCTCCGACTCGGTGCTCGAAGCCCTCGCCCACGCGCTCCAGCTCGACGAGGCCGAGCGCACCCACCTCTACGACCTGGCCCGCGCGGCGACCCCGGCGGGCCGGCGGCCCAGGGTGACCGCGTCCCGTGTCCGGCCCACGATCCTGCGGCTGCTGGACGCCATGGCCGGCGTACCGGCGTACGTGCGCAACGCGCGGTTCGACATCCTGGCCGCGAACGCGCTGGGCCGGGCGCTGTACGCACCGGTCTTCGACTCACCGCTGTTCGCTCGGCGCGGCCCGGTCAACAGCGCCCGTTTCATGTTCCTGGACCCCGCGAGCAGGGAGTTCTGGACCGACTGGAACAAGGGCGCCGACGATTCGGTGGCCTTCCTGCGCACCGAGACGGGCCGGTCGCCGCACGACAGGGCGCTGACCGACCTGATCGGGGAGCTGACGGCGAGGAGCGGCGAGTTCGCCGCCCGGTGGGCCCGGCACGACGTGAAGTTCCACCGCTCCGGCGTGAAGCACCTGCACCATCCGCTGGTCGGCGATCTCGCCCTGCCGTACGAGGCGATGGACCTGCCCTCCGACCCCGGCCTCCGGCTCAGCTTCTACACCCCCGAACCGGACTCGCGGGAGCGGGAGGCACTCGGCCTGCTCGCCAGCTGGGCGAGCACCGGCACGGTCGCCCCCACCGCGAACGACTGACCCCGCACAGCGCGGACGAAACGAGGAGAACCGCCGTATGCAGTACCGACCGCTCGGTCGCATCGGCGTCCAGGTCAGCCCGCTCTGCCTGGGCGCGATGATGTTCGGCCCCTGGGGCAACGAGGACCGGGCCGACTCCGTACGCGTCATCCACCGTGCCCTCGACGCGGGCGTCAACTTCGTCGACACCGCAGACGTCTACTCCGGCGGTGTCTCGGAGGAGATCGTCGGCGAGGCGCTGAGGGGGCGGCGCGAGGACGTGTTCCTGGCGACCAAGTTCTTCATGCCCATGAGCCCGGACGACCCCAACCGGCGCGGGGGCTCGCGGCGCTGGATCGTCCGCGAGGTGGAGAACTCCCTGCGGCGCCTGGGCACCGACCACATCGACCTCTACCAGGTCCACCGCCCCGGCCCGGACACCGACGTCGAGGAGACCCTCGGCGCCCTCTCCGACCTCGTGCACCAGGGCAAGGTCCGGTACCTCGGCTCCTCCTCCTACTCCGGCTCCCGGATCGTCGAGGCCCAGTGGGTGTCCCGGGAGCGGCGCCTGGAGCGGTTCGTGACCGAGCAGCCGCCGTACTCGCTCCTGGTCCGCGGCGTCGAGGAGGACGTGCTTCCCACCGCGCGCCGGCACGGCATGGGCACGCTGACCTACAGCCCGCTGGCCGGCGGGTGGCTCTCGGGCCGCTACCGCCGGGACACCACCGCCGCCGGTCCGGCCTCGGCGATGCGCCCGGCGGCCCGCTTCGACATGGCCAGCCCCGCCAGCCAGCGCAAGCTCGACGCCGTCGAACAGCTCGCGCTGCTGGCGGACAAGGCCGGGCTCACCCTGATCGAGCTGGCCGTCGCCTTCGTCGTCAACCACCCGGGCGTCACCTCGGCGATCATCGGACCGCGCACCATGGAGCAGCTGGAGGCGTTCCTGCCCGCCGCCGACATCACGCTCCCGGCCGACGTCCTCGACCGAATCGACGAGATCGTGGCACCGGGAGTGACCGTCAACCCCGCCGACAACAGCTACGGCGACTTCGAACTGCGGGCGGACCAGCGCCGGCGCTGACCGGGGCCGGCGCGTGGTCCCCCGTTGCCCCGGTGGGCGCGGGGCCGGTGTTCAGCCGGCCGGGAAGGTGACCTGCCGTTTGAGGATCTTGCCGCTGGGGCCGGTCGGCAGGGCGTCGACGATCCTGACGTGCCGGGGGTACTTGTAGGCGGCCACCCGTTCCTTGACGAAGTCGCGGAGCTCGTCGGGGGTGGCCCGTGCGGACGGGCGCAGGACCACCGCGGCGCCGATCTCCTCGCCGAGGTGCTCGTGCGGTATCCCGACCACCGCGGCCAGGCCCACGGCGGGATGCTCGTGCAGGACCTCCTCGATCTCGCGCGGGTAGACGTTGTAGCCGCCGCGGATGATCAGGTCCTTCTTGCGGTCGACGATGTAGAGATAGCCGTCCTCGTCGGCGCGGGCGAGGTCGCCGGTGCGCAGCCAGCCGTCGGGGACGGCCGCGGCGGTCTCCTCGGGGCGGTTCCAGTAGCCCTTCATCACGTTCGGCCCGCGCACGGACAGCTCGCCGACGGCGCCGGGCGCGACGTCCCGCCCGGCCTCGTCGAGCAGCCGTACCTCGACATCGCGGACGGGGGTGCCGACGGAGCCGGGTTTGCGGGGCCGGTCGCTGTGGTTGAAGGTGACGACCGGGCTGGTCTCGGACATGCCGAAGCCTTCGAGGACGGGGCAGCCGAAGAGCCGTTCGACGCCGTGCAGGACCTCGACGGGCAGGGAGGCGCCGCCGGAGATGCACATGCGCAGGGTCGAGACGTCGGTGTCGGCGGCGGCCGGGTGCGCCAGCAGCGCCGCGTACATCGTGGGCACCCCCTCGAAGACGGTCGCCCGGTCGCGGGCGATGGTGTCGAGCACGGCCTGCGGGTCGAAGCGGGGGACGAGGACCAGCGTGGCGCCGGCGTGCACGGCGGCGCTGAGGGTGCAGATCTGCCCGAAGATGTGGAACAGCGGCAGACAGCCGACGACGACGTCCTCGGCGGTGAGCAGTTCGATGTCGACCGAGGTGACCTCGGTGTTGTGGCGCAGGCCCGCGTGGGTGAGCGAGGCGCCCTTGGGGCGGCCGGTGGTGCCCGAGGTGTAGAGCAGCACGGCGACGTCCTCGCCGGCCGTCCCGGCGACCTCGTACGCCGGCGGCAACTGGGCGAGTGCCGCGGCGAACCCGGCGGGTTCCACGGCCAGTCGGCGCACACCGGCCGCGGTCGCCCCCTGGGTCCCCTCGCCGGGCGCCTGGTGCCATTCGCACAGCAGGACGGCGCCGGAGTCGCGCAGGTGGTAGTCCACCTCGCGCTCCTTGAGCAGCGGGTTGAGCGGCACGACGATGCCGCCGGCGCGCAGGACGCCGTAGTAGAGGACGACGAACTCCGGCACGTTGGGCAGCATCAGCGCGACCCGGTCGCCGGGGCGCACGCCCTCGGCCCGCAGCAGCGCGGCGGCACGCGCGCTGCGTTCGTCCAGTTCGGCGTAGGTGACGGCCGCGGTGCCGAGCCTCAGTGCGGTGTGCTCGGGGTACCGGCGTGCCGTGTGGGTGAGGAACTCCGCCAGATTCGACATGATGCCTCCTTGCATCGGTCCTGGGTGGCGACAGGGGGTGGGTCCCGCGGGACCCGGTCGGGCAGGTCTCAGCTCGTGTGCCGTGCGACGGACCGCAGGAAGGCCAGGGTCTCCGCCTCCCGGTTGGCGGACTCCTCCGCCGAGGTGCCGTAGGTGCGGTTGGCGGACAGCTTGACGATGGTGGTGCGGGCGGCCGGGTCGACGTAGACGAACTGGTTGTAGACGCCGATGGCGCTGAACTCGCCGCGGTCCCCGTCCAGGAGCCACCACTGGTAGCCGTAGCCGAGATCGCTCTGCCCGTCGTCGGCGAACGCCCGGCCGGGCGCCAGGTGCGGGGCGGTGACGGTGGTGGAGTCGTGGACCCACTGCGCCGGGACGAGTTGCCGGCCCTGCCACCGGCCGCCGTTGCGGTAGAGCTCGCCGAGGAGCGCGTAGTCGCGGGCGGTCAGGTTGAGCCCGGCGTAGGCCACCTCCGTCCCGGTGGTGTCCAGGATCCAGTGGCCCGGGGAGGCGGTGCCGAGGGGACCGGTGAGCTTCTCGCGCATGTAGTCGGCGACGGTGCGTCCGGTCGCCCTGGCTATCAGGGCGCCCAGGATCTGGGTCTCGCCGGAGTTGTAGCGGCAGACGGTGCCCGGCTCGCTCTCGCGGCCCATGGCCGCGACGAAGCCGTCGAGGTGGGCGCCCTCGACCCCGACCGTGGCCAGCACCAGCCGGTAGATGTCGGAGCCGGGGTCGCTGTAGTCCTCGTTCCAGCGGGCGCCGGAGGACATCCGCAGGACGTTCCTGATGGAGACGCCGTCGTAGGCGGAGCCGGGCTCGACCGGCACGTAGGCGCTGATCTGATCCTCGACGTCGCGGATGTGCCCCTCCGCCACGGCGATGCCGACGAGTGCGGAGACGAAGCTCTTGGCCACCGACATCGACAGCCACGGCACCTCGGGGCCGCCGGTCAGCGCGTACCGCTCGTGCCGGATCTCGCCGTCGACGAGCACCAGCAGCGCGGCGGTGTCGGTGCCGGCCAGGAACTCGTTTACCTGCCGGGTCCCGCCGTCGAACTCGAAGGTCCGGGGCAGGACGGCCGGCTCGCCCTCGGGCCAGACGTGGGGCCGGGACGCGGCGGGGACCTCGCGGGTGTCCACCAGCTCGGCGATCCGGCAGAAGTGGTCGTGCTGGGGGGCGCCGGTGAACAGCCCGAGGTCCAGGAGGGTGGTGGTGTCGTCTCGGCGGGCCATGGTGGTCCTTCAGTCGAGCGGGCGGGTGGGCGGGAGTGGGCGGTGGCGGGCCGGGGCTTACGGGGTCACCGGGCCTGCCGGGCGAGGGCGGTCTGCAGGCCGTCGAGGAAGACCTCCAGCGCGCCGGGGTAGGCACTGGTGGGCATGGTCTGCGCGAGGGCCCGCGCGGACTCGGCGATGCGCGGGTACTCCTCGGCGGGCAGCCGGGCGTAGGTCGCCTGCCAGGCCCCGCGGTCGGCGGCCTCGGCCTCCGCGGGCAGCGCGTGGGCGGCCGCGTCGATGGCGGCGAAGCCCAGCGTGAAGTCGATGAACCGGTGGTAGTAGAGGGCCGCGTCGTCCGGTCCGAAGCCGGCGTCGCGCAGGATGCCCAGACCGGTCTCCACGCCCCGCATCTCGTTGGGGCGCCGGGTGACCCGGGAGGCGGCGAGCACCGCGGCCTGCGGGTGCGCGGTGTACGTGCGGTGCAGGTTCATCCCGCTGCGGCGCAGGTCGGCACGCCAGTCGCCGGTGATCTCAAGGTCCTTCAGGCTCATCCCGATCAGCTCGTCGGCGACGGCCAGGACGAGCTCGTCGGTGCTGCGGAAGTAGCGGTACAGCGCCGAGGGGTCCGCGCCCAGCGCCGCCCCGAGGCGGCGCACGCCCAGCGCGTCCGCGCCGTGCTGGTTCAGCAGGCGGATCGCCGTCCGCACGATCAGCTCCTGGCTCAGCACCGTCCCCGTCTGCGTCGTACGGCGTCGCCGTCCGGCCGCGAGCCGCCCGGCCGGGGCGGTGTCGTCCGTTTCGCCGAAGGTGCTCACCAGGACTCCGATCTGTGCGGGAACGTACGGTGGCGTTCTTATGACAACGTGATTGACCTTAAAAGTCCAGAGCTGTTTGATGTGGCTCCACCAGCGAGACCAAGCCGTGCCCCTACGGGCCGTCTCCACGCCGCCGCACCGGCAAACCTTCCGCAACCGCTCACGGACGCCCCCGCGCGTCCCGCCACCCTGGACCGGTCGCCCATGGAACACACCACCTCGTCCCCGGAGCTGAAGAAGTCGCTGGGGGTCCTCGACGGCGTCGTACTGGCCGCCTCCAGTACCGCCGCGACCACCAGCATCGGTATCGGCCTCGGTGTCCTCGCCTCGATCACGGGGCGGCAGACGCCGCTGATCCTGCTGCTCGGCTTCCTGCCGATGCTCGGCATCGCCAGCGCCTACGCCCGCCTGAACAAGGCGGAGCCCAACTGCGGCGCCGGATACGTGTGGGTCGGCCGCAGCATGGGCCCCTGGCTCGGGATGATCGCCGGCTGGGTCCCGCTCGCCGGCGGCGTCGTCTTCCTCGCCTACACCACGTCCGTGACCGGTTCCGTCCTGGTGCAGTGCGCCCGGAAGGCGGGCCTCGACAGCCTCCTGGGCTGGCGCCTGGACGCCAACTCCACCCTCCAGTGCACGCTGATCGGCCTGGTCGTCCTGGCCGCGGTCACCGTGACCGCGGTGACCGGCATCCACAAGGCCACCCGGCTCCAGACCTACCTGCTCGTCTTCGAGTACGCCGTCCTGCTGGTCTTCTGCTGCTGGGGCGTGATCGCGGGCGACCATCCCTTCTCGCTGTCCTGGTTCGACCCGTTCGCCTTCGACTCGCCCGCCGCCCTGGCCCAGGGCCTGGTCCTGGCGGTCTTCTTCTACTGGGGCTGGGACGCCGCCTTCTCGGTCACCGAGGAGACGGAGCGGGCCGACGACGCGGCCCGGGGCAGCTACATCGCCCTGTTCACCATGCTCGGCCTGTTCCTCCTGGGCGCCGTCGCCTTCCAGCGGGTCATGACCGCCCCCGAGATGAGCGAGACCGGCGCCCAGGGGCTGACCTACTACGCCTCCCGGCTCGCCGACGAGCCCTGGGCCACCCTCCCGCTGATCGCGCTCATGTTCTCGGCCGTGGCCTCCCTCCAGGCCGGCATCATCCCGACCGCCCGCCTCACCCTGGCCATGAGCCGCGAACGCACCCTCGGCCCCGTCTGGGCACGCATCAGCGCCCGGCACGGCGGGCCCACCGCCGGCACCGTGATCGTCACCGTCATCTCCGCGGTCGTCGCGGTCCTGACCGTGGTGATCCCCAAGCTCAACGAGGCGATCCTGGCCGCGGTCAACGCCATCGGCATCCTCGTCGCGCTCTACTACGGGCTCACCGCCATCGCCTGCGCCCTGCGCTTCCGGGGTCTCCTGCGCACCAGCCCGCGCGAGGCCGTCCTCGCCGTCGTCGTGCCGGCCGTGTGCGCCGTCGTCCTGTTCGCCCTCGGCGCCTACCTCGCGCTCTACTACGCGACCCTCAGCGACACCTTCGAAGTCAGCGTCGACAACGGCTGGTTCAACCTGCTGTGTCCCGGCGCGATCCTCGTGACCGGCCTCGGGGTGTCCGCGGTCGCCAAGTGGTACCGCCGCGCCCCCGCCTTCACCCGTACACCCGCGCCCGCCGCCGTCCCGGCCGCCGAGGCCGAGTCCCTGCCCTGACCCGGGCCTCCACCCGGCCCGGCCGTACCCCCAGTGATTGGAACTCCGCACCCCATGTCCCAGCCCGCCGCAGACCTCGTCCTCACCAACGGCCCGGTCCTGACCGTGGACCCGGCCCGTACCAGGGCCACCACCCTCGCCGTCACCGACGGCCGGATCACCGCCGTCGGCCACGACGAGGTCAAGGAGCTCGTCGGCCCGCGCACCGAGGTCGTCGACCTGCGCGGCCGCCTGCTGCTGCCCGGCTTCCAGGACGCCCACATCCACGCCGTCATGGGCGGCATCGAACTCGGCGAGTGCGACCTGACCGGGACCACCGACCCCGACGAGTACGCCCGCCGCATCCGCGCCTACGCGGACGCCCACCCCGGCCGGGAGTGGATCACCGGCGGCGGCTGGTCCATGGAGAGCTTCGAGGGCGGCATACCGACCCGGCGGTTCCTCGACACGCTCGTGCCCGACCGGCCCGTCTACCTCCTCAACCGGGACCACCACGGCGCCTGGGTCAACACCCGGGCCCTGGAGATCGCCGGCATCACCGCCGCCACCCCCGACCCGCAGGACGGCCGCATCGAGCGCGACCCGGCCGGCGACCCCGTCGGCATGCTCCAGGAGGGCGCGGTCAGCCTGGTCGGCGCCCACCTGCCGCCCAAGACGGCCGCCGACCGGCTGACGGGGCTGCTGCGCGCCCAGGAACTCCTGCACGGGCTCGGCATCACCGCCTGGCAGGACGCCCTGCTGTGCGGGGCGGACGGCTACCCCGACCCCTCCGACGCCTATCTGACCGCCGCCCTCGACGGCACCCTGACCGCCTCGGTGACCGGCGCCCTGTGGTGGCGCAGGTCCGCGGGCGAGGAGCAGATCCCCGACCTGCTGCACAACCGGCGGCGCCTCACCCACGGCAGGCTCCGCTGCTCCACGGTCAAGATCATGCAGGACGGGGTCGCGGAGAACCACACCGCGGCGATGACCGCCCCCTACCTCGACGGCTGCGGTTGCGCCACCGCCAACTCCGGCCTGAGCTTCGTCGACCCCGAGGCGCTCAAGCGGTACGTCACCGCGCTGGACGCCGCCGACTTCCAGGTCCACTTCCACGCGCTGGGCGACCGCGCCGTCCGTGAGGCACTGGAGGCGGTCGCCGCCGCCCGGGCCGCCAACGGCACCCGCGACACCCGGCCCCATCTCGCCCACCTCCAGGTCGTCCACCCCGACGACATCCACCGCTTCCGCGAGCTGGGGGCCACCGCGAACATCCAGGCCCTGTGGGCGGCCCACGAACCCCAGATGGACGAACTCACCATCCCCTTCCTCGGACCCGAACGCGCCGCCTGGCAGTACCCCTTCGGCGACCTGCTGCGCGCCGGGACCACCCTGGCGGCCGGCAGCGACTGGCCCGTCTCCAGCCCCGACCCGCTGGCCGGCGTCCACGTCGCCGTCAACCGCGCCCTGCCCGACGCCGACGACAAGCCGTTCCTGCCCGAGCAGGCCCTCGACCTCACCACCGCGCTCGCCGCGTACACCGCGGGCAGCGCCTATGTGAACCACCTCGACGACACCGGGACCCTGCGCCCCGGCAACCGCGCCGACCTCGTCGTCCTCGACCGCGACCCCTTCGCCGCCCCGCCGTCCGCCATCGCCGACACCCGCGTCCACCTCACCTACGTCGACGGCCGGCGCGTCCACACGGCCCCCGACGCCTGACCGGCACGGCTTCCGACGTTTTCCCCGGCCGCCCGCCGGGTCCCAGGAATGGTGGCGGGCGGCCGGGGTAGGCGCGTCTGTGCCGGGGAGGACCGGTGAGGCGAGGCCGACCGATCGGGAGGGGCACATGATGGCGGCGACGACCGTGCAGACCACCACGCAGACGGTGGACGTTCCGGAGATCGCGGACCCTTCCAAGGTCGCACCCAAGGACGCCCGGGAGCTGTCGAAGGTCTTCTTCGACCGGCTGGCGCTGCTGGAGGAGGGCACCCCGGAGTTCCAGTGCGCCCGCAGCACCCTGATCGAGATGAACATGTCCCTCGTCCGCTACGCCGCCGGCCGCTTCCGCAGCCGGGGGCCGGAGGAGATGGAGGACATCGTCCAGGTCGGCATGATCGGGCTGATCAAGGCCATCGACCGGTTCGAGCTGTCCCGCGAGGTCGAGTTCACCTCCTTCGCCGTGCCGTACATCGTCGGTGAGATCAAGCGGTTCTTCCGCGACACCTCCTGGGCCGTGCACGTACCGCGCCGCCTCCAGGAGGCCCGCGTCCAGCTCGCCCGCGCGAGCGAGGAACTGCGCAGCAGGCTGGGCCGGACGCCGACGACGGCGGAGCTCTCCGAGCTGATGAGCCTGCCCGAGGACGAGGTCGTCGAGGCCCGGCTCGCCGCCAACGGCTACCGGTCGGCCTCCCTGGACGCGGCCCTGGGCGGCGGCGAGGAGGGCGAGTCGGCGCTGGCCGACTTCATCGGCGACGAGGACGCCGCCCTCGGCCTGGTCGAGGAGTTCCACGCGCTCGCCCCGATGATCGCCGGACTCGACGAACGCGACCGCAGGATCATCCACTGGCGGTTCGTCGAGGAACTCACCCAGGCCCAGATCGGCGAACGCCTCGGCGTCTCCCAGATGCACGTCTCCCGGCTGATCTCCCGCCTCCTGGCCCGCCTGCGCGAAGGCATGCTGGCCACCTCCTGACGTCCACCGCGCCCGGTCCGCGGCGCGGCACCCGCGGGGACAACTGTTGCCGTTTGACAACTATGGTCCCAAGGCAACAGAGTTACGGAGTCCCACATGGGGGAGGATCTGCGATGCCCGGCCGCCCGGCCCCGTGCTCAGGCCGTCCGGTCTCCGGCGTGCGTGGCGTTGTCGTGTATCTGCAGTGCCGCCGCGTCGCAGAACGCCTCCAGGCCTTCGAGGAGCGCGGTCCGCTTGGCGGCGGGCATGAGTTCCAGCACCGCGTGCAGCTCCCGCTCCCGGCGCGCGCGCAGATCGTCGAGGAAGGCGCGGCCGCGGTCGCTGAGATGCAGACGCACCTCACGCCGGTCGGCGGGGCTGATCACACGCTCGACGAGGCCGACCGCGACCAGCCGGTCGCAGAGCCGGCTGGTGGACGGAGGCGTGGAGGCGAGGGAGTCGGCGAGGGTGCGCAGATTGATGCCGTCCTGGTGTTCGAGCATCAGCAGGACGCGCATCTGGGACGGGGAGGCCGGCGCGGTCGAGGCCCGGCCCCACAGGACTTCCAGCAACTCCACGGCCGTCAAGGTCACGCGTGCGACCTCGGCGGGCTCGGGGCGGGGGCGGAAGACAGTCACCGTCACACTCTCGCAGGCACCTGGGACGCACCCCAGCGTACTAGGTACCGCTGTTGGCAAGGCATGGTTCGGGCGGCCCGGCGCGACTCGACCGGGGCGGCCACGTCGCCCCGGCGAGGTCCGCGGGTGTCCGTCGAGGAATGGGTGTGTTGAGGATCGTGAACAGATTTGTGACCGCTGAGCGTGCGCTGCGTACGGCGGCCCCGCACGGGCTGCTCCCGGCCGTGAGCCGGGTGCTCGCGCAGGAGTACGCGGCGCAGTCCGTCGAGTTGTTCATGGCCGACTACGGCCTCACCGTCCTTCAGCCGGTGTCGGAGCCGCCGCACACCGCGGAGCCGGTGTCCGTGCACAACAGCCCCGCCGGTCGGGCCTTCGGCGCCCAGGAACCGTTCGTGGAGGGCGTCCGCGCCGGATCCACCCGGGTCCATCTGCCGGTCACCGTGCGCGGCGACCGGCTGGGCGTCCTCTCGGTCACCCTGCCCGACGCCGCCCTGCCCGGCCGGGAGGGCGCGGACGGACTGCTGGGCGAACTCGCCGACATCGCCGAGGTGCTCGGGCACGAGGTGGTCGTGGCCGAACGCGACACGGACGTGTACCTCCAGGCCCGGCGCAAGGACCGGCTGACGCTGGCCGCCGAGATGCAGTGGCAGCTGCTGCCCGGCCGCTCGTGCTCCGGACCGGAGTACGAACTCGGCGCGCAGCTCGAACCGGCGTACGCGATCCACGGCGACAACTTCGACTGGTCCGCCACGGCCGACCGCCTCACGCTCTACGTCACCAACGGCATGGGAGAGGGCATCGAGGCCTCCCTGCTGACGAACCTCGCCATCAACGCCCTGCGCAACGCGCGGCGGGCCGGGATCGCCATCGACGACCAGGCCGCCCTGGCCGACCAGGCGGTGTACGCCCACTACCGGGGGCGTTCCTACCTCTCGGTGCTCATGTTCGACTTCGAACTCGCCACGGGCCGGGCCGAGGTGGTGGACGCCGGCTCCCCGCAGCTGCTGCGGCTGCGCGACGGCGCGGTCGAGCGCGTCGACTTCGAGGCGCAGCTCCCGCTCGGCATGTTCGAGGAGACCGACTACGTGGCCCAGGAGTTCGCCGTCGAGCCCGGCGACCGGCTCGTCCTCGTCAGCGACGGGGTGTACGCGGTCGCCTCGCCGAAGGGGGAGGCGTACGGGGACGCCGCCCTCGCCCGGGCGATCATGTCCACCCGGCTGCTGCCCGCCGCGGAGGTGCCGCGCGCCCTTCTGCGGGAGCTGACCGGGCACCGCGGGCAGTCGCTCCCCAAGGACGACGCCCTGGTGGTCTGCCTCGACTGGCTCGGGCGCTGAACGCCGGGAGGTGCGGGCCGTGAATGTGTCGATGCTGTGTCGCTTCCCCTGTGCGTACAGTGTCAATGATTGTCATGCGGCAATAATTGGCTGTCGTGCCGGACCTCCGGCGCGGCGGCCTGTTCCCGAGGGAGACGATGCAGGTGTCCGAGCAGGCAGCGGCCGAGACGGCGGTGCGGGAGCTGGTGGCGTTCCTGGAGCGCCGGCGCGAGCAGATCGCCCAGCGGTGGGCGGACGCGCCGCTTTTCCGGACGGTCTTCACCGTCTCCCGCGACGAGGCCGTGGAGGCGTGCCGGACCGTCGTGGACGCGCTGCGGGACGTGGCCGCGACCGGCAGGCCCGCCGACATGGCGGCCCCCGGCTTCGACTCGGTGCGTGAGCAGCTCGGGCACATGGCCGCCTCCCGGGCCCGCAGCGGGTTCAGCCCGGCCCACATCGCGGACGAGGCCGCGGGACTGCGGGTGACCACCGCCGAACTGCTGCGCGGCGAGGTCCGGGAGCTGCCCGGCGACGAGGCGCAGGAGGTCCTGCTGGCGCTGACCGTCCTGATGGGCACGCTGAGCCTGGTCATCATGGAGACGACCGTCGACGCCGGCGAGGAGCTGATCGCACGGCAGCGCCAGCAACTGCTCGAAGTGGCCACCCCGGTGATCAGCCTGTGGGAGGGCGTCGTCGCGGTGCCCCTGATAGGGACGCTGGACAGCGCCCGCAGCCAGGTGGTCATGGAGTCGCTGCTGGAGGCGATCGTGGACCAGCGGGCCCGCTACGCGATCCTCGACATCACGGGCGTCCCCACGGTCGACTCGCTCGTCGCGCAGCACCTGATGAAGACGGTGGCCGCGGCCCGGCTGATGGGCGCCGAGTGCATCGTCTCCGGCATCCGGCCGGCCATCGCGCAGACCATCGTGCACCTCGGCATCGACCTCAGCTCGGTGCTCACCCGCACCTCCCTCGCCGACGCCCTGGCCTACGCGCTCGGCCGGCAGGGCATCGAGGTCTCCCGCGCGGCCGCTGCGAACGCGCGATGACCGACTCCCGCCCGGGGAACCCGGCCGTGGTGCCGGTCCTGACGCTGGGGGACGTCCTGCTGGTCTCCCTCCAGGGAGAGCTGCGCGACAGCGTGGCCGAGCAGCTCCGGCAGGACGTCACCCACCTCGTCGCCCGCAGCGAGGCGAGCGGTGTGGTCATCGACGTCTCCGGCGTCGAGATCGTCGACTCGTTCCTGGGGCGGGTCATCGCCGAGATCGCCGCCAACGCCCGCCTCCTGGCCGCTCGTACCGTCGTGTGCGGGATGCGGCCCGCCGTGGCGATCACCCTGGTCGAGCTGGGCCTGACCCTGCCCGGCCTGGTGACCGCGCTCGACGTCGAGCGCGCCTTCGAGCTGATCGGGCGGGATTCCGACGCGGCCGCCCCGGACACCGCTGCGGGGTGGGTGTGACCCCGACCTCCGGCCCCGCCACCGCGACGACCCTGCCGATCGGCTCGGACGCGGACCTGGCGTGGGTGCGCCACCAGGTACGGCAGTTCGCGACCGACATCGGGTTCGGGCTCGTACCGCAGACGAAACTCGTCACCGCGGCCAGCGAACTGGCCCGCAACACCCTGATCCACGGCGGCGGCGGGCACGCGACGATCACCCCGCTGGCCAGCGGGGCGCGCCGGGGGCTGCGGCTGTCCTTCGCGGACACCGGACCCGGCATCCGCGACGTCGAACTGGCGATGACCGACGGCTACACCACCGGGGGCGGCCTGGGCCTCGGGCTCAGCGGCGCCAGGCGGCTGGTGGACGAGTTCGGCATCGAGACCGAGCCCGGCCGGGGCACCGTCGTCACCCTCGTCGCCTGGGCCACCGGCGTGCCCCCCGCTCGTCCGGGGGCGCGATGACACGCGTCTGGATCGTCCCTGTGCACGACTCCACCCGGGTTCGGGACGTCCGGGTGGCCACCGAGGAGGCCGGCGCCCTGGCCCGCCTGGACACCCACCGCACCGCGGTGGCGGCCCTGGTCGCCACGGAACTGGCCACCAACCTGCTCAAGCACGCCGGCGGCGGCCGCCTGGTGATCGACCTCGTCGACCGCCCGGAGGCCGGCCCGCGCGGCCCGGCGGTGCAGCTCGTCGCCCTCGACCACGGTCCCGGCATCCCCGACGTGGCCGCGGCCATGCGGGACGGCTACACCACCGGCGAGGCGTCGCTCGGCGCCGGACTGGGCACCTGCCTGCGCGTCTCCAGCGCCTTCGACCTGTACAGCACCCGTCGCGGCACCGTCGCGGTGGCCCGCGTCGACCAGGAGGGCGGACCGGAGCGGGCCCCGTCCGCCTCCCGCGCGGGAGGCATCAACATCCCGCTCGCCCAGGCCGACCACTCCGGAGACGCCTGGAGCTGCGCCCGGTCGGGCTTCCGCACCACCCTGATGCTCGCCGACGGCCTGGGCCACGGAGCCAAGGCCGCCCACGCGTCCGGCACCGCCGTCGAGGAGCTGCACCGCGTCGCGCACCTGCCGCCCGCCGAGATCCTGCACCATCTCCACCTGGCGCTGCGGCCCACCCGCGGGGCGGCGGTCGCCGTGGCCCAACTGGACGCGGACAGCGGGGAACTGGCGTTCGCCGGGGTCGGCAACACCGGCGCCCGGCTGCGCACCGCGGGCGAGTGGCAGCACCTCGTCTCCCACCCCGGCATCGTCGGCGCCCAGTTCCCGGCGACCGTACCCGTGCGGCGCCTGCCCTGGCGGCCGGACAGCCTGCTCGTGCTGCACAGCGACGGACTGCCCAGCAGGTGGGCGCCGCCCGCCGAGGCCGGCCTCCTCGCCCACGACCCGGCGGCGATCGCCGCGACCATCCTCCGGGACGCCAGCAGCGCCGCCAGCCCGGTACGCGACGACACCTGCGTGGCCGTGCTGGCCGCCGGCCGCACACCGGGGCGCCCGTGATACCGCCCGAGGCCCGCAGGGTCACCTCGGTCACCGAGGCCGCCGACGCCCGGAACCGCGCCGCGCACCTCGCGGCCGCCCTGGGCGCGCCCGCGGCCGAACAGACCCGGTTCCGCACCGCACTCACCGCACACCTGCGCGAGTCCCTCACCCACGGTGGCACCGAACTCACCCTCTCTGTCGAGCCGTCCGGGACCGAAGGGGCCGACGGAGCCGGCGGGGCGCTGTTTCTGTGTGCCGTTGCGGTTCCTCTCGGGCCCGTGTGCGGTTCGGCCCGGCCCTGGCGGCTGGCCCTCGCCTGTCCCGGGCCGGCGGAGGGGAACCTGTTCCTTCCGGCGGACACGGACGGTGCCGCGTGCGCCGAAGCCGTACCGGCGGCCGACGAGGAGACCGCGGCGGTCCTTCGCAGGCTCGACGAGACGGAGCGTCAACTCCGGCTGCACCGCGAAGAGTTGCATCAGACCAACCAGGGCGTGCTGGCCCTGCACGCCGAACTGGACGCCGCCGCGCGGACCCAGCGGGACCTGCTCGACGCCGAACGGGCCGCGCGCGGCCAGGCGGAGCGGGCGCGACGCCTGCTGACCTTCCTCGCCGACGCCAGTGCCGCCGTGACCGCCTCCCTCGACCAGGAGGACGTCCTGCGGTGCCTGCCCGACCTGCTCGTCCCCGAGTACGCGAGCCGGGTCGACGTATGGCTCTTCGACGAACCGGAGGGCCCCACCGGCGCCCACTCCGCCGCGGCGGTCGCCGCCGCCCGCTGCGACCGTCCCCAGCACGCCGGACCGCATCCGGCCGGCCTCCCCGGCATCGACGACCTCCCGCCCTCCGCGCTCTCCCCGGACCGGCCGCTGCTGAGCATCCCGCTCACCGCCCGGCACACCTCGGGCGTGCTCACCCTGACCGCGCCCGGCGACCGCTTCGACCAGGACACCGGCGTGATGCTGGTGGAGCTGGCCCGCCGTACCGCCATCGCCCTGGACAACGCCCGCCGCTACGAACAGCACCGGGACACCGCCGAGGCCCTGCAACGCGCCCAGCTCACCGACCTGCCGCCCACCGAGGGACTACACCTGGCGGCCCGCTACCTGCCCGCCACCCGGGGGCTCAACATCGGCGGCGACTGGTACGACGCCTTCCCCCAGCCCGACGGCAGCGTGCTGGCCGTGGTGGGGGACGTCACCGGACACGGGCTGCGCGCCGCCGTCATCATGGGCCAGCTCCGCACCGCCCTGCGCGCCTACGCGGTCGAGGACGGCAGCCCGGCCCGGATCCTGACCCGGCTGCACCGCATGCTCTGCCACCAGCAGCCCAACCTGTACGCGACCGCGGTGATCGCCCGGTTCCGGCCCGGCGACCCCCACGTCGTCTGGGCCGCCGCCGGCCACCCCCCGCCGGTGGCCCGCGCGCCCGGCGGCTCCGTCCGCGTGCTGGACACCCGGCCCGGCGTGATGCTCGGCGTCCCGCTGCCCTACGAGTACGAGGACCACACCGCCGAACTGCCCGCGGGCTCCACGCTGGTCCTGTACACCGACGGCCTGGTGGAGCGCCGGGCCGACGGCATCGACCCGGGCATCGAACTGCTCGGCCGGACCCTGGCCGCCCTGGGCGAGGCCGAGCTGGCCGACCTCGACGGGTGCGCCGAGTCGCTGCTCAAGCCCCTGCTGCACGACTCCGAACGCGACGACGACGTCTGCCTCCTGCTGTGCCGGACCGCCGTGCCGGCGTGAGCGTGAGTCCGTCACCCCGGACCGGTGCCGCGCCGTACGACCAGGAAGGCCCGCATGCCGCGGACCAGTGCCGACCGCTCCGCGGGGGCCATGGCGCCCAGCGCTCCGGTCAGGGCCTGGGTGCGCCGCCGGGCCACGTCCCCCAGGACCCGGCGGCCCTGACGGGTGAGCCGCAGCCGTACCTCGCGGCGGTTGCGCGGGTGCAGCGCGCGTTCCAGCAGGCCGGCCGCCTCCAGCCGGTCGCAGAGCCGGCTGGCGGTGGGCAGCCCGATGTCCATGCGCTCCGCCAGGCCCGTCAGGTTCACCTCCGGTGCCGTCTCCAGGGCCCGCAGCGCCCGCAGTTGGTGGTGGGACAGCCGGACCGCCGCCTCCTGGGCGGCCCCTGACCAGAGCTCGGCGAGCTGCTCCACGGCATCGGCGATCTCGCGCGCTCCGGCACCCGGATCGTCGCCCGGGCCCCCAGAGCGGCCGTTCACGTCCCCGGAAGGTGTCACGAACAAGTCGCTTTCGTTGGGAGAACCGCTGGGTGGGGCCGACTTCGCCGAGGTGACCGGCGGGGCATGCCGGTGAGGATGCGGGGCAGACGGTGGAGAGGAGGTGGACAACCGGATGGTTCCCTTGCTGCTCGTTCTGCTCCTCGCCCTGGTCCTCTTCGGTATCGGCTTCGCCGTCAAGATCCCCTGGTGGATCGCCGTCGTCGTCCTGGTGCTGTGGCTCCTCGGCTTCGTCATGCGCTCCACCGACGCCGGGGGCGGCCGCGGCCGCTGGTACCGCTGGTGAGGCGCCCCGCCGCCCGCCCGGGGCGGCTCACGGGAAACGCCGGAGCGGGCTGACCGCGGCCTCCCCGGCCAGGGCGGCGAGTACGACCTCCTGGTGTCAAGCCGAATCCCCCACTGTGCCGAAGACCGAACGCCACGGGCTGCCGGACGAGCCCGAACAAGCGGATGCCCGGTCGTCCCCGGCTTACTCCAACCGCCCGCCGGGGACGGGGGCGTCACCGGGGCCGGCGCGGTGTCACCGGGTCGGGTACGACGGCGTCTCCTGGGCGGTGCGGGCGGTGGTGGACGGTCCGTCGGGGTCGGCACCGGCCGTCCGTTCGGCCGTACGGGCGATGTTGCGGGCCATGCCGCCGAAGACGACGGCGTGGAAGGGGGAGATGCTCCACCAGTAGGCGTGGCCGAGCAGTCCGTGCGGGTGGAACAGGGCGCGCTGGCGGTAGCGGGTGCGGCCGCTGTCGTCGGTGTTCGCGTACATCTCCAGCCACGCCAGTCCGGGCAGCCGCATCTCCGCGCGCAGCCGCAGCAGCCGGCCCGGCTCGATCTCCTCCACCCGCCAGAAGTCCACCGAGTCGCCGACCCGCAGCCGGTGCGCGTCCCGTCGGCCGCGGCGCAGCCCCACGCCGCCCACCAGCCGGTCGGCGATCCCCCGCACGGACCAGGCCAGCGGGAAGGAGTACCAGCCGTTCTCCCCGCCGACGCCCTCGATCACCCGCCACAGCGCCCCGGGCGGCGCGTCGACCGGACGCTCCCGCAGGTCGGTGTAGAGGCTGCCGCCCGCCCAGGCCGGGTCGGTGGGCAGCGGGTCACTGGGGGCGCCGGGCACCGAGGCGGAGGACCAGCGGGTGGCGACCTCGGCGTCCTGGACGCGCTTGAGCGCCAGCCGTACCGCCTCGTCGAAGGCGATGGGGTGACCGGGCGGGTCAGGGACGTAGCGCGTGATGTCGTTCTCCCGGCACACCACCTCGTGCCGCAGCGACTCCGCCAGCGGCCGGGCGATGGACGCGGGGACCGGGGTGACCAGGCCGACCCAGAGGCCGGACAGCCGCGGGGTGAGGACCGGCACCGGCACGATCACGCGCCGGGGCAGTCCGGCGACGGCCGCGTAGCGCAGCATCATGTCCCGGTACGTCAGCACGTCGGGCCCGCCGATGTCGAAGGCGCGGTTCACGTCCGCGGGCATCCGGGCGCCGCCCACCAGCAGACGCAGCACGTCCCGGACCGCGATCGGCTGGATACGGGTGCGCACCCAGCTCGGCGTGACCATCACCGGCAGCCGCTCGGTCAGGTAGCGGAGCATCTCGAAGGAGGCCGAGCCGGACCCGATGATCACGGCGGCGCGCAGCACCGCCGTGGGCACCCCGCTCGCCAGCAGGATGCGCCCCACCTCGGACCGTGAGCGCAGATGGGGCGACAGCTCCGGCCCGGGCACCCCGGCCGGGGTCAGCCCGCCGAGGTAGACGATCCGGCGCACACCGGCGCGTCCGGCCTGCTCGCCGAAGACGCGGGCGCCCCGGCGGTCGGTGTCCTCGAAGCCGCGTCCGGTGCCGAGCGCGTGCACCAGGTAGTAGGCCACGGCGACGTCCCGCATCGCGGTACCGACCGAGGAGGGGTCGGTGACGTCCCCGCGGACCACCTCCACCTCGCCGGCCCAGGGGTGGTCGCGCAGTTTCCCGGGGGAGCGGGCCAGACAGCGCACCCGGTATCCGGCCGCCAGCAGCTCGGGCACGAGCCGTCCGCCGATGTAGCCGCTGGCCCCGGTCACCAGGCACAGGGGCCGGTCCGCCGTCGTCTCCATGGCTCCTCCTCGCTCCAGGGACTTCGGCCCGCGACCCCTGTTCGGATGCGGTCGCGCGGCCGTGAACCCGCGAGTACCCCGTACGGCCCGACCGGTGAGTCGATGCAGACTCGATGCGAGTTGCCGCACCCGGAGTGCCGGGCGGACGGTGGTGATGAGGCAGAAGCCCTCCCGCACTAGGAGCAGCCGCATGACCGCAACCGCCGTGACCGAAGCTCCGCCTGTGGCCATCATGGACCCGGAGCGCGAGCTGGCGCTGCGTTTCGCGACCGGGGACGAGGGCGCGTTGGAAGCGGTCTACCGCCGCTGGTCCCCGCTCGTGCAGTCCCTCGCCCGGCAGTCGCTGGGGGACGGCGTCGAGGCCGAGGACGTCACCCAGACGGTCTTCCTCGCCGCGTGGCGCGGCCGGCTCGGCTACCGTCCGGGCCGCGGGCCGCTGCCCGCCTGGCTGGTGGGCATCGCCCGGCGCAAGATCGCCGACGCGCTCTCCGCCCGTACCCGGCGCACGGACGTCGTCGCCGCGGCCGCGGCGCGCGAGTCGGTCCGCACGCCCGACCCGTCGTGCGCGCAGGACACGGTCCTGGACCGGGTGGACGTCACCCGCGAGCTGCGCCGGCTTCCCGAGGCCCAGCGGCGGGTGCTGTGCCTGACCTTCTACGGTGACCTCACGCAGACGCAGATCGCCCGCGTCACCGGCTGGCCGCTCGGTACGGTCAAGAGCCACGCCCGCCGCGGCCTGCTGCGCCTGGGCCGGAACCTGGACACCGACCACGGAGCGGGATGACGTGAGGCGCACCCCGCTCCGGGGTGCCGGTGACCGGACGGGGGAGGGGAAACCGTGACCGACGAGAACGCCGGAGACCGGGACGCCGGAGACGAGAACTCCGCGCGCCGGAACGCCGGGGACCGGAACGCCGGGGACCAGGACTCCGCGGGCCGGAACTCCGGAGACCGGAACCCTGCGGGCCGGAACCCTGCGGGCTGGGACTCCGAGGGCCGGAACTCCTCGGGCCGGAACCCTGCGGGTCGGAGCTCCGAGGGTCCGGCGTCCGTGGGTCGGAAGAACGTGGGTCGGAAGTCCGAGGGCGAGAAGTCGGCCGAGCCGCCGTCCGTGCGTCGGAAGTCCGCGCGTCGGACGCCCGAGGGCGAGACGCCGGCCGAGTCGCCGCCCGTGCCGGCCGGGGCCGGTCTCACCACGGGTGTGCTCGCCCGCCGCCTCGGCGTGTCGCCCATGACCCTGCGCTCCTGGGACCGCCGCTACGGCATCGGACCGACCGCCCGCACCGAGGGCGGGCACCGGCGCTGGACGGCGGCGGACGTGGCGACGGTCGAGGAGATGTGCCGGCTCACCGCGACCGGCATCCCCCCGGCCGACGCGGCCCGCACCGCCCGCACCACCACCCCGCGGCCTGCGGCGGAGTCGGCCGCCGCGTCGCCGTCCCCGGAACCCCCGCCGCCCGGCGGACGGTCGCGGGCCCCCGGCGCCCTGCCCCTCGGCGATGTGCGCCTGGAGTGCCGGGGACTGGCCCGCGCCGCCGTACGGCTGGACGCCCCGGCCCTGGAGAAACAGCTCACCGCCGCCGTCGACCGGTACGGCGTGGTGGTCGCCTGGCAGGAGGTGATGGTCCCCACCCTGCACGCCGTGGGCCGCCGCTGGGCCTCCTCCGAGGACCAGTACGTGGAGGTGGAGCACCTGCTCTCCTGGCACGTCTCCACCGTGCTGCGCCGCAGCGCGCCGCCCGCCGTCCCGGTGGCCGCCCCGGCGGGCGGCTGCGTCCTGCTCGCCTGCGTCCCCGGCGAGCAGCACACACTGGCCCTGGAGGCGCTGCACGCGGCGCTCGCCCACGAGGAGCTGCCGGTGCGCATGCTGGGAGCCGCCGTACCCGTCGAGGCGCTGGACGCCGCGGTGCGCCGGCTCGGCCCGGTCGCGGTCGTGCTGTGGGCCCAGGAGAGCCACCGGGCGGCTCCGGCCCTGGCCCGGCACGTCGCCGGGCTGCGCTGGGGCATGAAGGGGGCGCGGCGCGGTCCCGCGCTGCTGCTGGGCGGCCCCGGCTGGAACCGGACCCGCCCCGCCGACATGCTCAGGCCGACCGGCCTGCCCCAGGCCCTGGACACCCTGCGCGCGCTGTGCGGCGGCCCGGCCTGACCGCCCCTCAGGGCGTCTGCCCGCGTCGTTCCCGCTCCTGCCGGAGCAGCTCGTCGAGGTCGCGGAGCCGGTCCAGGCCCTGCACCGCGCGCCGCATACGGGCGTTGCCGGACAGCGACCGCCGGTGCCGGTGCAGGAAGGCCCAGTACCCGGCGGTGTACGGGCACGCGCGCGGACCCGTGCGCTCGGTCGGCCGGTACGCGCAGCCGCCGCACAGGTCGCTCATGCGGTGGAGGTAGGCCCCGCCCGAGGTGTACGGCTTGGTGGTCATCCGGCCGCCGTCCGCGTACTGGGACATGCCCACCACGTTCGGCACCATCACCCAGTCGTAGCCGTCGACGAAGCAGCGGTGGAACCAGTCGGTCACCGCGACCGGGTCCCAGCCGCGTTGCAGGGCGTGGCTGCCCAGCACCATCAGCCGGGGGATGTGATGCGTCCAGCCGGTGTCGCGCACCTGCGCCAGCACGCCCGACAGACAGCGCGCGGTGACCGCGTCCGCGTCCAGCTCGGCGAAGTACTCCGGCAGCTCCCCGGTGTGCCCGAGCGCGTTGCGGTGCCGGTACTCCTCGCCGAAGTGCCAGTACAGCTGCCAGACGTACTCCCGCCAGCCCGCGACCTGCCGGACGAAGCCCTCCGCGCTGTTCACCGGGACGGCCCCGTCCCGCCAGGCCCGCTCGGCCCGCTCCACGCACTCCGCCGGGTCCAGCAGCCCCAGGTTCAGCGAGGACGACAGCAGACTGTGGCTCATCTCCGGCGAGGCGGCGAGCATCGCGTCCTCGTACGGCCCGAAGGACGCCAGCCGGTGCTCGACGAAGCGGCGCAGGGCCGACAGCGCCTCCCGACGCGTGGCGGGGAAGCGGCGCGGTCCGTCCCGGCCGACGAACCGCACCCCGTCCTCGCGTTCCCACCGGTCGAGGTCGTCGCGGACCTCGGCGTCGATGTCGTCCTCCCGCGGCCGGTACGGCTCCGGCACGTCGAGCTCCCGGGCGCCGCGCGGCGGGGGTTCGCGGTTGTCGTGGTCGTGGTTGAACCGGCCGCCGGCCGGCTGGCCGCCGTCCATCAGCAGGTCGTGCTCCCGGCGCACCCAGCGGTAGAAGTCCTCCTGGAGCAGCCGCCCGGTGCGCCCGTCCGCCCAGCCGGCGAACTCCTCGTGCGCCACCAGGAAGCCCCGGGCCGGCAGCACCCGCACCCCGGGCAGCGACCGCACCAGCCGCAGCGCCGCGTACGAGGTGGGGTGGCACACCGTCACCGGCCCGCCGTCCACCGCCCGGCGCAGCCCCTCGCGGTAGGTCCCGGCCCGGACGTAGGTGACCCGGTCGCCCAGTTCCGCCGCGCGGTGCCGCATCGCGGAGAGCACCAGGTGCGCCTTGGCCCGGTGGAAGCGGCGCCGCCGGAAGACCGACCTGGCCTCGATCATCACCACGGGCGCCCCGCGACCGGGCCCGGCCGCGCCGTCCGGGGTGAGGAAGTGCGGGCCGAGCTGGTCGCCGAAGAGCCAGTGCGGGGTGGTCACACGCGTCCCCGGGCCCGCTTGAAGCGGTCCAGGCCCTCCGGCAGGGACACCACCGGATCGGGGTAGTCGGTGCTCGCCTGCTCCAGCCCCGGCAGCTTCCACGGCTCGTGCACCTCGGAGCCCTTCACGTCCGCCAGCTCCGGCACCCAGCGCCGTACGTACACCCCGTCCGGGTCGTACCGCTTGCCCTGGAGGACGGGGTTGAGCACCCGGTTGGGGCGGGTGTCGGTGCCGGTGCCGGCCATCCACTGCCAGTTGAGCTGGTTGTTCGCCACGTCGCCGTCGACCAGCAGGTCCAGGAAGTGCCGGGCGCCCGTGCGCCAGTCGACGTACAGCGTCTTGGTGAGGAAGCTGGCGGCCAGCAGCCGGCCCCGGTTGTGCATCCAGCCCTCGTGGCGCAGCTGCCGCATCGCCGCGTCCACGATCGGGTAGCCGGTACGGCCCTCCCGCCAGGCCTCGGCGTCCGCCTCCGCGTTCCGCCCGGTGCGCCACCGGTCGCGGTGGGTCCGGTAGTCGCGGTCGGCGGCGTCGGGGCGCGCGGCGAGCACCTGGCGGTGGAAGTCGCGCCAGGCGACCTGCCGTACGAACGCCTCCGCGCCCGAGCCGCCCGAGTGGCGGGCCCGGTGCACCACCTCGACCGGCGACAGCGTGCCGAAGTGCAGATGCGGGGAGAGCCGGGAGGTGGCGTCGCCCGCCAGGTCGTCGTGCCGTTCCTCGTAGGACTCCACACCGGAGCGCAGCCACGCGGCGAGCCGGCGCCGGCCCTCCGTCTCGCCGCCCGCGCACAGCCCCGGCGACACCCCGCCCACCGCGCCGCGCTCCGGCAGCGCGGCGGAGCCCACCTCCTCCGGCACGGTGACCGAGCGCGGCGCGTCCATCACGTCCCGCAGGCCCTCGGACGACCAGTGCCGGTAGTACGGCGTGAACACCGCGAAGTGGTCGGAGGAGGCCGGCGTCACCGCGCCCGGCGCCACGGCGGTGCTCACCGTGTCGTGCACGTACAGGCGCCGCCCGTCGGCCTCCAGCGCCTGCCGCAGCCGCCGCTCGCGCGCGGACGCGAAGGCGCTCACGTCACCCGCCATGTGCACCTCGTCGGCGTCCGCCTCGGCGGCCACCCGGCACACCTCGGCGACCGTGTCGCCCTCGCGCAGCACCAGCCGGCCGCCGCGCTCGCGCAGCCGGGCGTCCAGGTCCCGCAGGCAGTCGGCGAGGAAGGCGAGCCGGTTCGGCGCGGCGAAACCGGCTCCGTCCACCGACCGGTCCCGCACGAACAGCGGCACCACCCGGCGTCCGCCGTGCAGGGCCGCGCGCAGCGGCGGGTGGTCCGACAGGCGCAGATCGCAGGTGAACACGACGACCGAGGTTTGCATGGGGCCACTTCCGCTTCCGAAGGGGGTGTTCTCCCCTTGGTTCGCCCCGGCGACCGTCACCGGATGCGGCTCGCCGACGGCAGCGGGAGAGGCGCGTCCGCCGGCGGACCGGTGTCGTCCGTTCCCGGCTCACCACGCTTTCCCCTCAGGTGCCCTCCCGCTCCGGGCGGTCCAGGCGGTCCAGGAGGGCGCGGGCGCCCCGTACGGCGAGGACGACGGAGGTCAGCGCGGGGTTGCGGGCGGTCGCGATGGGGATCACGTTGTTGCCGGCGCCCCACAGCCCGTGGCGGGGACGGGCGCCGGTCCAGTGGACGCCCATGCCGCCCACGTTGGTGGAGACGGCGGCGGGCAGCTCGGGGGCGCCGAGCAGGCGGGTGCCGGGGCGGCCCGCCGGTCCTGGGCCTTCGGAGGCGCGCCGCGTCCGGGCGCGTCCGGCGGGGCCGGGGATGGTCTTGACGTGAGTGCCGGGCCGATCGGTCGGCCGCGGGCCCGCGTCGAGCAGCAGGACGCGGGCGGTGGGGTGGTGGTCGCTGACCGCCGCCGCCCACGCGTGACGCGGCGCCCCGCCCACCGCCGGGAACTCCGGTGCGCCGCCGGTCAGATCACGAGGGAGGTCAGGGCCGCCCACAGCAGCGGGGAGTGTTCGACGCGGCCGGCGGACCGCCACCGGGCCAGGCGGTCGCGCTGCCACTGGGCGAGGTGGCGGACGGGATCGGCGCTGTCGTGGGCGGTGTCGACCGCGAGGACCGCCTCGGAGAGGGGGCGGACGGACTCGGGGACACCGGCCAGCCGGTGGAACGCGAGGCTGGTCGGGAGCGCCCAGCGGGTGGCGGTGACCAGTTCGGCCCCGTTGTGGAGCATCGCCGTGGCCAGCCCGAACGACTCCGCGAACCGCAGGTCACCCCCGCTGTCGCAGCCGATCAGGGCCACCCGGGGCGGCGCGGGCCAGATCAGCGCCCCCGGCTCGCCGTCGCCCCGCAACGGCAGCGTGCCCAGCAGCAGGTCCTTGGCCGACAGCGGCCGGTGGGCGCGGACCGGCTCGGTGAGACCGGCGGTCCCCGGGCCGCAGCACAGATGGAGGGCGCCGTCCTCGCTCTGCCCGCCCTCGACCGGCGCGCCGCTGACATGGCCGACGTACAGCAGCCTGCGCGCCCCCGCCCGGAGCACCGTGCCCAGCCAGTCCCGGTCCAGGTCGGTACGGCGGAACGCCTCCGCCGGGGCGGCGGGGGCCGGCACCACGGTGCCCGTGCCGAGGTGGCGCCGGACCAGCGCGAGCAGCTCCGGATCCGAGCCGGGCGGTCCCAGGACCGAGCCGAGCGCCGAGTCGGCCCGGAAGCCGGGCACCCGCGGGTCGAGCACCAGGACGACCGGGCCGGGGCCGGGCCCCGCACGTCCGGCCGTCCGCCTGCGCCGCAACGACGTCGGCGCGGTCGTCACCACGTCCGCCAGCTCGATCAGCCGGGTGTCCCCGTCGTCGACCGCCAGCAGTTCCCAGGCCACCTGGGCGACCCGGGGCGACGGCTGGACACGGACCAGCGGGCGGCCCGCACGCGCCGCCACCTGGCGGATCTGCGCCGTCAGCCCCTCCGGCCACAACGCCTCGCCCAGCGTCCGCGCCAGCCGTCGCTCGGCCCGCACGTCGGTCAGCGCGCCCGATGCGAAGGCGCGCCGCATCCCCTCCGCCCCCTCACCCGCCCCCGGCAGCGCGGCGGCCAACTCCCGCACCGCGCCGTCGACTTCGGCGGCCGGACCGCGTCCGGTGCCGAACCCCCGCACACCCCCGGCCCAGGTCCACGTCATGAACAGGTCGCCCGCGTCCGCCAGCCTGACCTGGACCACCGGCCGGGCGGTCGGCTCGTCGGTGTTCCAGAACGGCACCTCGTCCTCGTCCACGATCCGCCGCCCGTAGCGGAACTCGGCCGCCGCGATGTACTCCTGGAGCGCGACCCGGCCGGACTCCGCCGACATCCGCACCTTCGGCGGCGGAGCGACCCGCAGCCCCACGGAGACGGCGGCCTCCGCCGCGACACCCCCGAGCGTCACGGTCCCGCCGCCGACCTCGCCGTACATCTTCATGGCGGGGTCCGGGAAGACCGGCGCCCTGTCCTGCGCGTCGGACGCGCCGGACGCGTCGGACACGGCGGACCCCGCCGCACCGCCGAGCGCCAACGAGGCGCCCGCACACCGGTGTTCCACCAACTCGAAGAGCAGCCCCTGGTCCTGGCGGCGCACGGCGAGACGGAAGACCAACCGCATCGCCTCGTCGGCCAGTTCGAGCCACTGGCTGCGCGCGTGGGCGGTGACGAAGTCGTGGCGGGCCGCGGCCAGCGCCAGCGCGGCGGGGAGCGCGAGCGAGAGCGCGGTGTCGACGGACTCCCGCTCGCGGTCGCCGTGGTCCGTCCGGTCCAGGTTGTCCTCAAGGGTTCGCGCGAGCATCAGGTCGACCTGCGCGCACCGCTCGTGGATCTCCCGGGCCTGGTACACGTCACGGGCCTGCTGGGCGAGGCGCTTCATCTCCTCGATGTCGCCCCGCTCGTAAGCGTGTTGGGCGCCCAGCAGCATGGTGTCCGCGGCGGCGACCGAGGCGCCGAGCCGCGCGAAACGCTCCAGGCTCGCCGTCATGAGGCCCTGCGCGCCCGTGAAGTCGCCGCGCAGACCGGCGAGATGGCTGCGGGCCTGCTCGCAGGCCGCCAGATCCCCGAACCGCCGCTCTCGTTCGAAGACGGCGGACGCCTCGGCGAACAGCCCCTCCGCCAGGTCGAGTTCGCTTCTTTGCAGGGCGAGGAACGCGCGGTGCCCGAGCAGCGTACCCAGCTCGCCGGTGTCGCCCAGTGCCCGGAAGCCGTCCTCGGCACGGGCGAAGCAGTCCTCGGCCGGGTCGTACCGGCCGGTCGCGGAACAGATCGCGCCGAGCGCGGTCAGCAGGCGTGGGACGGTCTCCGCCGCGCTCGCCGGAGTGGCCGCCAGCAGCAGCGCGGCCTGCTCCTCGGCGGCTCCCCACTCGCCCCGCGCCATCAGCAGGTGCACCCGGCTCAGGCCGAGTTCGGCGGCGCGCAGCCCGTCCGGGTCGTCGAACCCGGGCAGCGCCGCAGCCGCCTCGTCGAGACGGGCCAGCGCCTCGTCGAGACGCCCGGCGCCGCCCAGTACGGCCGAGCCGGCGATCAGCGTCCGCAGCAGGATCTCCAGCCACAACTGACGGCCCCGCGGTCCCATCGGCGCCGACGCGACGCTGTCCAGCAGCGCACGGGACCGCTCGTTGGCGTCCTCGGCCCGGGGCAGGTCCGAGGCGGAGAGGAGGACGCTGGTGAGGTCGGCCAGCAGATGCGCCCGCAGGAACCGCACATCGGGGGAGTCCTCCAACGACTCCGCCAGGGTGAGCAGTTCGCCGTAGGCGGCGCACGCGGCCGCGAAGTCGGCGGCCATGTGACGCTCATGCGCCTCGGCGAAGCCGCTGTCGAACGGCTCCCCGTAGAGCCACACCGACGAGCTCGGTGACTGCGGCGAGTCGGGCACGTCCGGCGTGTCTGGCGAGCTGAGCGAGTCCGGCGTGTCTGGCGAGTCCGCTGAGCCCGCTGAATCCGGCGAATCCGGTGCGTTCGGCTTGGGCGTTGCGTTCGCCTGGTCCGCCTGGTCCGCCTGGTCCGCCTGGTCCGCCTGGTCCATCGGGTCCATCGGGTCCATCGGGTCTGGCTGGTCCGTCGGGTGCGCATGGTCCGGCTGGTCCGGCCCGTGTGGTCCGTCCGGTCCGTGTGGTCCGTCCGGTCCGTGTGGCCCGTCCGGCCCCTGCGGTCCGTCCGGTCCGTGCGGTCCGTCCGGTCCGTGCGGTCCGTCCGGTCCGTGCGGTCCGTCCGTCTCGCCTGTCGTGTCCGTCGTCATCGGTCAGTAGTCCTCACGGGCGGCGGTGGCGGCGGCGAGCGTCTCGGCGAGGAACGGTCCGGACACGTCGTCGTAGGTGTCGTCCACGACGGCCTGCGCCGCTGCGGTCAGCCGCCGCCGGGCCAGGGAGCGGACCGCGGCCCGGTCGGCGCTCGCCTCGGGACCGGCGCCCGGGTCGAACCCGGGGAGCAGGACACCGACTTCGAAGCGGGGCGGCGCCGCCGACGGGAGGGCCGACAGGTCCCCGGTGAGGTCCATGTCCGTCCGGCCGGTCCACACGTCGTCCCGCCGGGCCAGGCGCACCCGGCCGGGCCGGCCGCCGTCGGCCCGGACCTCCGCGACGAGAGGTACACCGGCCGCGGGAGCCGAGACGTGGGCGACGACCTCCACCTCGATCCGCCGCCGGGCCCCGATCGCGCGGGCGGTCCAGGACACCGCGTCCTCGGCGGCGTCGACCAGGCCCGGCGGATAGCGGCGCCAGTCGTTGGTCCCCGAGCCCCGGGCGATCACCCGGCCGCCGCTGGCGGTGCCGGTGCCGACGCCGTGCGAGCCGCCCGCCGCGAGGGCGTAGCCGCCCCGCCGGGTGAACAGCGCGGCGGGGTCGGTCGTAGCGGCGCCGGAACGGCCGTGCTCCGGCCCCTCGTCCAGGGCCGAGCGGAGCAGCCGCAGCTCCGCCCCGTCCAGCCCCGCGCAGTCCGCCGCGTCGTCGACCAGTCGCAGCACCCGGTCCAAGTGCCCTGCTGTGCAAGCCTGTTGACCCGGCGAGTGCCACCAGCGGAGGAGCGGTGCGAGGGCCGCCCGATGCTCCTCGACCAGCTCGGCCGCGCAGTCGTCGGGCTGGTCGCCGAGGTCGTCGAACAACTGCTGGCACCGGTGGGTGAGCGCGGCCGTCTCCAGGCCGAGCACGTCCGGCTCCAGCGCCGCGATGCCGTCCGGGTACGACGCCGGCCACCACCGTGCCGCCCAGTACGCGAAGCCGAGCCGGGCGGCGGCGGCCGTGAGGCCGGACGGCTCGGCCCGGACGCGCGCGCCCGTCGCTTCCCCCGAAGCGGCGTCCCGTACCGCGGCGGCGACGCGCTCGCCGTACACCGCCCACAGCCACTGCTGGGCCCGCCCCGCGTCGTGGACCTCGGCCGTCGGCAGCCCCGCGTCGCCCGGCCCGGGAAGCACGGGCCAGACCAGCACCGCCCCCGCGACATCGAGCACGGATCGCGTGAAGTCCGTTCCCAGAAAGCCCACTTGACCGATTCCGTCATCAGATCCGCGTTGCCCGGGGCCCGGCTCGGCGGTGACCGTCAGCGTCCCGTCCGCGCCGCGCGTGACGCGGACGTCCGCCCCGCTCCCGGCCATCACGCGCTCCTCGGGTCGACCGATGCCGCCGGTGCAGCCGACGCCGCTGGTGCCGCGAGCGGTGCAGGCGGTGCAGGCGGTGCCGACGGCGTCGACAGAGCGCGGAGTGCGGACCGGACCCGGGCACGGTGGTCCATCATCACCGAGCGGGCGACCCCGTCGAGCACCGTCCAGGCCGACGCCGGGTCCGTCAGCGGCGCGTCGCGCACGTCCCGGCCGTGCAGTCGTACCCACAGCCGCCGCATGTACGCCGCCCACGGCGCCCTGAGGTCCCGCGCGAGGCTCTCCAGGGTGCCGCCGTCCGGGTCGGGGTGCGGTGAGACGGTCATCCTGCGGGCCCGCAGCACCGAGGCCTCGCGCCGCCAGCGGCCGTTGACGGCCCGGTGCGCGGCGGTGCGTCCCGCCCCCGCGGCGCCGGTGCCCAGCGGGTCGAGGCCGACCGCGAGCCGTCCGCCGAGGACGACGGCGACCCGCAGGCTCTCGTCGTACAGGCCGAGCGGGGCGCAGCCGCGGCCGGCCTCGCGGGCGACCAGCTCCGGCACCGGCGGGAGTTCCTCGCGCCGGGCCGACGACTGGAGCACCACGAAGAGCCGCTCGAAGACGGTGCGGTCCAGCGGCGGCGGCAGCGTGGCGGTGGACGCGCCGTGCCCCACCTCCGGTCGCGGCGGCACCTGGCGCGCGGTCAGCCCCAGCGGCGCAGGAGGGCCGTCAGCGCCCCAGACCCCGCCCGCCCGCGCCCACAGCGCCCGGCCGAACAGCCCGCCGTGCCCCGCCTCGACCATCGCGGCGTACGCCGGTGAGCCCTCCGGCGCACCGCAGGCGTCCAGGACCTCGGCGGCCAGCGTGAGTGCGGCGGCCAGCGCGTGCGCGGCTGCCGTACCGGAGGCCGGGAGCGTCGGGCGGCTCTCCCACGCGGCGGCCAGTTCCGCGTCGAGCCGGGCGCGGCGGCCGGTGTTCGCGAGGTGCGCCTTCAGCGCCTCGACCGTGCGTCCGCCGCCCGCGTCCGCCATCTCCCCGACCACCGCCCTGGCCACCGCCTCCGCGCCGGCCGCGGGCGGCCCGTGCTCGGTGGCCAGCTCGAAGCAGCGCTGGAAGTACAGGTCCTGGGGGTTTCCCGCCACCACGCCCAGCGTCCGGCGGGCCTTCTTGAGCAGCGTGAACCACTGCGCCGTCGCCACGAGACGCGGACCGGACTCCGTGACCAGCGCGTGGAGACGGGCGGCCTGGTCCGGTCCCAGGAAGTCCACGGCGAGTTCGGGACGCAGCGCGGGCCGGACGACCAGCGGCAGCACGAGCAGCTTCACGGTCCGGGTCAACGGCGCCCCGCCGGGGCCGCTCAGCGGTTCGAGGCCCGGCCCCAGACTCCGCCAGGCACGGTCGACGACCAGGGCACGGGACCGGGGCTCCTCGGTCGGCTGACGCGGCGGCGGCATGCGGGGAGCGTACGTCGTCCCCGAACAGACGGGCGAACCTGGGATCGGTAGGGGTCCCGGCCCGCCTAGCGTCCCCACCGTGCACCGCACCGGCTCACCAGAAGGAGAAGCGGTCATGGGAATCTTCGGGAAGCGCGGCGGGAACCGCGAGGAGCGGGCCGCCGACATCGCCGGCAAGGTCGCGAGCGGGAAGGGGTTCTACGGCCGTGTCACACGCGCGTTCCTCGGCCAGGAGGACTTCGCCAAGGTCCAGGAGTCGATCGGGGCCCACCGGTCGGGCCACGAGGTGCAGCGGTTGCTGGCCGCGGGGGTGCCGACCGTGCCGGCCGTCCTCGTGTCGATCGCCGACACCGGCCGGCTCGTCAACTTCGACCCGGTCGTCGACCTGGTGCTCCACCCGTCCGGAACGGCCGAACCGGTCACCCTGCGGACCATCGTCTCCAAGCTGCGCGTGCCCCGCCCCAGCGATCAGGTCCTCCTGATCGCCGACCCCGCCCGGCCGGGGAGCTACCTCTACGCCGGGGACGGCGTGAACCCGTGACCACGTCCGCTCCGGCGGGTGAGGAGAGCCGATGCGCAGTCGTACGGCCGTGTTCCTGGGCCAGTTCCTGTTCGCCGCGGTCTGTCTCTCGGCAGGGCCGGTCTTCCTCGTCCTCGGGTACGCCGCCCGGCACGACGGCGCTCCCTGGGGCCCCGTGGCCTGCGCGGCCGGTGCGGCCGTGACCGCGATGATCCCGGTGTCGGCCGCCGTCGCCACCCGGCAGGTCTTCCCCCGCGTCACCCGCGCGGACAGCGGGCGGCACGGCGCCGGCGCGTACCCCGACGGCACCTTCGTCATGTGGGCCCCGGCCTTTGCGCCGGGCCCCGCGGCCGCCCGGCTGGTACGGGCGGACGTCCTGGAGGCGTCGCTCGTGCGCTACAGCCCCGACGGGGAGTCGACGTTCACGACGTACTTCGGCAACTACGCGCCGGACGAGTTCACACCGGTGGTCAGGATGAGGCTGCGGGTACGGAGGGAGACGGACGACGGGCCCGCGGGGGGCGCCGGCGGCGGAGCCGAGGTCGTGGGGGAGTGGCGGGTGCCGCCCCTGTGCCTGTCCGCGATATCAGCAGGCCGCCTGGCAGTCCTCGCCACTCCCGCCGACCGGGCCGCTCCCACCAACCCGGCCGCTCCCGCCAACCCGGCCGCTCCCGCCGACCCGGCCGCTCCCGCCGACCCGGCTGCTCCCGCCAACCGGGCCGACCCCACCGACCCCACCGACCCGGCCGACCCGGCCGACCCCACCGACCCCACCGACCCGGTCGGCTCGGTCGATCCCGTCTGTCCCGACCGCCCCGTCGGCCCAGTCGACCTCGTTGGCCCCGTCGGCCCCGGCAGGGTTCGGGTGGACTGGCCGCGCAGTGTGTTGCTCGCGGGGACCCGTACCTGCCGGGTGACCGAGCTCGACGGGCGGGTGACCGAGGTGACCCGGTTCCCGCGCCGCCAGCTCGCGCAGATGCGGATCTCGCGCGAGGCCGGTGGTGTCGTGATGGCGGGGGACACGATCGACCTCCGGCGTCTGGACGCGCGGACGGCGGCACGCTACGGCGCCCTGGCCGACCTGGCCCGCGCCTGCCCCGAGGAGCGGGCGCCGGTCACCGAGCCGGGCGAGGAGGACCGGCTGCTGGTGGACGAACTACCCGGCGAAAGTGGAGGATTCGGGCATGTCGGGCGGTGGTGGTCGCGGCGCGGTGGGCGTCTGGTGCGGGCGCGGTTCCTGGAGATGCGCGGCAGGACCACGTTCCAGGACCACGGCCCGGTCCTGGACACGGTGCTGCGGGTCCGGCCGGCCGACGGCTCCCCGCCGTTCGACGCCGCCCGGCGGCTCACCGTACCCATGAACTACCTGGCGGTCCTGCACCACACCCGGGACGTCGTCCTCACCGTCGGTCCGAACGGCCGCTCGTACGACGTCGACTGGACCCGCACCAACCTGCTCGCGGGTGTCACCGCGGCCACGGTCGTCGCCCCCGACGGCCGGGAGTTCCGGCTGCCGCGGCGCTCCGCCGCCCTCTGGCCCCTGATGAACCTGCTGGCCTCCCACGGCCTCTCCAGCCCCGGCCCCGTCCTCGACCTGCGCGGCCCCCGCACCGCTCCGGTCGCGGCCGCGGTGCTGCGCGTACTGCGGGAGCGGGGAACCGGCGATTTGGGGCAGGAGGGCGTGTATGCGCAGTAGATTGCGAAGTGGATTGTGATGGAAGGCTCTTGACCGGGGTCACCTGAATCGGGCAGGTTTCGGACAGTTGACGTCATCCATGGGTCTCCCGAGAAGGATGCGTGCCATGAGCGCCTACCTGACCCCTCCGGTGGTGCTGCACGGCGAACACGTCGTGGAGACCGGCCGGATCCTGGCGGAGGTGCGCGCCCGGCACCCGGAGGCACCGTGGCTGTCGCGGATCGACGGCATCGCCGCGAGCACCGGGATCGTCTCGCGCGGGTGGATGCTGCCGCTGGAGACGGCCGTCGCGCCCGGCGCCGGGAGCGGACTGCGAACTCCCGGCGCGGGCCAGGCCCGTGCGGCGCTGGCCCACGGCGGGTTCACCGACGAGGAGGTGGACCGCGTGCTCGCCGCGCTGGAGGCGGTCCCGGCGCCGCAGACCGTCCAGGAGCGCACCGAGCCGGCCTGGGCGGCCGTACAGGAGTACGGGGAGCGGGCCGCGCGGCGGGCGCTGCGCGACGCCGGGGTCGGCGCCGCCGACGTCGACTGTCTGATCACCAGTCACTCCACCACCCCGGCCCTGCCGGGGCTGGACCTCGCGCTGCTCAACCGACTTCCGCTGCGCGACGACGTACTGCTGCTGCCGGCCACCCAGTGGGCCTGCATCGCCGGCACCCGGTCGCTGGCGCTCGCGGCCGACCTGGTCGCCGCGGACCCCGACCGGGTGGTGCTGGTGGTGATCTCGGAGGCGCTGAGCACCACCTACCAGCCCGCCGACGACACGCTCGAATCGCTGATCGTGCGGCTGCTGTTCGCGGACACCGCCGTCGCCGTGGTGGTCACCGGGCGCCCCCGGACGGAGTCGGTCCTGCGCCTGGACGCGGCCTGGCACCACACCCTGCCCGGCACCACGGACCTGCACCGGCTGGAGACCCGCGCCGACGGCACGCACTTCGTCATGGACCGGCGCGGTCCGCGGGCCGTGCAGCGGACGGTCGCCGCGATGTGGGAGTGGCTGCACGAGCGCCACCGGCACGACCGGCGGCCCTGGCACCCCGATCTGCTGCTCGCGCATCCCGGCGGGACCCGGGTGCTGGAGTACATGGAACAGACCATGCCCGACGGGTGGCCGGCGGGGCTGCTCGCCCACAGCCGGGACAGCTACACCACGGGCAACCGCGGCGGTGCCGCCGTGCTCGACATCCTGCGGCGCGCGTACGACGCGGGCCAGAAGTCGGGCAGCCGTACGGTGCTGTACGCGGCCGCGCCCGGGCTGACGGCCACGGCGCTGGAAGGGGAGTGGCTGTAGCCGGCGTCCGTCAGACCTCCAGCTCCGCCCAGACGGCCTTGCCGGTGTCGGTCCACCGCACCCCCCAGCGGGTGGTGAGCTTGTGGACGACGTGCAGCCCCCGCCCGCCGTCGTCGAGCAGCTCGGCGCGGCGCAGCCGGGGCCGGCCGTTGCCGGTGTCGCCGACCTCGCAGGACAGCCGGCCGCCGGCCCGCACCAGCCGCACCGTGACCGGCCCGGTGCCGAACCGGACGGCGTTGGCGACCAGTTCGCTGAGCACCAGCAGCACGCCGTCCCGGGCCTGGCCGCCGATGTCCCACTCCCGCAGCAGGGGCGCGGCCAGGGCGCGGGCGCGGGCGGCGCTGTCCGCGCGGGCGGGCAGGCGCCAGCCGGCGGTGTCGCGGCCGCGGCGCCCGGCCATCCGGGCGAGCAGCAGGGTGACGTCGTCGCGCAGCCGCCCCCGCGGGGCCAGCTCGGCGACCACCCGGCGCGCGGCCTGCTGGAGTTCGTCCCAGGGGTGCACGTCGCGCACCAGGTCGGTCAGCCTGCCGATGCCGTGGTCGATCGAGGCGGCCGGGTCCTCCACCAGGCCGTCGGTGTAGAGGACGAGCAGCGAGCCGGGCGGCGCGGCGAACTCGTGCACGTCGAACGGCTCCCGTACGACGAACTCGGCCCCCAGAGCCGGGTGCGGCTGGGCCGCGATGGTCTTGGCGGACCCGTCGGGATGGACGAGGACCGGGGGCAGGTGGCCGGCGTTGGAGATCTGCACCCGGTGGTCGACCGGATCGTAGACCGCGATGCAGCAGGTCGAGCCCAGCGCGCTGTACCCGGCCGCCAGACCCGCGTCCATGTCGTCCAGCAGCGTGACCGTCTCGTCCAGGCGCTCCAGCACCTCCCCGGGGCCCAGGCCCGCCGACAGCAGCGCGCGGGCCTCCATGCTCAGCTGGCCCATGGCCGCCGCGGCCCCCAGGCCGTGCCCCACCACGTCGCCGACCACCAGCGCGGTGCGGTCGCCCGGCAGCGGAAAGCTGTTCACCCAGTCACCGCCGACGCCCGCGCTGTCGGGGGTGGTGGGCTGGTAGACGCTGGCGACCTCGATGGTGTCGCTGCCCGCCCGCGGCAGCAGCCGGCGTTGCAGCGCGAGGACCTGGGCGTGCTCGCGCTGGTGCTGGCGGGCCAGGTCCACGTGCCGGGCGGTCTTCGCCACGAGTTCCTGGAGGTCGAGCAGCTCACTGTCGCGGAACGCGTTCTCCGGCCGCCGCCAGACCTCCGTGACGCCCAGCACGATGGGCCCCGGCGCGCCCTCCGGTCCCTCGACGACCAGCGGTATGCAGGCGACGCTCACCGGCCGGTCGCCCGGCACCAGGGCGCGTACCAGCGCGGGATCGTCGAGCGCCCGCTCGATCGCCGCCCGGTCGGAGATGACGACGGCCTGCGGTACGTCGTCCCGCATGACCGCGCCGGCCAGCAGGAGGCTCGCCTCGCGGGGCAGGTTGTCCCCGGGCGTGGGATACCCCTCGGGCCAGGCCCGGTCCGGTGCCAGGGCCGCCCGCCGCAGCCGGATGCGCTCGTGCGTCTGCTCGGTCACCGCCTCGCCCGTCCACACGGCGTAGTCGAGGTCCACGGCGGCCACGTCCCCCCACTCCAGCAGGGACTGGGCCAGCGACTGCGCGGTCTCCCCGATGTCCAGCGAGGTGCCGATCGCGGCGGCGGAGGCGTACAGGTGCAGCCGCTTCGCCATGGCGATCAGGGAGACCGTCAGGCCGTCCTGCGGCGGCGCGGCCGGCAGGATGCTCATCGAGACCACCAGGTCCGTACCGTCGTCCTGGCGCAGCCGCTGGACCCGGGCGACATGCGCCTCCCGCGTGTCGAGGACCCTGCGCAGCCGCTGGGTGACCGTCGGTACGTCCCCGGCCGGCAGCAGGTCGGTGAAGGCGGCCCCCGGCGCGGTGCTCACCCCGGCGAAGGGCGCGGCGGCCAGGTTGCAGCTGGTGATGCGCAGGTCCCGGTCGAGCGTGACCGCCCCGAGGATCTGCTCCCGGTCGTCGGCCTCCCCGGCGGGGCCCGAGGGCCGGCGCACGAACCGCCCGCCCCGCTCCTCGTGCTCCTCCCGCTCGTCCTGGTCCTCCGGCTCACCCTGGACGGCCCTGGGGATGTAGTTCGCCAGGGCGCCGCTGACCGTGTCGAACGGTGAGGCGGAGGGGGAGGAGGTGGGGTCCATGCGGCTCACACAACTCGCTGACTCCGGCGCACGCCGGGAGACGTTCCCGAGTCCACGCGGTCAGGTCCCGAGAACCCGCACCGCACATCTCAACATCTCATGAGTAACACACATACCCTGCTCATGGCGCCGGGCTAGGGGATGGCCAGTTCGGCCCAGATGGTCTTGCCGGTGGCGGTGTAGCGGGTGCCCCAGCGCTGGGACATCTGGGCGACGAGGAACAGACCGCGGCCGCCCTCGTCGTCCCGGCGCGCCCGGCGCAGGTGAGGGGCCGTGTGGGCGTTGTCGGAGACCTCGCAGAGCAGACTGCGGTCCCGGATCAGCCGCAGCGTGACGGGGCCGGTGGCGTACCGGATGCTGTTCGTGACCAGCTCGCTCACCACCAGCGCGGCCGTGAACGACAGGTCGGACAGCCCCCAGCTCTCCAGCCGGCGCTCGGTGTCCGTCCGGGCCCGCGCCACCACGGCCGGGTCCGGCGGCAGCTCCAGGTCGGCCACCCGGTCGGCGTCCAGCCGCCGGGTACGGACCAGCAGCAGCGTGGCGTCGTCCGCCTGCGGCCCCGGCGGCAGGGTCGACAGCGCCCGGTCGCACAGCTCCTCCAGCGGGCAGCGCTGCCAGGTCAGCACCTGGGCGAGGCGGTCGATCCCGCTGTCGATGTCGGTGCGCCGGTCCTCCACGACACCGTCCGTGAAGAGCGCCACCACACTGCCGTCCGACAGGTTCAGCTCGACGTTCTCGTACGGCAGGCTGCCCAGCCCGAGCGGCGGCCCGGGCGCCAGCGCGGACAGCGCCACCGAGCCGGTCGCGTCGGCCAGGACCGGCGGGGGATGACCGGCGCTCGACCAGACGCAGCGCCCGCTCACCGGGTCGTAGATGGCGTACAGGCAGGTCACCCCGAGCGCCTCGTCGCCGAGCCCGTCGTCCGCGTCCGGCGCCGAGTCCTGCGCCACCAGACCGTCCAGCCGGGTCAGCAGCTCGGCCGGGTCCAGGTCCAGCAGGGCCAGGGTCCGCACGGTGGCCCGCAGCCGCCCCATGGCCGCCGCCGCGTGCACCCCGTGGCCGACCACGTCCCCGACGGTCAGGCCGACCCGCGCGCCGGACAGCGGGATCAGGTCGAACCAGTCGCCGCCCACGCCCACCCGGCTGTCGGCGGGCAGATAGCGGTACGCCACCTCGACCGCGCTCTGCTCGGGCAGGTGCTGGGGCAGCAGGCTGCGCTGGAGCACCAGGGCCGCCGCGTGCTGGCTGGTGTAGCGGCGGGCGTTGTCGATGCCGACGGCGGCCCGCTCGGCCAGCTCCACGGCGAGGGTCTGCTCCTCGGGCCCGAACGGGTCGGGGTTGCCGCCGCGACGGAAGGTGGCCAGGCCGAGGACCGCGTCACGGGCGAGCAGCGGCACGTAGAGCGAGGAGTGCACGGCGGCCCCTCCCGCCTCGTCGGCAGCCCCGGGCGGGGCGTCGTCGACGACGGGCCGGCTGGTGGCCAGGCTCAGCGCCTGCGGGGAGGGCGGCGGGTAGGAGACGGGGCTGGTCCGGAACTCCTCCGGGGTCCGGCCGTGCATCCGCAGCAGGCTGTGGCCCGGCGCCGAGCCGGTCTGCGGCTGCCGCCCCTCGAAGACCGCCGGCGGCAGGTCCACCAGCACCTCGTCGGCGAGCTGCGGCACCGCCACGTCGGCGAGCTCGGCGGCGGTACGGCGCACGTCCAGCGAGGCACCGATCCGCTTCCCGGCCCGCACCAGCAGCGACAGCCGTTCCTGGGCGCGGTAGCGCTCGGTGATGTTCAGGGACTCCTCGAACAGTCCCAGCGGTTCGCCGCGGGCGTCCACCAGCCGGTGGTAGGAGCAGGACCAGACGTGCTCGCGCCCCGGGTCGGCGGGGGCGCGCCCGCGGTAGTGCATGCCCACGACCGGCTCGCCCGTGGTCAGCACGTGCTCCATGACCTGGTCCTCGTCCGGGGGGTGGTGCCGGGAGACGAACTCGCCCTCGGGGAAGAGGTCCCCGGCGGGTCGGCCGACGTACTGGGCGATTCCCGCGAGCTCCAGATCGGTGGAGACGTTCCCCCAGACCACCCGCATGTCGGTGTCGAAGATCGTCAGGCCCACGGAGGACTCGGTCGCCAGCCCCTGCAACATCGCCAGCTGGGCCTCCCAGCCGCGCAGCGCCGCCAGGTCGGCCGCGACCACGACGGTCGCGGCGGCGCCCAGGTCGGAGAGCGGGCTGAACGTCACGGCCGCGCGCAGGGTCCGGCCGTCCCGGCAGCTCAGGTCCAGCACCGCGGAGCGGGGCCGGCGCGCCGCGCACAGTGTGGCCGGCCGCTCCTCGGGGGCCGCCGCGAGCAGCCGGACGGCGGGCTTGCCGAGCACGTCCTCGGGCGCGTGGCCGAGGAGGCGCTGGGCGGAGACACCCCACCCGGAGACCCGGCCCTCCGCGTCCAGCACCGCGGCGGCGGCCTTGGAGAGGTCCAGCGGGCTGTGGAAGTCGACATGGGGAGCATTCGGAAAACGATCCATGGCACCGCTTCCCTCCGTGCCCCCTCAGCATCCCGTGCCCCACGACGGACGACAACCGCACATCCCACCACCCCCGGCCCCCGACCACCCGCACCCCGTTCCCCGACTCCAGCCGAGGACCGAGGGCGTACGACGACCGAACCCGGCCGGGGTCAGGTGACGATGTGGCGCAGCAGCGCCGTGACCGCCGCCGGCGGCTCACCGGGCGGCCGTACCACCATCACCTTCCAGCTCGGCGCGTGCCGGGCGAAGCGGTAGGTCGCCAGGTCCGGGAAGCGGCCCGCGATCGACGGCGGCATGATGCACACCCCGAGGCCGGCCCGCACCAGTTCGGACGCGGCCACGATGTCGTTGACCTCGAAGGTCGTACCGCGCTCCACGCCGGCCGCGCGGAACGACCGGTCGGCCGCGTCCCGGATCGCCCAGCCGGGCGTGAAGTCCACCTGCGGCAGTTCGGCGATGTCGGCCAGGTCGACCGTGCCGTCGGGGCCGCTCGCGGCGAGGTCCCGGCCGGGCGAGGCCACCAGGACCATCTCCTCGCGGGAGAGCAGCCGGGTCACCAGCCCCCGCTGCTGCTGCCGGTCCAGCGCCACCACCGCCAGGTCCACCGTGCCCTCGCGCAGCGCCTGCCGGATGTCGGTGACCGCGGCCTGCCGCAGCCGCACCGTCACCCCCGGGTGCTCCGCCCGCAGTCCGGCCAGCGCGTGGTGCAGGTTGGCCCAGACCCCCTGCATCGTGCCGACCGTCACCCGGCCCCGCAGCTCACCCCTGGCCGCGTCGACCGACTCCCGGGCCAGCTTCGCGGCGCGCAGCGCGGCCCGCGCCGCGGGGACGAACGCCTCACCGGCCGGGGTCAGCGCCACCCGGTGCGTGGTCCGGGTGAACAGCGCGGTGCCCAGCTCGCGCTCCAGGGCCCGGACCGTGCCGGAGACGGCGGACTGGACGACGTGCAGCCGCCGAGCCGCCGCCGTGAACCCGCCGGTGTCCGCCACCGCGACGACCACTTCCATCTGCCGCAGGTCCATCGTCCGCTCCCGTCGACCAGGCGGTGGTCTCCGCTGCATCGTAGGCCGCGGCGATCACACGGTCCGGCGCCGCTCGGTGAGCCAGTACAGCAGCGCCAGCACCGGCAGGGCCGCGCCGAACGCGCTGACCGCGCTCCAGCCGCCGGCCCGGTAGGCGATCGAGCCGAACTGCGAGCCGAGGGCGCCGCCGATGAAGAAGACCGAGATGTAGGCGCTGTTGAGGCGGGCGCGGGCGGTCGGGTCGAGCTGGTAGACGGTGTGCTGACCGAGGATCAGGGTGGTCTGCACGCCCATGTCGAGCAGGACGGCGGCCAGCGCTATCAGCAGCACGCTGCGCTGGCCGAGACCGGCCACGGCGAAGGCCAGCGCGGCGAGACCCAGCGCGGCACCGGTCATCGGCCGGGTCAGCCCCTGGTCGGCCCACCGCCCGACGAGCGGCGCGACGGCCGCACCGGCGGCCCCGACGAGCGCGAACACCCCGACGCCGACCGCGGAGTAGTGGAAACGGGGCCCGGTCAGGACGTACGAGACCGTGGTCCAGAAGGCGCTGAACGCGCCGAACATCGCCGCCTGGTAGAGGCCGCGGCGCAGCAGCGCGGGATGGGTGCGCACCAGCGCCGCGGTGGAGCGCAGCACATGGGGGTAGGGCACCGAGGTCGTCGGCGCGTGCGGGGGCAGCGCGAAGCGCAGGGCCACGGCCAGCAGCGCCATCAGCGCGGCGGAGCCGAGGTAGACCACCCGCCAGCCGGCGACGCCGGAGACCAGGCTGCTGAGGGTGCGGGAGAGCAGGATGCCGGTGAGCAGGCCGCTCATCACCCGGCCCACGATCCGGCCCCGGGCGTGGTCGGGGGCGAGGCTCGCGGCGAACGGGACCAGGATCTGCGCCACCACCGAGGTGGCGCCGCTGACCAGGGACGCGGCCAGCAGCATGGGGAAGCCGGTCGCGAGGCCCGCCGCGAGCAGCGCGAGCGTGGTGACCATCAGCAGGACGGTGATCAGACGGCGCTTCTCCAGCCGGTCGCCGAGCGGCACCAGGAAGACCATGCCGATCACGTAGCCGACCTGGGTGAGGGTGATCAGCGTGCCCGCGGTGGCGGTGCTGATGCCGAAGACACCGCGCAGCTCGGACAGCAGGGGCTGCGCGTAGTAGAGGTTGGCGACCGTCATCCCGGTGGCGACGGCGAACAGCGCGATCAGCCAGCCCGGCACACCGTGGGCGGGTTCTGCGGCGGTCTTCCCGCGTGGGGGACGGACTTCGGACGGCTGGGACACGGGGACCTTCTTCGCAAGAGGGGACGAACCCACCTGGACGGCGAGCCTCTCACCGTCCTCAAGCACCGGACGGCCCCGCTGCTTCCCCGGGAGCGGCGATGGTTCCGGATGGCAGTCATCTCGCTCGGAGATGACAGCGGGCCCCCGCGGGAGCGGTCGGCCGGCCCCGCACGGGTGATGCCGGGCGGGCCGCGCGGCCGTCGGCACCGCAGCGGGACCCGCCCGCGTGTAGGTACGTGCCATGCGGACACCGGCGAGCGTACGAGCACGGATGCGATCCCCCTGGACCTGGGCGGCCCTCGCCGCGGTGACGGCGGTGTGCGGGGCGCTGCCGTTCGCCGGCGGTTCCGGGGACGAGCCCCGCCCGCTGTCGGCGGCGGAGGCCCGGCGCCTGGCCCTCACCCGGTTCGACGCCTACCGCGACAGTCCGGCCGCGGTGACGGTGCACGCGCCGCTGCCCGGCGGTACGGCCGTGATCCGGGCGGTCGTCGACCAGCACCGGCACCGGGCGGTGGGCTGGTTCGACACGGGGGACGCGGCGGAGCGCTGGCTGCTGGCGTGGGACACCGGGGGCCTGGCGGTGGCCCGGCCCAAGACCGGCACCGGCGCGGGGCCGCTGGCGAGACCGGCCTCGCTGGGCCGGGCGGTGGCGGAGGCCGGGCGGCTGGGGCCGGACCGGTGGATCCACCGCCGCTACGGGCCCGCCTCGCTGGACGCGGCGCTGCGGCTGACCCTGGCCCTCGCGGCCGAGCACCCCGACGATCCCCGGCTCCTCGCCCGGTCCGGCCCCCGCCATCTGCGCGAGGACCGCATCGACGGCCGCCGCTACGACGTCCTCTCCGGCCCCGCCCCGCGCCCGGACGCGAGCGGCCGCCCGGTCGTGGGGGAGACCCCGCTGACGTACTGGATCGACGCCGGGGGCCGGCTGCGCCGGGTCCGGGCCGACCTGGACGACGACCGCTCGATCGTGGTGGACGTGACGGGGACGCGGGTCCGGCCGGGCGTGCCGGACGGTCCGTGGGCGCGCTGAGCCCGACCGCGCCGGCAGCCCCGTTCGCTGTGAACCCGACCACGCCGGCTGTGAGTTGAGCACGGTGGCTGTGGATCGCCGTACCACTCCCCGACGGGTCGGCGCCTGATGCGAGGATGATGCGCCATGACGGCAGGGTGGTGTGCGCGCACGGTACGGGCCGCGGTGTTCGCGGCCGTCTGCGTGCTGCTCGCCGCCCTCGGCCACGTCCTGATGTCCGGGAGCACCGTGCCCGGCTGGACGCTGGCGGCCGGCGCGGTGGTCACCGGCGCGCTCGGCTGGGCCCTGGCGGGCCGTGAACGCGGGCTGCCGCTGGTCGTCTGCGCCGCCGTCGGCGCCCAGACGGCCCTGCACTCCGGCTTCTCCGCCGCCCAGGCGTGGACCGCCGGGACGACATCCATGGGCACCATGCACATGAGCACGGCCATGAGCCCAGGCATGAGCACGGGCATGACCGCGGCCATGAGCACGGGTGCGGACATGTCCGGCTCGATGGCCGCCCTGCACATGGGCCCCGCCCGCCCCGACCCCGTCGAGTACCTCGGCTTCGGCACCGGCGGCACCGCCTCCACCGGCATGCTCGCCGCCCACCTCCTCGCCGCGCTGCTGTGCGGACTCTGGCTCGGCCACGGCGAGCGCGCCGCCTTCCGCGTCCTGCGGGCCGCGGAAGGCCTGCTCTTCGCCCCGCTGCGGCTGCTGCTCGCCCTGCCCGCCACCCCCGAACGGCCGCGCCCCCGGCCGCGCCGCCGCCGCTCGCAGCGGGCACCGCGGCTCCTGCTCCTCGGCCACACCATCACGTCCCGGGGTCCGCCCGGGGGGACCGCTGTCGCCTGACGACAGCTGGTGATCCGGGACCGCCCGCGCGGCCCCGGACGAACACGCGGCCGTCCGCCCGCGCCGGCACCACGAGCGCCGTACGGCCGTCTCCCCCTCTCACCTTTCTCAAGGACCCCAAGGGACACCGAGTGATCACTTCTGTCCTGCCCGCACGCCCCGGGGCGGCCGAGAAACGCGACGAGTCGATCACGGCCTGGGCCCTCGCGGCCCGGTCCGGCGACACCGCCGCCGTGGACGCCTTCGTACGCGCCCTGCACCGCGACGTCCTGCGCTACGTCGCCCATCTCTGCGCCGACCCGCAGGCGGTCGACGACCTCGCGCAGGACACCTTCCTGCGCGCCCTGGGCAGCCTGCACCGCTTCGAGGGCCGCAGCTCGGCCCGGTCCTGGCTGCTGTCGATCGCCCGCCGGGCGGTCGTGGACAGCCACCGGTACGCGGCCGCCCGGCCCCGCCCGGCGGACGTCCCCGACTGGCAGCTCGCCGTGGAGCGGGCCCAGCCGTACGGGCTGCCCGGCTTCGACGACGGGGTGGCACTGCTCGACCTGCTGGAGGCCCTGCCCGAGGAGCGGCGCGAGGCGTTCGTGCTCACGCAGCTCCTCGGGCTGCCGTACGCGGAGGCCGCCGAGGTCAGCGACTGTCCCGTGGGCACGGTCCGCTCCCGGGTGGCGCGGGCCCGCGAGGCGCTCCAGGATCAGCTGGCCTGAGGGCCGTCCAGGGGCTCGCCGAACGCCTTCAGGATGCGCTCGGCGGCCAGCGTCGCCGTCAACGTGCCGTCCCTGACCTGCTGTTCGAGGCCGGGGGCGGCCGAACGCACCGCCGGGTGGGAGTGCAGCCTGCCGAGCAGCTCGTCCCGGACCATCGACCAGGTCCAGCCGACCTGCTGCTCACGGCGCTTGCCGGCGAGCCGGCCCGTCGAGTCGAGCAACGCCCGGTGCTGCTCCAGCCGTTCCCAGACCACCTCCAGGCCGGTCGACTCGCGGGCGCTGCAACTGAGCACTGGAGGAGCCCAGAAGGCGTCCTTGCCGTGCATCAGGCGCAGCGCGCCGGCCAGTTCCCGGGCGGCGGACCGTGCGTCGCGCTCGTGCGGGCCGTCCGCCTTGTTGACGGCGATGACGTCGGCGAGTTCCAGGACGCCCTTCTTGATGCCCTGGAGCTGGTCGCCGGTGCGGGCCAGGCTGAGCAGCAGGAAGGAGTCGACCATGTCGGCGACCGCCGTCTCCGACTGGCCGACGCCGACCGTCTCGACCAGGATCACGTCGTACCCGGCCGCCTCCATGACCACCATCGACTCGCGGGTGGCCTTGGCGACCCCGCCCAGGGTGCCCGCGCTGGGGGAGGGGCGGACGAAGGCGTTCGGGTCGACCGCCAGCCGTTCCATCCGCGTCTTGTCGCCCAGGATCGAGCCACCGGTCCGGGTGGACGAGGGGTCCACCGCCAGCACCGCCACCCGGTGCCCGAGACCGGTCAGCAGGGTGCCGAACGCGTCGATGAACGTGGACTTGCCGACGCCCGGCACCCCGCTGACGCCGATCCGCCGCGCCCGGCCGCTGTGCGGAAGCAGCTCGGTCAGCAACTCCTGTGCCAGCACCCGGTGTTGTGGCCGGGTGGACTCGACGAGGGTGATCGCGCGGGCGATGACCGCACGCTTCCCGTCGAGCACACCCTTCACATAGGCGTCGACATCGATCACAGGTCGTGCCCGAGTTCCGCCGCCAGCCTCTTCACCAGGTCGTGCGCCGCGTCCGGAATCACCGTCCCGGGCGGGAACACGGCCGTGGCGCCCATCTCCAGCAGGGTCGGCACGTCCTGGGGCGGGATGACCCCGCCGACCACGATCATGATGTCCGCCCGCCCCTCCTCGGCGAGCTGCTCGCGCAGCGCCGGTACGAGGGTGAGGTGACCGGCCGCCAGTGAGGACACGCCCACCACGTGGACGTCCGCCTCCACCGCCTGCCGGGCGACCTCCTGCGGGGTCTGGAACAGCGGGCCGACGTCGACGTCGAAGCCGAGGTCGGCGAAGGCGGTGGCGATCACCTTCTGGCCCCGGTCGTGGCCGTCCTGGCCCATCTTGGCGACCAGGATGCGCGGGCGGCGCCCCTCGGCCTCGTCGAACGCGTCGACCAGGGCCCGGGTGCGGTCCACGTTCGGGGACTCGCCTGCTTCGTTGCGGTACACACCGGAGATCGTACGGATCTGGCTCGCGTGCCGGCCGTACACCTTCTCCAGGGCGTCCGAGATCTCGCCGACGGTCGCCTTGGCGCGGGCCGCGTCCACGGCCAGCTCCAGCAGGTTGCCGTCGCCGTCCGCCGCCCGGGTCAGCGCGTCCAGCGCGTCCCGGCACGCCGTCTCGTCGCGCTCCGCGCGCAACCTGCGCAGCTTCTCCAACTGCTGGGCGCGCACGGACGAGTTGTCGACCTTGAGGACCTCGATCGCCTCGTCGCTGTCCACCCGGTACTTGTTGACGCCGATCACCGGCTGCCGCCCGGAGTCGATGCGGGCCTGGGTGCGGGCCGCCGCCTCCTCGATGCGCAGCTTCGGGATGCCGGCGTCGATCGCCCTGGCCATGCCGCCGGCCCGCTCGACCTCCTGGATGTGCGCCCATGCCCTGCGGGCGAGGTCGTACGTCAGCCGCTCCACGTAGGCGCTGCCGCCCCACGGGTCGATGACCCGGGTCGTGCCCGACTCCTGCTGGATGAGCAGCTGGGTGTTGCGGGCGATCCGCGCCGAGAAGTCGGTGGGCAGCGCGAGCGCCTCGTCGAGGGCGTTGGTGTGCAGCGACTGGGTGTGGCCCTGGGTCGCCGCCATCGCCTCCACGGCCGTACGCGTGACGTTGTTGAACACGTCCTGCGCGGTCAGCGACCAGCCCGAGGTCTGCGAATGGGTGCGCAGGGAGAGGGACTTGGAGTTCTTCGGCTCGAACTGGTCGACCAGCCTTGCCCACAGCAGCCTGGCCGCGCGCAACTTGGCGATCTCCATGAAGAAGTTCATGCCGATCGCCCAGAAGAAGGAGAGCCGGGGCGCGAACGCGTCCACGTCCAGGCCCGCCTCCCGGCCCGCCCGGATGTACTCGACGCCGTCCGCGAGCGTGTACGCCAGCTCCAGGTCGGCCGTGGCACCGGCCTCCTGGATGTGGTAGCCCGAGATGGAGATCGAGTTGTAGCGCGGCATCCGCTGCGAGGTGTACGCGAAGATGTCGGAGATGATCCGCATCGACGGCTTCGGCGGATAGATGTAGGTGTTGCGGACCATGAACTCCTTGAGGATGTCGTTCTGGATGGTCCCGGCCAGCTTCTCGGGCGGTACGCCCTGCTCCTCCGCCGCCACGATGTAGAGCGCCAGCACCGGCAGCACGGCGCCGTTCATCGTCATCGACACGGTCATCCGGTCGAGGGGGATCCCGTCGAACAGCTGCCGCATGTCGAGGATCGAGTCGATGGCCACGCCCGCCATGCCGACGTCACCGGTCACCCGCGGGTGGTCGCTGTCGTACCCCCGGTGCGTGGGCAGGTCGAAGGCGACCGACAGGCCCTTCTGGCCGGCCGCCAGGTTGCGTCGGTAGAACGCGTTGGACTCCTCGGCGGTGGAGAAGCCCGCGTACTGGCGGATGGTCCAGGGCTGGTTGACGTACATCGTCGGGTAGGGGCCGCGCAGGTACGGCGCGATGCCCGGGTAGGTGCCCAGGAAGTCCAGGCCCTCCAGGTCGCGGCCGGTGTAGAGCGGTCTGACCCCGATGCCCTCCGGGGTCTCCCACAGCGGCAGGTCACCGCCGGCCGCCCGCCATTCCTCGGGGCTCCCCTCGGTGACGGGGGTCCCCAGCTCGATGCCGGAGAAGTCGGGGATTCCCATCAGGACACTCCCATGCGGTCGAGGGTCTCGGACAGCACGGCCACGGCGTCGCAGCCCGCGAAGACGCAGGAGTCGACGCCCGGGTGGTCGCCCCGGCCGGCCAGGACGACGTGCCGGGCACCGGCCGCCTTCAGCGACTCGGCGTGCCCCGCGGCCTGTTCGGCGTAGCGCGCGTCGCTGGAGCAGAGCACGGCCTCGGTGGCACCGCTCTCCTCGAAGCTTCCCCCGGTGACCGGCTCGATGCCGCCCGCCTGGAAGAGATTGGCGGCGAAGGTGGCGCGGCCGGTGTACTCGGCGGCGGAGCCGAGCGTCGCCAGGTAGATCCGGGGGCGGGCGCCGGTCGCCGCGAGGTGGGCGTCCGAGCGGGCGCGCAGCTCCTCGTACGCCTCGTCGCGGCGGACCCGGGGCAGACCGCCGGACGGCGGCTCGGGGGCGGGCTCGCGCTCCACCGGCTTCTCGGTCAGCAGCGGGAACTCGCTGACGCCGGTGACGGGTTCGCGGCGCTTGGCGATCCTCTTGGAGCGCTCCGCCCAGGTGGTCGCGAGGTCGGTGCGCAGGCGGCCCGAGCGAAGGACGGCCGCCTGGCCGCCGTCGCGCTCGATCGTCCGGAAGAACTCCCAGCCCGCGTGGGCGAGTTCGTCGGTCAGCCGCTCCACGTACCAGGAGCCGCCCGCCGGGTCGATCACCCGGGCCAGATGCGACTCCTCGACCAGGATCGTCGAGGTGTTGCGGGCGATCCGGCGCGCGAACGCGTCCGGCAGCCCCAGCGCGTGGTCGAACGGCAGCACGGTCACGGAGTCGGCGCCGCCGACCCCCGCGGCCAGCGTCGCGACCGTCGTGCGCAGCATGTTCACCCACGGGTCGCGGCGGCTCATCATCACCGGCGAGGTGACCGCGTGCTGCGTCTGGGCGCCCGCGCCGGCCGCCCCGCTCACCTCGGCGACCCGCGCCCACAGCCGGCGGGCCGCGCGCAGCTTGGCGATCGTCAGGAACTGGTCGGCGGTCGCCGCGTACCGGAACTCCAGCTGCGCCAGGGCCTGTTCGACGCCGAGTCCGGCCTCGGTCAGCTCCCGCAGGTAGGCCACCCCGGTGGCCAGCGAGGCGGCCAGCTCCTGCGCGGCCGAGCCGCCCGCCTCGTGGTAGGGCAGCGCGTCCACGGTCAGCGCCCGCAGCCCGGGGTACCCCTCGGCGCACCGCTTCGCCAGCCCGGCGACGGGGGCGAAGGGCAGGGCGGTCCCGGTGCGCGCCTCGTGGCCGAGCGGGTCGGCCCCCAGGTTGCCCCGGACGGCCTCGGGGGCGACGCCCTTCGCCTCGTGGACCCGGAACAGCCCGGCGGCGGCCGCCTCGACGTCCCGGCCCGCGTCCAGCACGACCGGTGCCAGGTCGAGGTAGACGCCCTCCAGTGCGCGGGCCAGCCCGTCGACGGGGATGCCGCCCTCGCCCAGCACCAGCCAGAGCGAGGTGACGCCGTTCTCCAGGTCGGCCAGGACGGCGCCGTCGGGGGCCGCCGCGTGCCGCTGCCTTATGTCCCAGCCGCCGTCGGTGCCGCCCTCGGGGCGGCCGCCCCGCACGAACGGCGCGAAGCCGGGCAGGCCGGGGTCGGGCGCGGTGTCATGCGCGGTGTAGAGGGGGCGGGTACGCAGCCCGTCCTCCAGCGTCGTGGACAGGGCGTCCTCCGCGGCCTCGCCCGAGACTTCCCTGCCCGACTTGCGCAGCACGCCCTCGACGAGGCGTTGCCACTGCTCGTGTGTCGCGTCAGGGAACTCGGCGGCCAGGGGGAGCCCGTCGTCAGGCAGGACCGTCATGGTCGGATGCTAGGGCAGACCGCTGAAGCCGCACGGGTGACGGGGCTGTGAGCTTGCCCTCTCCGTGGTTGTGACCTGTGCCTCCCGTGGCTGAAGTGGCCGGATTCGGGCGGTCAGCGCTCGTCCGGGGCGAGTTCGCGGGAGGGCTCCGGTGCGCGTTCCTGGGCGAGTTCCGGGGCGAGGGCGCACAGGGCTTCGCGCTGCTCGGGGCCGACGACGTGGGCGAGGGCCTCCTTGACCGTCTCGGCGAGCGGGGCGGAGGCCGCCTGGAGGAGCCGGCGGGCCTTGTCGGTGAGGGCGACCTCGACGCCGCGCTTGTCGCCGCAGACGGATTTGCGGGTGACCAGGCCGGCGTGCTGGAGGCAGGCGATCTGGTAGGTCAGACGGGTCTTGGGGCGGCCCAGCAGTTCGGCCGTCCTGGTCATCCGCAGGCCCTCGCGCGGTGACTCGGCGAGCAGGCACAGGATCAGGAACTCGTCGTGCGAGACGTCCAGCGTCTCCTTGACGGCCGACCGCAGCCGCTGCTCCACCGCCCCCGTCGCCGCCAGCAGCAGCATCCAGGCGCGCAGCTCGGCCGGGAGCAGTCCGCCGCCCGTGCGGGACGGGCATTCGGGCAGCTCGGCGGGGTGTTCCTGGGAGGCGGCCATGGCGTCAAGTCTACCTGTTGTCCAAATTTGAATATTGGGCTAGCGTGCCAGTCATCCAAATTTGAACCATCAAGTGATCGTCAAGTGATCGGAGTACGGCCATGACCGTCACCGTGGAGACCGGCCTCTGGCGGCTCGACCCGACCGCCTCCGCCGTCGCCGTGCGGCACAAGTCCTTCTGGGGCCTGGTCACCGTCAAGGGCGCCTTCGCGGGCGTCGGTGGCCGGGGCGAGGTCGCCGCGGACGGCACGGCCACCGGCACCCTGTCCGTCGACGCCGCCACCCTGGACACCGGGAACAGGAAGCGCGACGACCACCTGCGCTCGGCCGACTTCTTCGACACCGACCACCACCCGGAGATCACCTTCGCGGTGCGCGGTGCCGAGCGGCGCGAGGGCGACGTGGTGCGGGTCGACGGTCAGCTCACCGTGCGGGGGATCAGCCGGCCGCAGCAGGTCACCGCGAAACTGGTCTCCGCCGACGCCGACGCGCTCACCCTGGAGGCCGAGTTCACCGTCGCACGCGAGGAGTTCGGCCTCACCTTCAACCAACTCCGCATGATGGGCGGCCCCACCACGATCACCACCACCCTCCGCTTCACCCGGACGACGGCCTGAGCGGGCGCCCGGCGCCTCCCCTCCGGCCCTCGTGGCGCTGCGCGGCCCCGCGTGGGGGCGGTTCGGCTAGCCCGTCGTCCTGGTCAGCCGGACGTACTTGCTGGAGAGGGTCTGGGGGGTGGCCGTGAAGGCGCGCAGGCGGATTCGGGTGCCGGGTTTCGCGGGGACGGAGAAGCGGCCCTTCGGCGGGACGAGTTCGACGGTCGCGGTGCTGTGCGCGGGGATCGTCGCCGGACCGTGCGCGAGCAGCCAGTACATGTTCATGCCCTGGCCGGTGGTGAGCGTGTAGTGCGGGGTGAGGGGCACGCCCTCGGTGTTGGCCACGCGCAGCGTCATCGCCCGGACCGTGCCCGCCGAGTGCCCCGCCCGGCGCAGCGCGGTGATCTCCATCCGCAGCGGCGGCCGCCCGGACACCGCGAGCGCCGCGCTCACCAGCGCCGGAGCGAGCAGCAGCGCGACCGCCGCGACCAGCGCGGGACGGCGCCGGGGCCCGGTCAGGAAGGCCGGCCGGGGCTGCCAGGCACGCTCGAACTCCGACAGCGGCGCGGTGACGGCCGCCGCCAGCCACAGCGGGGTCATCATCAGGTAGTAGCCGTCCTGGGACCGGGTCGCCAGGAAGAAGGCCAGCCAGGGCAGCACGGTCGCGGCCGGGCCGAGGCGCCGTACGAACAGCACGAACAGGGCGAGCAGCGCCGCCGCGAGCAGCATGCTCGCGTGCGAGTACCAGTCGATGCGGTCGCTGCCGTCGGTGAAGTACAGGGTGATGCCCACCAGGCCCTGGCCGTGCACCACGGCCCCCTGGGTCAGCGGCAGCGCGATCCCGCCCAGCCAGTGCCGGGGCTCGGACACGATGAAGTACGTGTTGATCAGCAGCCAGACGGTCACGGCCACGCCCGCGACCCGCAGGGTCACCCGGCCGGCGGCCCGGCCGCCCAGCTCCCCGCGCCGCACCGCGTAGATCCCGGCGAGCAGGAACGGCGTGATGAACCACGGCAGTTGCTGCGCGGCGCACGCGGCCCCCAGGCAGGCGGCCCGCGCGATCCCGGCCGTGCCCAGCCGGCCGCCCCGCCCGATCCGCGGCCAGCGCACCGCCACCGGGATCAGCAGCGCCAGCCCGACGACCGCCGGATAGCCGACCCGGGCGTACGTCGGCAGGAACCCGAACCCCAGGCAGGCCATCGTCGCCGCCGACCGCCACGGCGCCGGCAGCATCCGCCACAGCGCGACCGTGCCGGCGATCAGCGCACCCGTGCACACCGCCGTCGCCGGGGCGCTGTGGTGGCCGAGCCACAGCAGCGGGGCGGTCAGCAGCGGGGCCAGCGGGGGATAGCCGTACGTGTAGTCGTAGCCGCCGCCCGTGGTCGGCGTGAGCGCGATGCCCGTGTCGTGGAACAGCCAGGGCCAGGGCTGCCCGTATACGGCGTGGCCGGCCACCAGTTCCCGGGCGGCCTGGGTGGTCAGGGCGCCCTCGTCGCCGCCGCCGTGGTTCAGTGCCCAGCCGCACACGACGAGTGCCACGGCGGTCACCAGCACCAGCAGGTCCAGACGGGCCAGGGAGCGGGTGCGGCGGACCGTCAGGGCCAGTACGCCGGTCACCAGGATCGAGGCGTAGCAGACCGAGATCACGGCCGCCAGCACCAGATGGTGGGTCGCCGCCTGCGTCCACACCGACCGGGTTCCGATGAAGAGGCTGACATCGGCGAGGACGGTCAGGACGCGGTGCCATTGCGCCGGGGCCCCGGGGTCCCCCGGTGCGGCGGACACCGCCGACTGTGTCCGCCGGCCGGGTGTCACCTGCTGTGTTTCTGCCAAGTGCACGCACCGGACGGTAATCGCGGGCGGTGAGCGGGGTGTCGCAGGAGGTGAAGAGTCCGGTGTGAGGGCAGTAAGAAGCCGCCAATGCGTGGCAATCGGCGGAATGGTGAGAATAAATCCGCCTCTGTGCCGATCTGGCGCGCGGATGCGTTCGCGCTTCGTGTCGTTGTTGGGCCGAACGGGTGACTTGGCGTAAGAATTGGGTGGTGCAGGCATCAAGTGCGAGTCAGGTCGGGGGGAGCCGGTGAGCCGTTACGACGTCACCGATGAACAGTGGGAGGGGCTCGCCCAGGTCGTGCCGCTGAGGGGTCGCGACGCCTGGCCCTCGGCCGTGGGCCATCGCGCGCTGCCGGACGCGGAGACCGCGGCGCGGCGCCGTTTCGTGGTGCTGCGGGTCAACGTCTTCGCCGACGCCCGCGAGGTCGCCGAGACCCTGATGGCGGGGATACCGGTCCTTCTCGACCTCACCGGCGCCGAGTCGGAGACCGCCAAGCGCGTCCTCGACTTCAGCACCGGCGTCGTCTTCGGGCTCGCCAGCGGGATGCACCGGGTCGACCGCAACGTCTTCCTCCTCACCCCGCCGGGCACGGAGGTCAGCGGCCTGATGCAGGGCGCGGGGGCCTCGGGAGGCTGAGCCCGCGGCGGGCGAGCGGTGCCTCCGGGAGCCGTTCCGCGAGGGTGAACGGCTCGCGTGGCCGACGGGCGGGTCCCTCGATCGTAGGAAGGTCCGGAGGGCGGAACGGTTCGGCTGCGGGCGGAGTCCTACCGTCCGGACATGCCCGCCCCCACCGCTTCCTCACCCGTCCCGCCCGCAGGCTCCGACCGGTCCGCAGGTTCCGACCGGTCCGCAGGTTCCGACCGGTCTTCGGAATCCGACCGGTCCGCAGGCTCCGACCGGTCTTCGGGCTCCGGCCCGTCTTCCGGATCTGACCGGTCCGCACGCTCCGGCTGGTCTTCGGGATCGGACCGGTCCGCAGGAACCCACCGGTCCTCGGAGCGGGTGCCGCGTGCGCGCTCGCCCCTGCCCGACGGCGAAGCCGCGCCCCCCGCCGTCGCCGCTCCCACGCCCCGCCGGGACCCCCGGCCCCGGGTCACCGAGCTGCGGCTGTCCGCGTTCGCCCGGCACCGCGGCGCGAGCTTCCCGCTGGGGCGGGTCACGCTCTTCACCGGGCCCAGCGGGAGCGGGAAGTCGGCCGTGTTCGCGGCGTACGAGGCGCTGGCCCGGCTCGCCGGCGGCGCCGACCTCGCCGAGGTGTTCCCGGACCCGGTCGCGCTGGTGCCGGAACGGGCCCGGCCCGACGCGCAGCGGCGGCGCGGCTTCCGCATCGGCTGCACCGCCGACGGCCCCGAAGGACCGGTACGGCTCGACGTCGCCGTACAGGCCGAGCCCGAGCTGCGCATCGTGGGGGAGCGGCTGACCGCCGCCGGTGTGGTGCTGCTGGAGACCGCGCTGCGGGATCCCGGCCGGCGGGCCGTGCAGGCCGCCTGGCACACCGCCGGTTCCGCCCCGGTCACCCGGGCCCCGCTCCCCGACGACCGGCTCGGCACCGCGCTGCTGCCGCTGCGCGTCGCCGGGAAGACGGACGGACAGCGGCGGGTCCTCGCCGCGGCCGAGCAGATGGTCGTCGCCCTGCGTTCGGTGTTCCCCTGCGATCCGCGGCCCGAGGGCATGCGCACCCCCGTCCTCACCGGCTCCGGGCGCCTGCTGCGCGGCTGCGACAACCTCGCCGACGTCCTGTGGCGCACCCGCTCCGAGTGCGGCCGGCGCCACGCCCAGCTCGTGGAATCGGTGCGCACCGGCTGTGCCGGCCCGGTCGCCGACCTGTTCGCCGAGCCGCTTCGCGACGGCACGGTACGGGCGGTGCTCGACCGCGGCGACGGCCGCCGTACGGAGCTGGCCCGGCTCGGCGAGGGCGAGCTGCGCTACCTGGCCCTCGCCCTGGTCCTGTTCACCGGGCCCGGTGTCCTGGAGGTCGACGCGCCCGGCGAGGTCCCCGACGCGATGCGCGGTCTCACCGTGCTCGCCGACGGCTTCGACCGCTGCCTCGACCCCCGCCAGCGCGCCGAACTCCTGCGCACCGCCGTGCTGATGGGTGAGCGCGGCCATATCCGCCTGGTCGGCGCGGTGAGCGATCCCGCGGTGGCCGAGGGAACCGGGGCGATCACAGTGGTACACCTGGACACGTGACCGAAGAACCCCTCGACGTGGCGAAACTCCAGCGCAGACTGGCCGAGTTCGCCGCCGCCCGTGACTGGCAGCAGTACCACAACCCCAAGAACCTGGTGTCCGCGCTCAGCGTGGAGGCCTCCGAACTGGTCGAGATCTTCCAGTGGCTGACCCCGGAGGAGTCGTCCCGGGTGATGGCCGACCCCGGCACCGCGCACCGGGTCACGGACGAGGTCGCCGACGTCCTGTCCTATCTGCTCCAGCTCTGCGAGGTCCTCGGTGTCGACCCGCTGGCCGCGCTGGACGCGAAGATCGACCGCAACGAGAAGCGGTTCCCGCCCGTCTGACAGTTCATCAGATTCTGTCGACCGGAGGATCGGTGCACTCCTGATTAACGCTCCGTAGCCAAATCCCCGCTCGCGTCCGAATTGTTGTCCGCAGATTTCCGCCTTCCTCTGGCTTTACGTCTCGCAAACCTTCACTCTGGGTAGTGAACTACTGAGTGCGGCACGGCGGTTCGGATCGACGGGGACGGGGCGGCGGATGGACGCGATGCGGCTCATCATGACGAGCAGACGGGCGCTGGCGCGGGGCGCGGGCGTACCGGAACTGATGACCGAGGTGTGGCAGGCCCAGGCCCTGGCCCAGGCGATCGGCAGCCGGCTGGCCGTCTCCGGCCCGCCCGAGCTCCGCGGCGAGGCCCTGGGCCTGACCGAGCTGGCGGGCCGGGGCTGCGGAGTGCTGGGCACCCCGGACCTGGACCCCGGCACCCTGCGCGCCGCCCAGCTCACCGAACTGGACGACGCCCGCCAGACGCTTCTCGGCCTCGGCGGCCTGCTCGCCGAGGCGGGCATCGCACTGGTCGGCATGGCCAGCGCCGCGGTCGACGAGGCGACGTACTGGCAGTGCATGGAGGCCATCGACGCGGCCGACGAGTCCCGGGACCGGGTACTGGAGATGCTGCGCAAGCTGGCGGCCCGCGAGGAAGTCCACGACGGCTGACCCGGACCAACGATCACCGAACACCCCGGCCACTGGCCCGCACGGCCCCCCGGACCCCGGGGGTGACGACATTCACCCGACCGTGGCCGGCCGGGCGCGGCGCGGCGATCGTGGCTGGTCCCGATGGGGTCCGAGGGGCGAGGGGGAGGCAGGATGGGGGCATGGACCTTCGCATCTTCACCGAGCCCCAGCAGGGCGCGAGCTACGACACCCTCCTCACCGTCGCCAAGGCCACCGAGGACCTCGGGTTCGACGCCTTCTTCCGCTCGGACCACTACCTCAAGATGGGCGACGTCGACGGTCTGCCCGGTCCCACCGACGCCTGGATCACCCTCGCCGGGCTCGCCCGGGAGACCAAGCGGATCCGCCTCGGCACCCTCATGACCGCCGCAACCTTCCGCCTCCCCGGCGTGCTCGCCATCCAGGTCGCGCAGGTCGACCAGATGTCCGGCGGCCGTATCGAACTCGGCCTCGGCGCCGGCTGGTTCGAGGAGGAGCACAAGGCGTACGGCATCCCCTTCCCGAAGGAGAAGTTCGGCCGTCTGGAGGAGCAGCTGGCGATTGTCACCGGGCTCTGGGAGACCAAGCTCGGCGAGACCTTCGACTTCCACGGCACGTACTACGACCTGACCGGCTCGCCCGCGCTGCCCAAGCCCGCCCAGGCCCGGATCCCGGTGCTGATCGGCGGCCACGGCGCCACCCGCACCCCCCGGCTGACCGCCCGCTACGCCGACGAGTTCAACATGCCCTTCTCGTCGGTCGACGACAGCAAGGCCCAGTTCGGCCGGGTGCGCACCGCCGTCGAGACCGCCGGCCGCAAGGGCGACGACCTGACCTACTCCAACGCCCTCGTGGTCTGCGTCGGCAAGGACGACCAGGAGGTCGCCCGCCGTGCCGCGGTCATCGGCCGTGAGGTCGACGAGCTGAAGGAGAACGGCCTGGCCGGCACCCCCGCCGAGGTCGTCGAGAAGATCGGCCGCTACGCCGAGGTCGGCTCCCGGCGCATCTACCTCCAGATCCTCGACCTCTCCGACCTCGACCACCTGGAGCTGATCTCCGCCCAGGTCCAGTCCCAGCTGTCGTAACCACCGGTTCCCGCCCCGGTTCCCGCCCCTGGTTCCCGCCTTCCGGCCGCCCGGCCGGGAGGCGGCGGGTAAAACAAGTGGTCACGACGGCGGCAGAGCCGCGAAACTCGGACATGTGTTCCTGACGATCTCCACGAGCGGCACCGCCGCCTCCCCGGCCACCGACCTCGGGTACCTGCTGCACAAGCACCCCGACAACGCGCAGACCTTCTCCACCTCCTACGGCATCGCGCACGTCTTCTACCCCCGGGCGGACGCGGATCGCTGCACGGCGGCACTGCTGCTGGAGGTGGACGCGGTGGCGCTGGTCCGGCGCGGCAAGGGCAAGGGACGCGGCGGGGCCCCCGACGCGGCACTCGCGCAGTACGTCAACGACCGCCCCTACGCCGCCTCCTCGCTCCTCGCCGTCGCGCTGAGCAGCGTGTTCTCCAGCGCCATACGGGGCGTGTGCCGGGCCCGCCCCGAAGTGCCGTCCCTGCCACGGCCATTGCGCATCGAGGTGCCCGTGCTGCCCGCCCGCGGCGGCCCAGCTCTGGTACGGAGTCTCTTCGAGCCGCTCGGCTGGACGGTGACCGCCGAACCGATCGCCCTGGACAGCGAGTTCCCGCAGTGGGGCGACTCGCGGTACGTCGCTCTCGTCCTGGAGTCGGAGTCCCTGACCCTGGCCGAGGCCCTGCGCCACCTCTACGTGCTGCTCCCCGTCCTCGACGACGCCAAGCACTACTGGGTGACCTCCGAGGAGGTCGACAAGCTGCTGCGCGCGGGCGAGGGCTGGCTGCCCGGCCACCCCGAGCACAAGCTCATCACCAGCCGCTACCTGTCCCGCCGCTGGTCGCTGACCCGGCAGGCGATGGAGCGGCTGGAACTGGTGCGGCTCGCCGAGGCCGACGACAGCGACGTCGAGGAGATCGACAACGCCGTCGAGGACCAGACCGGGACGGAGGAACGGCCGACCCCGCTCGCCGTGCAGCGGCGCGAGGCGATCCTCGGCGTACTGAAGCGCTCCGGCGCCGCCCGCGTCCTCGACCTCGGCTGCGGCCAGGGCCAGTTGGTGCAGGCCCTGCTCAAGGACCCGTCCTTCACCGAGATCGTCGGCGTCGACGTGTCGATGCGGGCCCTCACCATCGCCTCGCGCCGCCTCAGGATCGACCGCATGGGCGAACGGCAGGCCGCCCGGGTCAAGCTCCTCCAGGGCTCGCTCGCCTACACCGACAACCGGCTCAAGGGGTACGACGCCGCCGTGCTCAGCGAGGTGATCGAGCACCTCGACCTGCCCCGGCTGCCCGCCCTGGAGTACGCCGTGTTCGGCGCCGCCCGCCCGCGCACGGTCCTGGTGACCACGCCGAACGTCGAGTACAACGTCCGCTGGGAGACCCTGCCCGCCGGACACGTCCGGCACGGCGACCACCGCTTCGAGTGGACCCGCGAGCAGTTCCGCGCCTGGGCGCACCGGATCGCCGAACTCCACGGCTACGAGGTCGCGTTCGTCCCGGTCGGACCGGACGACCCCGAGGTGGGCCCACCCACCCAGATGGCCGTCTTCGAGATCAGCACCACCACGTCCGCCGCGAAGGAGGCGAAGGCGGCATGACCGAGACACAGCACACCGGACGGGTCCTCCCCGTCACCGACCTCTCCCTGGTCGTCCTCGTCGGCGCCTCCGGCTCCGGCAAGTCCACCTTCGCCCGCCGCAACTTCACGCCGACCGAGGTGATCTCCTCCGACTTCTGCCGCGGCCTGGTCTCCGACGACGAGAACGACCAGAGCGCCACCCGGGACGCCTTCGACGTCCTGCACTACATCGCGGGCAAGCGGCTGGCCGCCGGCCGCCGCACGGTCGTCGACGCGACCAGCGTGCAGCAGGAGTCGAGAAGGCAGCTGATCGAGCTGGCCCGGAAGCACGACGTGCTGCCCATCGCGATCGTCCTCGACGTGCCCGAGAACGTGTGCGCCGAACGCAACGCGGCCCGCACCGACCGGGCCGACATGCCCCGCCGGGTCATCCAGCGGCACATCCGCGAACTCCGGCGCTCCGTCAGGCACCTGGAGCGCGAGGGCTTCCGCAAGGTGCACGTCCTGCGCGGTGTCGAGGAGGTCGAGTCCGCCACGGTCGCCACCGAGAAGCGCTTCAACGACCTGACCCACCTCACCGGCCCGTTCGACATCGTCGGCGACATCCACGGCTGCGCCCGCGAACTGGAGTCCCTGCTGACCAAGTTGGGCTACACCGACGGCGTGCACCCCGAGGGCCGTACGGCCGTGTTCGTCGGCGACCTCGTCGACCGCGGCCCGGACAGCCCGGGCGTGCTGCGCCGGGTGATGTCGATGGTCGCGTCGGGCAACGCGCTGTGCGTGCCCGGCAACCACGAGAACAAGTACGGCCGCCACCTCAAGGGCCGCAAGGTCCAGCACACCCACGGACTCGCCGAGACCATCGAGCAGATGGCGGGCGAGAGCGAGGAGTTCACCCGCCGGGTACGGGAGTTCATCGACGGACTCGTCAGCCACTACGTCCTCGACGGCGGACGCCTGGTCGTCTGCCACGCCGGGCTGCCCGAGAAGTACCACGGCCGCACCTCCGGCCGGGTCCGCTCGCACGCCCTCTACGGCGAGACCACCGGCGAGACCGACGAGTTCGGGCTGCCCGTGCGCTACCCGTGGGCGGAGGACTACCGGGGCCGCGCGGCCGTCGTCTACGGCCACACCCCGGTGCCCGAGGCGAGCTGGCTGAACAACACCATCTGCCTGGACACCGGCGCCGTCTTCGGCGGCAAGCTGACCGCGCTGCGCTGGCCGGAGCGGGAGCTGGTCGACGTACCGGCCGAACGGGTCTGGTACGAGCCGGCCCGCCCGCTGCGCGCCGAGGCGCCCGGCGGCCGGGACGGACGGCCGCTGGACCTCGCGGACGTCCAGGGCCGGCGGGCGGTCGAGACCCGGCACGGCGGCCGGGTGGCGGTCCGCGAGGAGAACGCGGCGGCGGCCCTGGAGGTCATGAGCCGCTTCGCGATCGACCCGCGCCTGCTGCCCTACCTCCCGCCGACCATGGCGCCCACCGCCACGAGCCGGCAGGACGGCTACCTGGAGCACCCCGCCGAGGCCTTCGCCCAGTACGCGCGGGACGGCGTCGCCCAGGTCGTGTGCGAGGAGAAGCACATGGGCTCGCGGGCCGTGGCGCTGGTGTGCCGGGACGCGGACGTGGCGCACCAGCGCTTCGGCGTCCCGCCCGGCCCGACCGGCTCGCTCTACACCCGTACCGGGCGCCCCTTCCTCGCCGACGGGGCGGCCACCGAGGAACTCCTCGGCCGGATCAGGGCGGCGGTCGACGGCGCCGGCCTCTGGGACGAACTCGACACCGACTGGCTGCTGCTGGACGCCGAGCTGATGCCCTGGTCGCTCAAGGCCTCCGGGCTGCTGCGCACCCAGTACGCGGCCGTGGGCGCCGCCTCCGGCGCGGTCTTCCCGGGCGCGCTGGCCGCCCTGGAGAGCGCGGCGGCACGCGGGGTCGACGTGGCGGAGCTGCGCGACCGGCAGCGTGAACGCGCCGCCGACGCGGCCGCGTTCACCGACGCCTACCGCCGCTACTGCTGGACCACCGAGGGCCTGGACGGGGTGCGCCTCGCGCCCTTCCAGATCCTCGCGGTCCAGGGCCGCAGCCTCGCCGCGCTCCCGCACGACGAGCAACTCGCCCTCCTGGACCGGATGGTGGAGCACGACCCGACCGGGCTCCTGCAGACCACCCGCCGCCTCCACGTCGACACCGGCGACCCGGAGTCGGTGCGGGCCGGTGTCGACTGGTGGCTGGAGATGACCGGCCGGGGCGGCGAGGGCATGGTCGTCAAGCCGCTCGGCGCCGTGGTCCGCGACGCGGAGGGCCGGCTGGTCCAGCCCGGCATCAAGTGCCGGGGCCGGGAGTACCTGCGGATCATCTACGGCCCCGAGTACACCCGCCCCGACCACCTCGCCCGGCTCCGCAACCGCTTCCTCAACCACAAGCGGTCCCTGGCGATCCGCGAGTACGCCCTCGGCCTGGAGGCCCTGGACCGCCTCGCGGACGGCGGGCCGCTGTGGCGGGTCCACGAGGCGGTGTTCGGCGTACTGGCCCTGGAGTCGGAACCGGTCGACCCCCGGCTGTGACCGACCGGCGGTGACCGACCGGCGGTGAGCGGCGGGCTTCCGCCGGTGAGCCGCTTGCCGGTGACCCGGTGACCCGGTGACCCGGTCAGCCGACCAGCCGCAGCCTGCGTGCGCACGCCCCCACCCGGACCGTCTGGCCCCAGGTCAGTTCCAGGGCGTCGGTCTCGATGCCGTCGCCGAAGGCGATCAGGCGGTCCGACTCGACGGTCAGGGTGAGGGCCGCCGAGGCCGACAGCTCGCCGGCGACCAGGGCCGTCCCGGTCGCCGGCGACGGCCAGGCCTCCCGCACGAACCAGAGCAGGCGGTCCTCGGTGGGCGCGGGCAGCGGCACCCGGGCGCCCCGCTCCTGCCACAGCGAACGCAGCCAGCCGGTGGCCCCGGTGCCGGTGCCCACCAGCACCCCGGAGGAGGCCTGGGCCTCGACGACACCCCCGTCGTCCTCGAGGCCCAGGCGGTAACGGGCGGTCTGGTGACCGGCGGTACCCAGGTAGATCTCGTTGAGCGCCACGAGCCGCTGCGTGTCGTCGGCGACCGCCTCGACCATCGTCAGCTCGTCGACCCCCGTCCCCGGCGCGGTCACCGACGCGAGCAGCGCCGCCGCCCGCTCCGGCCGGTGCCGTACCAGGACACCCGGATTGCGGCCCGGGTCGGTGTCGACGCCCACCACCGGCTGTCCGTCCAGGTACTTGGCGACGTTCGCCACCAGCCCGTCCTGGCCGACCACCACGACCACGTCCTCCGGCGCGAACAGGAAACGGTCCAGGTCGGCCCGTTCCACCCGGGCCTGACGCCAGGCCAGCGGTACCGCCGAGGCCACCTCGGTGAGCGCCCGCCGGGTGCGGTGGTGCCGTTCGGCGACCTCGGCCATGTCCCGGCCCCGCGAGGAGAGGAAGAAGGCGGCCTGTCCGTGCGTGCCGTGCCGGGCCACCAACTCCTCGTACTCCGTGGTCCGATGGACGAGCACGGCACGCGGCGCGAGACTCACGGCGCCGCCCCCGGGACGCGGCGGCCCCCGGCCGGGAGCCCGCGGGCCGCGCTCACTCCGGCTCCCCGGCACCCAGCCTGGCGAGCAGGCCCGTCAGCACGTCCGGCGACACCGTCACGCTGTCGATGCGCGGCAGGTTCTCGGCGAGCCGGGTGCCGGTGAGGGCGTGCAGCGTGGCCACGTCCACCTCGCCGTGCACCCGCAGCCAGGCCGCCTGTGCCGCGGCCCGGGCCTCGCCGACCTCCCGCGCGCCCTCGGCCTCGGCCCGCGCCAGCGTGACCGAGCGGGCCGCCTCGGCCTCGCCCAGCTGCACCGACCGCCTGGCCTCCGCCTCGGCGAGCTTCACCGACCTGGTCGCCTCGGCCTCCGCGAGCCGCACCGACCGCTTGGCCTCCGCCTCCGCCAGCTTCACCGTGCGGGCGGCCTCCGCCTCGGCCCGTACCGCGTCCGCCGCCGCGTGCTCCTCCGCCTCGCGCCGGGCATTGGTGCCGCGCTGGTCGACCAACTGCTCCTCGCGGCGGGCCAGTTCGATCTGGCTGGCCAGTTCGTTCTCGGCGATGGCGCGCTCCCGCTCGACGGCGACCGCCCGCCGCTCGTAGGTCGCGCGGTCGGCCTCCTGCTGGATCTGCTCGCGGGCCGGGGTGCGCAGCGCCCGCTCCACCTCCGGCTCGGGCCGCAGCGCCATCACGCGGACGGCCACCACCTCGATCCCGGTGGCCGGCAGCCGCGGTTCGGCGTCCAGCCCCGCCGCGACCCGTTCCCGTACCGCCGTCACCCCGTCGACCAGGGCCTCCGCCAGCGGGGTCCGGGCCAGCACGTCCAGCGCGTGCTGCTGGGCGGTCTCGGTGAGCAGCGTGCCCAGCTGTTCGAGGGGGGTGCCGCGCCAGACGCCGGTGTCGGGGTCGATCGAGAAGTCGAGGCGGGCGGCCGCCACCGCCGGGTCGCCGATCCGGTAGGTGACCGTCGCCTGCACCACCACGTCCTGGAAGTCGGCCGTACGGGCGTGGAAGGTCATCGCCAGCTCGCGGTCGTCGACCGGCACCTCGGAGATCGCCGCGGTGAGCGCGCGGAACCAGAAGCTGAGCCCCGGTCCGTCGTGCACCAGCCGGCCGTCCCGGTGGTGTCTGACGTGCGCCGTCGGAGCCCCGCGCAGATGGCGCCAGCCCAGACGGCGGTTGATGTCGGCCATGGTGTCCGCCCCCTCGTCTTTAGAGTCATGATGACCATAATCCTGGGGCGCGTTTGTCGTCAAGGGGACGAGAAACGGAATCGGCGCGGCGGCACGGGAGGGCGGCAGGGGCGGGAATCGGCCGAGAGGAGGGTGAACGCGGTTCCCGGTGGTCAGGATGGAGACATGGGATTCCACGTCGACTCCGAGGCCGGGCGGCTGCGCCGCGTCATCCTGCACCGGCCGGATCTGGAGCTCAAAAGGCTCACCCCGAGCAACAAGGACGCCCTCCTCTTCGACGACGTCCTCTGGGTCCGCCGGGCCCGGGCCGAGCACGACGGGTTCGCCGACGTGCTGCGCGACCGCGGCGTCGCCGTCCACCTCTTCGGCGACCTGTTCACCGGAACGCTGGAGATCCCGGCCGCCCGCACCCTCGTCCTGGACCGGGTCTTCGACGAGAAGGAGTACGGTCCCCTCGCCACCGGCCACCTGCGCGCCGCCTTCGAGACGCTGCCCGCGCGCGAACTGGCCGAGGCGCTCGTCGGCGGCATGACCAAGCGCGAGTTCCTGGAGGCGCACGAGGAGCCCACCTCCGTCCGCTTCCATGTGATGGACCTCGACGACTTCCTGCTGGAGCCGCTCCCGAACCACCTCTTCACCCGGGACACCTCCGCCTGGGTCTACGACGGCGTCGCCGTCAATGCGATGCGGCTGCCCGCCCGGCGCCGCGAGACCGTCCACTTCGAGGCGATCTACCGGCACCACCCGCTCTTCCGCGACGAGACGTTCCGCGTCTGGTCGGAGGGGCAGGCCGACTACCCGTCCACCATCGAGGGCGGCGACGTCCTGGTGATCGGCAACGGGGCGGTCCTGATCGGCATGAGCGAGCGCACCACCCCGCAGGCCGTGGAGATGCTCGCGCACAAGCTGTTCGCGGCCGGCTCCGCGCGGACCATCGTGGCGCTCGACATGCCCAAGCGGCGCGCCTTCATGCACCTCGACACCGTGATGACCATGGTCGACGGCGACACCTTCACCCAGTACGCCGGGCTCGGCATGCTCCGCTCCTACACCATCGAGCCGGGCGTCGGCGACAAGGAGCTCAAGGTCACCGACCACCCGCCGGAGCACATGCACCGCGCGATCGCCGCCGCCCTCGGCCTCGACGCGATCCGGGTCCTCACCGCCACCCAGGACGTGCACGCGGCCGAGCGCGAGCAGTGGGACGACGGCTGCAACGTGCTCGCCGTCGAGCCGGGCGTCGTCGTCGCCTACGAACGCAACTCCACCACCAACACCCACCTGCGCAAGCAGGGCATCGAGGTGATCGAGATCCCGGGCAGCGAGCTGGGCCGGGGCCGGGGCGGGCCGCGCTGCATGAGCTGCCCGGTGGAGCGGGACGCGGTGTGATCGTCGGATGTGATTCATCAGGCTGTATATAAATGTGGAGCGTCGTATAGACTTCCAAAGTCCCTGAATCGACCCCTACTGCTGGAGCGCCCCCATGGCGACAGTCCCGACCGCCCTCGCCGGCCGCCACTTCCTCAAGGAGCTGGACTTCACCCAGGAGGAGTTCCGCGGGCTGGTCGAGCTGGCCGCCGAGCTGAAGGCGGCCAAGAAGGCCGGGACCGAGACGCGGTACCTGCGGGGGAAGAACATCGCGCTGGTCTTCGAGAAGACCTCCACCCGTACCCGCTGCGCCTTCGAGGTCGCCGCCGCCGACCAGGGCGCCCACACGACCTACCTGGACCCGGCCGGTTCACAGATCGGGCACAAGGAGTCGGTGAAGGACACGGCCCGGGTCCTCGGCCGGATGTTCGACGCCATCGAGTACCGCGGCCACGGCCAGGGCGTGGTGGAGGAGCTGGCCGCGTTCGCCGGGGTGCCCGTCTACAACGGCCTCACCGACGAGTGGCACCCCACCCAGATGCTCGCCGACGTGCTCACCATGACCGAGCACAGCGACAAGCCGCTCGACCGGATCGCCTTCGCCTACCTCGGTGACGCCCGCTACAACATGGGCAACTCCTACCTCGTCACCGGCGCCCTGCTCGGCATGGACGTCCGGATCGTCGCCCCGCGGCTGCTGTGGCCGGACGAGACCATCGTGGAGCTGGCCCAGCGGCTCGCCGGGGTCTCCGGCGCCCGGATCACCCTCACCGAGGACCTGAAGGACGGCGTGCGCGGCGCCGACTTCATCGCCACCGACGTATGGGTGTCGATGGGCGAGCCCAAGCAGGTCTGGGACGAGCGCATCGCGCTGCTCGGCCCCTACGCCGTGACCATGGACGTGCTGCGCGCCACCGGCAACCCCGACGTCCGCTTCCTGCACTGCCTGCCGGCCTTCCACGACCTCGGCACCGACGTCGGCCGGGAGATCCACGAGCGGCACGGGCTGACCGAGCTGGAGGTCACCGACGAGGTGTTCGAGTCCGAGCACTCGGTCGTCTTCGACGAGGCCGAGAACCGGATGCACACCATCAAGGCGGTCCTGGTGGCCACCCTCGCCTGACCCCCGTACCGGAGCCCGCACCGGGCCCGTACCCCCGTAGGCCCCGTTCTCCCCGGCGGCCCGGCGCCACCCCTGCCGCGGCCGTCGCACCGTCCCCATCCGGGACGCCCGCACCACCGGAAACGAGCACCACCCGCATGTCCCGCATCAAGTCCCCGCACCTCCTGGTGGCCGAATCCGGCGCCGACCGGGAGGGCCACGGCCTCCGCCGCACCATGGGCCTCTTCCAGCTGATCTGCTTCGGCATCGGCGCGATCGTCGGCACCGGCATCTTCGTCGGCCTCTCCGGCTCGGTCGCGCAGGCCGGTCCCGCCGTCGTCGTCTCCTTCGTCCTCGCCGCGGTCACCTGCGTCTTCACCGCCCTCTCCTTCGCCGAGCTGGGCGGCGCGATCCCGGTCTCCGGGTCGTCGTACTCCTTCGCCTACGCCGGTCTCGGCGAGTCAACCGCCTTCCTGGTCGGCTGGTGCCTGCTCCTGGAGTACGGGATCTCGATCTCGGCCGTGGCGGTCGGCTGGAGCCAGTACGTCGACGAACTGCTGCACAGCCTCACCGGCCTCCAGCTCCCGCACCCGCTGACCGCGGGCCCCGGCGACGGCGGGGCCGTGAACCTCCCCGCGGTGGTCGTCATCGCCATGGCCGCGCTGCTGCTGGTGCGCGGGGTACGGGAGAGCGCCCGGGCGACCGCCGCGATGGCGGCCGTGAAGCTGACCGTCCTGCTCGCCTTCTGCGCGATCGGCTTCAGCGCGTTCAGGGACGGCAACCTGCTGCCCTTCTCCCCGGCCGGTCTCGGCGGCATCGGCGCGGGCACCACGGCCGCGTTCTTCTCGTACATCGGCTTCGACGCGATCACCACCGCCGGTGAGGAGGCGAAGAACCCGCGCCGGGACGTACCGGTCGCGATCCTCGTCTGCATGGGCGTGGTCACGCTGCTGTACTGCGCGGTCGCGCTGGCCGCGACCGGCGCCGTCGGCGGCGACCGGGTGGCAGGCCGCCCCGCCGCGCTGTCCTACGTCGTCGACGAGGTCACCGGGTCCGCGATCGGCGGCGGCGTGATCGCCTTCGGCGCGGTGGTCGCCATCGCCTCGGTGGTCCTCGCCGTGATGTACGGCCAGACCCGCATCCTGATGTCCATGTCCCGGGACGGGCTGATCCCGCGGGTCTTCGAACGGGTCTCGCCGCGGACCGCCACCCCGGTGGCCGGCACCCTGATCGTCGCGGCCGTCTTCGCGCTCCCGGCGGCCTTCGCCTCCCTGGACGCGGTGATGAACCTCTGCACCGTCGGCACCCTCGCGATCATGGCCGTGGTGAACATCGCGGTGATCGCCCTGCGCCGCCGTGAACCGGGCCTCGACCGCACCTTCCGGGTACCGCTGTTCCCGGTCCTGCCGCTGCTGGGCGTCGGATTCTGCCTGTACCTGATGTACGAGACCGGGTGGGCGACCTGGCTCCAGTTCGCCGTCTTCCTCGCGGTCGGCCTGCTGGTGTACGCCGGCTACGGGCGCCGGCACTCCACGCTGGCCGCCCCGAAGAGCGGCACGCTCACGCCGGACGCCACTGGCGCGGTACCACGGGGAGTCTGAACCACACCGCCTTGCCGGACGCGGTGGGGCGGTGGCCGCAGGACGAGCTGAGGGCGCGGATCAGCAGGAGGCCGCGGCCGCCCTCCTGCCAGGGGTCGGGCTCCTCGATCACCGGACGGGTGAGGTGGCCGGGCGGCGCCGGGTCCGGGTCGTGCACCTCCACCCTGCAGCCGCCCGGCATCAGCTCGACGACCAGCTCTATCGGCCCCTTGCCGGCGGTGTGCTCCACGGCGTTGGCGACGAGCTCGGCGGTGAGCAGTTCGGCGGTGTCGGCGTCGGCCGCGTGGTCCGTCTCCTCCATCGCCGAGCGCACCAGGGCACGCGCGACCGGCACGGCCGCGACGGTGTGCGGCAGCGCGATGCGCCAGGAGGCGGGGGCGGAAGGTGGTTCGTACACGGCTGGTCCGTTCATGGAGCAGGCGATCACTGCTTGTCCTGCTTTCAACTGTAGGAATGGTACGGGTCCCGTCCCGGAGGCTGTCGGCGGGCCCCGGGCGGGACGTCCGGCCCGGCAACGGGGGGCTTACCCCGGGGGACGGCCCCTCTCGCACAACCGCCGCCACTGTTACCGCGTTATTGACGTGCCGTGACCTTGTGACCGGGCCCGCCCCCGTGACCAGGGAGAACGCGAAGGAGCCCCCGGCGGCTGCCGGGGGCTCCTCCACGGAGACGGAGACGGGGACGGGTCAGGCGAAGTCGACCATTCCCGCGGTCAGCGTCGAGCCGTCCGCCGGGTCGATCACGAGGAACGCGCCGGTGCGGCGGGAGACCGCGTAGGCGTCCAGCGGCAGCGGCTCGGCGCAGCGCAGGGTGATCCGGCCCAGGTCGTTGGCGGTCAGCTCGGCCGCGCCGCCCAGGTCCCGGACGATCGCCTTGACGGTCCGGGTGGTGTGCTTGAGCAGCACCCGGTCGCCGACCCGCAGCGGCCGGTCGGCCAGGTGGCACACGGCCGCCGTGACGTCCTGGGTGAGGACGGGCACGTCCGGACCCGCGGTGATCATGTCGCCGCGCGAGACGTCCCGCTGGTCGGCGAGGCGCACCCCGATGGACTGCGGGGCGTGGGCCGCCTCGACCCCGGTGCCGAGCACGTCGATCGCGGTGATCTCGGAGGTCTCGCCGGACGGGTGGACGGTGACCCGGTCGCCGACCCGCAGCGAGCCGGAGACCAGCTGGCCCGCGTAGTGGCGGACGTCGCCGTGCCGGATGACGTACTGGACCGGGAAGCGGGCCGGGGCGTCGGCCGAGGCCCCGGCGACCGGCACGTTCTCCAGGAACTCCAGGAGGGCCGGGCCGTCGTACCAGTCCATGTGCGCGGAACGGTCGACGACGTTGTCGCCGACGAGCGCGGAGACCGGGATCGGGGTGACCTCGGGGAGTCCCAGCTCGGCCGTCTGCGCGGCGAAGTCGGCGACGATCCGGTCGAACTCGGCCCGCTCGTAGCCGACCAGGTCCATCTTGTTGACGGCGAGGACGACGTGCGGGACGCGCAGCAGGGCGGCCACGGCGGCGTGCCGGCGGGTCTGCTCGACGACCCCGTTGCGGGCGTCGATCAGGATGATCGCCAGTTCGGCCGTGGAGGCGCCGGTGACCATGTTCCGGGTGTACTGCACGTGCCCCGGGGTGTCGGCGAGGATGAACCGGCGCCGGGCCGTGGCGAAGTAGCGGTAGGCCACGTCGATGGTGATGCCCTGCTCGCGCTCGGCGCGCAGTCCGTCGGTGAGCAGCGCCAGGTCGGGGGCGTCCTTGCCGCGGCTCGCGGAGGCCTGCTCGACGGCCTCCAGCTGGTCGGCGAGGACCGACTTGGAGTCGTGCAGCAGCCGCCCGACCAGCGTGGACTTGCCGTCGTCGACCGAACCGGCGGTCGCGAACCGCAGGGTGTCGATGGTGGTGCTCATGGTTAGAAGTACCCCTCGCGCTTGCGGTCTTCCATCGCGGCCTCGGAGAGCTTGTCGTCGGCGCGGGTGGCGCCGCGCTCGGTGAGCCGGGAGGCGGCGATCTCGGCGATCACCTTCTCGATGCTGTCGGCGTCGGAGTCGACGGCGCCGGTGCAGGACATGTCGCCGACGGTGCGGTAGCGCACCTGGCGCTTCTCGACCGTCTCGTTCTCACGGGGCCCGCCCCACTCGCCGGCGGTCAGCCACATCCCGTTGCGCTGGAAGACCTCGCGGTGGTGGGCGTAGTAGATCTGCGGGAGCTCGATCTCCTCGCGGGCGATGTACTGCCAGACGTCCAGCTCGGTCCAGTTGGAGAGCGGGAAGACCCGGACGTGCTCGCCGGGGGCGTGCCGGCCGTTGTAGAGGTTCCACAGCTCGGGGCGCTGGCGGCGCGGGTCCCACTGGGAGAACTCGTCGCGCAGGGAGAACACCCGCTCCTTGGCGCGGGCCTTCTCCTCGTCGCGGCGGCCGCCGCCGAAGACCGCGTCGAACCGCTCGCTCTGGATCCGCTCCGTCAGCGGCACGGTCTGGAGCGGGTTGCGGGTCCCGTCGGGCCGCTCGCGCAGCACGCCCCGGTCGATGTAGTCCTGCACCGAGGCCACGTGCAGCCGCAGCCCGTGCCGCTCGGCCGTGCGGTCCCGGTACTCCAGGACCTCGGGGAAGTTGTGCCCGGTGTCCACGTGCAGCAGGGAGAACGGCACCGGCGCGGGCGTGAACGCCTTGAGCGCCAGGTGCAGCATGACGATGGAGTCCTTGCCGCCGGAGAACAGGATCACCGGCCGCTCGAACTCGCCCGCCACCTCACGGAAGATGTGGACCGCCTCGGACTCCAGCGAGTCCAGGTGGGACAGGGTGAAGGCGCTCATGCCAGCCCCCGCTCGACCAGCAGGGCGTGCACCGCGTCCGCCGACTCCTGCGGGCTCTGCTCCTGGGTGGGCAGCACCAGCGACGGGTCGGTGGGCGGCTCGTACGGGTCGTCGACACCGGTCAGCCCGCTCAGCTCGCCCGCGGCCTGCTTGGCGTACAGGCCCTTCACGTCACGCTCGCTGCACACCTCGACGGGGGTCGCCACATGGATCTCCAGGTACGGCGTCCCGCTCTTCTCGTGCCGGACGCGCACCGCCTCACGGCTGTCCGCGTAGGGGGCGATCACCGGGACCACGGAGAGGACGCCGTTGCGGGCGAGCACCTCGGAGACCAGGCCGATGCGCTGGACATTGGTGTTGCGGTCCGCACGGCTGAACCCGAGGCCGGCGGAGAGGAAGCGCCGGATCTCGTCGCCGTCGAGGACCTCCACGCGGTGTCCCTCGGCCTTGAGCCGGTCGCCGAGGAGGCGGGCGATCGTCGTCTTGCCCGCGCTCGGCAGCCCCGTCAGCCAGACCGTGGCTCCCTGAGCCCTTGGCGTGGTGGTCATGCGCAACAGACCTCTTCCTTACCTTCGTCAAACTCGCGTACGACCCGTCGAAGAGTAAGTAAGAAATCTGAGAGGAGTGGTTAAGGAAGCTGAGGTTTGGCTGAGTGACTCCTGGTGCGCAAGAGGTCACGCTGCCCTGCAATGAACATTTCACAATTACCGGCGCGTTCACAGACCGGCGAAGGCGCCCCCCGCGTCCCGCAGCCGTTCGTGCAGCGCCAGGAAGACGGCGGCCGACCGGATGCCGGGCCAGTCGGCGGGCAGCAGGTCCGTCGGCAGCCCCGGGTCGGTGTACGGCAGGTGGCGCCAGGAGTCGAGGGCGAGGAGGTAGTCGCGGTAGGCGTCCTCGGCCGGGGTGTCCGCGCGGTGCTCCCAGGCCCGCAGCACCGGCTCGTGGGCGTCGAGGAACTGCTCGTGCGCCTTGGCGAGCGCCGTCAGGTCCCACCAGCGGGCGACCGCCTCGACGGTGGGTGCGAAGCCGAGGTGGTCGCCGCGGAAGAAGTCCACGTACGGGTCGAGGCCGAGGCGGCGCAGGGTGTGCCGGGTCTCCTCGAACAGCCGGGCCGGGGCGATCCACACGCCGGGCGCGGCCGTGCCGAAGCCGAGTCCGGCCAGCCGGGAGCGCAGCACGTGCCGCTTCTGCCGCTCCGACTCGGGCACCGAGAACACCGCGAGCACCCAGCCCTCGTCCTCCGGCGCCGCGGCCGCGTAGACCCTGCGGTCGCCGTCGTCGAGCAGTTGCCGTGCCTCGGCGGAGAGCCCGTACCCGGCGGCGCCCCGCGCGGTGCGGGCCGGCGTCAGCAGGCCGCGGCGTTTGAGCCGCGACACCGAGGAGCGGACGGAGGGGGCGTCCACGCCGACGGCGGCCAGCAGCCGGATCAGCTCGGCGACGGGCACCGGGCCGGGCAGGAAGCGGCCGTACGCGCCGTAGAGCGTGACGATGAGGGACCTCGGGGCGTGTTGCTCGGGCACGTTGATCATTTTAGGTCCCCGGCATCACTGCTGGTCACCTCCGGTGCGCGGCTGAATGAGAGTCAGCCGCACGGCCCCGGCCCGGGACCGCGGCGACGCCGGACGCGGGGCGCCCCCGGGCGGTCCGGCGGGTTCGCGAGGCGGTTCCGCGCCGTCCCGTCAGGCCGCTGCGGTCAGCCGTTCCACCGGGCCGCGGCGGGGCGGGACCACGCTGCCGTCGGCGTGCAGCTCACCGGTGTCGTCGAAGACGATCGCCCCGTCGCACCACAGGGTCCAGCCCTGCTCGGGGTGGGCGGCGACGACGTGCGTCAGGCCGCGGCCGGCCGTCGCGCGGGGGAACTGGTGGGAACACATGGCGCACCTCCACGGTCTGCCTCCGGCGCGGTCGCCGACCGGCATGACCAGACCATGCTCCTCCCGTGAACGCCGCGGAACCGCCCGCCGCGACCTGTGACAACACACGGACAACTCCCGGACCCTCCCACGACGCCCACCGCACGCCCGCGACAAGCCGGCCGGCTCGGCTGCCGCGGGACGCGCCACCGAAGGGGTGACGGTCACCCGGCGGGGCACGGCCGCCCGGTATGCAGTGCTTGCCATCGAACCCCCGTTCAGGGAAAGGACGCCATGCCCGTACGCCCCGCCCTCGCCGCGGCCCTCGGCTCCGCCGCGCTGCTGTGCGCCGCCGTCGCCCCCGCCGCCGCCGGTCCCACCGAGTCCGTCACCGTCGGGGTGAGCGGCCGTATCGCCTCCGACGGTACGGTCACGCTCTCCGGCACCTACACCTGCACCGGCGCCACCGGTCCGGTGCTCATCAGCTCCTCGGTCAGCCAGGAGTCGCCGAACCGCCGCCACGGCATCGGCGGCACCCGGGCCCTGTGCGACGGCGCCGTGCACAGCTGGCAGAACACCGGCAAGGTCACCTCGGAGAAGCTGGCGCCGGGCGCGGCGCACGTCGAGGCCACGATCATGGAGCTGCGGTCCGCGGGCGGTCTGCCGATGCCGTACTTCCACGCCACCCGGCAGCAGGACGTCACCCTCGCCCAGGGCTGACCCTCGCCATCGAGCGGCCCGGCACCCCCGAGGTGCCGGGCCGCTCGGCGTGCGGGGCGGGGGAGGGGGCTCAGGCGCCGTGCGACATCGTGTCGTCCGAGCACACCAGGTGGACGGTCAGGTCGGCGGGCCCGGCGTCGTGCCGCCCGGGCCGCACACGGTGCGCCGCGCGCCCGCCCGGGTGCGCGTGCCGGCCGGGCCCGGCGGGCCCGGCGTGGTTCACGGGCTGGGCGGGCTTCGCGAAGGTTCCGGGCTTCGCGTGGTTCTTCATGTGACCGCCGCCCGGCTGCTGGGCGTGCTGCGGCAGGCCCGGCTGCTGCCCGTGCTGCTGGTCCTGGTGCTGTCCTTGCGCCTGTCCCTGCTGCTGCCCTTGTCCCTGGTCCTGGCCCTGCTCCTGCCCCTCGTTCCGGTACTGGTCCTTGTGCACGGCGATGATCCAGCCCGTCGCGTTGTCGTTGGGGCGGCTGACGAGGAGGTCGGCCGGCTCCGGGCCGAGCCGGGTGCCGGGCGCGGCGCTGATCTCGTAGCCGCCGCCGAACACGTGCTGCATCGCCGGGCAGAACACCTCGTGGGGGCTGCCGTCGGCGCCGCCGCGGATCAGCTCGCCCATGACGTGCTGGGGCGGCTGCGACGGGTCGGCCGCGGCGGCGGCCGGCGCGGTGGCGGCGCAGGACAGCAGGAAGGCAAGGGCGGCGGCGCGGGTCGCGGAGGTCCTGCCGGTGGTCTTTCGGGGGGTCTTTCCAGGCATGCGGTGGCTCCCAGGAGGGGCGGGGGACGGGTTCGCGACCATTGCAGCCGTCACGGGCAGTGACGATTCGGCGGACACGCAGCGTTGCACCCCATCGGGGCAAGGCGGTCAATCTTTCGAGCTGACGAACATCAGGCCGAACACAAATCGCTACGCTGCGTGATTTACTGCACGCGTTTCGTCACTCTCCGTGAGGAGTTCCATGTTCTCCGTGACCCCCCTGTCCCGCGGATCCCGGCTGCCCCACGGCCGTCGGCGGACGTTCGCGGCAGGCTGCGCCGCGGTCGCCCTGTCCGTCACCGCCCCCGTCGTGCTCGGCCCCGCCCCGGCCGCGGCGCGGACCGCCGCCCCCGGCCCGGGCGGTGTGCGCGTCACCCGCGAACAGATCGCCGAGGAGGTCCGCCCGGCGGAGGTCAAGGCCCTCGGCCGGGCCCGCGCCGAGGAACTGGCCCGGGACCGCATCGGGCTGCGCGCGGTCGACAACGGATACCCGCAGCCGCTGCGCAACCGCAGCCTGAAGGAGCACACCACCTCCCAGGCCGAGGCCAACAAGGCCTTCGCGCCGGGCGAGTCGGGCACCTTCAACCAGTACTTCGCCAGCCCCGACTACGGCGACCACGTGGCCCTGCTGCCCACCGGCAAGGTGCTGCTGTTCTCCTTCGCGCCCGTCGAGACCAGCCCCAACAAGGAGACCGCGCCCACCGAGGTCATCGGTGCCGACAACGCCGGCCGCGCCTGGCTCTGGGACCCGGCCAGGGGCTACGGCAAGGACGCCTTCAAGGACGTACGGCCGCCCACGGTCGCCATCGACGACGGCCTGGACGAGGACCGCCCCGCGCCCATCTTCTGCGCGGGGCACGCCTATCTGCCCAACGGCATGATCGGTGTCTTCGGCGGCAACCTCGGCGGCAACCATGGCACCGGCGCCCATCTCGCCCTCGTCTTCGACCCGTGGACCGAGACCTGGCACCAGCAGAAGGACATGGCGGAGGGCCGCTGGTACCCCTCCGTCGTCACCGGCGCCGACGGCCGGCAGTTCATCACCTCGGGCCACGGGGACATCGGCTGGGGCAAGCTCTCCAAGTCGATCGAGAGCTTCCCGCTCGACCGGGCCGAGGTGGCGTACAACCGCACGGACGTGCCGGTGGGCAAGGGCCTGGAGAAGTGGGGGATCAAGGCCGACTACTCGACCGACTACCCGCACCTCTTCTCGCTGCGGGACGGCAGGATCTACGGCTTCGGGCGCAACTTCGACGAGCAGTACGCCTTCGACCCGGCTCGCGAGAGCGCCCAGAAGCTCGCCGACCGCCCCGACGGCGGCATGCGCAACTACGGCTCCGCGGTGGCCCTGCCCAACCCGGCCGAGGGCAACGGCCCCGACTCGGTGCTGGTCCTCGGCGGCGACCGCAACAACCCGAGGACCTACAAGTTCTCGAACGGCACCTGGAGCCAGGACACCTCGCGCGCCTTCGGCCGTACCCAGGACGACACCCTGATCTTCCCCGACGGCCGGCTGTTCACCGTCAACGGCGGCTTCGACATCCGCGACTACGGCAACGGCCAGTACAACCCCAACGCCGACGACATGTGGCGGCAGACCGAGATCCGGGGCGCCGACGGCACCTGGCGGACCGGCCCGCAGCAGCGGCTGCCGCGCGGCTACCACTCCAACGCCGTGCTGCTGCCCGACGGCCGCGTCATGGTCACCGGTGACGAGCTCCAGGAGATCGCCAACAACCCGGACATCAAGTCCGGGATGAACGGCACCATCGAGATCTACGAGCCGCCCTACCTGCACCAGGGCGGTCAGCGGCCCGACCTCGTCGAGGTCCCGCGCGGGCCGGTGCGCTACGACAGCACCTTCGACGTCGACTCCGGCACCCCCGACCTGATCGACAAGGCCGTGCTGATGGCGCCCATCACCTCCACCCACTCGGTGGACACCAGCCAGCGCCGGATCGAACTGGAGATCACCCGGCGGGCCGGCAACACGCTCAGACTGCGCGCCCCGCAGTCCGCCAAGGACGCCCCGCCCGGCTTCTACCTGCTCTTCCTCCTGGACGACCGCGGGGTGCCCAGCAAGGCCAAGTGGGTGCAGCTGCGCCCCGGTTCCTGACCCTTTCTCACTCCCCCCACGCACACACGCACACCACCCCCCACACCCTCAGGGAGACCCATGGCCACCCCAGCGTCGCTGCGCGACAGCACCGAGATCCAGGGCGACATCCTCGCCGGGTTCAAGAAGGACCACATGACCCTGCTGTTCCTCCGGTTCGGCGACCCCGCCGCCGCCCGGGGCTGGCTGACCGACCTGGTCCCCAGACTGGCCACCACCCAGCAGGTCGCCGTCTTCAACGCGCGGTTCAGCGAGGCCCGCCGCAACTCGATGGGCGACGACCCGGCGGGCCTCAGCGCCACCTGGCTCGGCCTCGGCCTCACCTACCCGGGCCTGACCGCCCTCACCGGCAAGAAGGACCTGCTGGCCGAGAACAAGGGGCGCGGCACGATCGGCGCCTTCGTCCAGGGTGCCGCCTTCCGCTCGGACGTCCTCGGCGACGTCGACGACAACGCGCCCGACCGCTGGCTGTTCGGCGCCGGCCACAACCAGGTCACGCACGCCGTCCTCACCGTCGCCTCCGACTCCGAGAGCGGCCTGAACGACGAACTGCGCCGCCAGCAGGACGCCATGTCCCGGGCCGGGATCAGCTGCTCGCACGTCCAGTCCGGCGCCACCCTGCCCGGTTCCCGGCGCGGCCGGGAGCACTTCGGCTTCAAGGACGGCGTCAGCGAACCGCACGTCGAGGGCTTCGACGAGCCGCCGGCCGGCGGCCATTCGGTCGACGCCGACCTCTTCGTCCTCGGCGCGACCGGCGCGGCCCTGCCCGAGGGCGTGCCCGAGTGGATGCGCAACGGCTCCTTCCAGGTGGTCCGGCGCCTCGGCCAGGACGTGCCGGGCTGGTGGGCGCAGGTCTCCGCCGAGCTGCGGAAGCTGAAGAACGCCAAGGTGGTGGCGGCCGACACGAGCAGCGAGTGGCTCGCCTCCCGGCTGGTGGGCCGCTGGCGGTGCGGCGCCTCCGTCGCCAACCACCCGGACCTGCGGCAGGACCCGGACACCGAACCGGACAACGACATCAGCTACGCGGACGACCCCGACGGCACCACCACCCCGCTCTTCTCCCACCTGCGCAAGACCAACCCCCGCGACGGCCTGATCGCCAACGGCGAGAAGGTGGACGAGAAGGAGTTCCTGGACCGGCGCCGCATCATCCGCCGCGGCATCCCCTACGGCGCCCCGTTCGACCCCGCCGCGCCGAAGGGCGGCCCCGACGAACCCCGCGGACTGGTCTTCGTCTGCTACCAGGGCGACCTGGTCCGGCAGTTCGAGTTCATGCAGCGCAACTGGGTCAACACCCCCAACTTCCCGCCCGGCCGCGACCCGATGCCCGGCCCGGACCCGATGATCAGCGGCGCGCTGAGCCAGATCGGCGACGGCGACGTCGCCTTCGAGACCGCGAACGGCGGCGACCGGCCCCAGGTCACCAGGCTGCACTTCAACCCGTTCGTGACCACCGAGGGCTCCCTCTACGCCTTCGCCCCCTCGCTGTCCGCCCTGCGCAAGCTCGGCGAGGGCCGCCTGGACGGCGCCGTCGTCCCCGGCGGGCAGACCACGCCCGCCGACCAGACCACCCCGGGCGGCGGCCCGCAGCAGCCCGCGGTCCAGCCCGGCCCGATCGACGAGATCCTGCCCTGGCCGGACGTGGCGGGCCGGTTCTGGGTCTTCTCCGGCCGCACGGTCCGGGTCGTCGAGACCGGCCCGCAGGAGGTGGAGCAGCTGACCACCGGCTCGGACGACACCACCGGGATCGTCCTCGGCGCCGGTGCCGACCTCGCCACCTGGCCGGCGCTGGCCGGGGTGGAACGGGTCGACGCCTTCTGGCCCGTCCCGGACGAACAGGACCTCAACGGCGAGAGCAGCTACTGGCTCTTCCACACCGTGGGCGGCACCCAGGTCTACCGGCGCGTCAACATCGCCCACAACGCCCGCCACAGCAACCGGAAGGCCGACGAGGACCGGCCGCTCTCCAACTGGGGCTCCTTCGGTGGCGGCACCCGGGTCACCCGTGTCGACGCGGTGCTGCCGGTCCCCGACATGCAGCACGTGGCAGGCAAGTCGCAGTACTGGCTCTTCCACACCACCGCACAGGGCCAGCGCTACCGGCTGGTGTCGGTCACCGAGGACGCCGGCCACCGGGACGTCCTGGACCGGGACGACCGCGACCTCGGCCGCTGGCGGTCGCTGGACGGCGTCGGCAGGGTGGACGCCTTCCAGTTCGTGCCCGGCGGGTACCGGGTCGGCGGCCGGACCCTGTGCTGGGTCCAGCACGACGGCGGCCGGTACCGGCTGATCTCCGTCGCCGACGGCTTCGGCCACCAGGACGAGCAGGTCCGCGACCCCCGCCCCAACACCCCCTGGTTCCGCCGGGGCTGACCCGGCCGGCCGCTGTGGCGTGGCCGCGGTGGAAGGCCGCCGGCCGATCCGTGCGTGCGGGCGGCGGATCGGCCGGCGGCCGGTCGGGGGCCGTGGCGGAGGTGCTCCGCTAGGCGGCCAGTTCCTTCTTGATGCGGTCCAGCATGAACGCCGAGGACTCGTGCGCCCGCTCCTCCCAGCCGAAGACGCAGGCGGTGGCGACGCCGTCGAAGTCCAGCTCGCGCAGGGTGCCGAAGAACGCGTCCCAGTCGACCTCGCCCTGGCCGATGTCCAGGTGCTGGTGGATGCGGGCCTTGGTGCCCGGCGGGTTCAGGATGTAGCGCAGTCCGCTGGAGCCCTTGTGGTTGAAGGAGTCCGCGATGTGCACATGACGGAGCTTGTCACCGGCGTAGCGCATCATCGCCGCGACGTCCGCCGTGGGGTCGGCGCCCGAGAGGTGGAAGGAGTGCGGGGCGCAGTACAGGTAGTTCACCCACGGCTTGTTGATCGCGCGGACCAGGTCCACCGCCGGGCCGTTCTCCTCGCAGAAGTCGTCCGGGTGCGCCTCCAGGTTCAGCGCGATGCCCTCGCGCTCGAACACCGGCAGCAGCTCCTCCAGCGAGCGCCAGAACGCGGCCTCGCTCTCGGCGGCACGATCCGGACGTCCGTTGAACTCGCTGTTCATCAGCGGACATTCGAGTTCCGCCGTGATCTCGATCATCCGCTTCCAGTAGCGGACGGCGGCCTGGCGCTCGGTCTCGTCCGGGGACGACCACTTGTACAGCGGGAGCACCGAGGACAGCCGTACACCGTGTGTGCGCAGGGAGTTCTTCAGCTCCGCGACGCGCGCGTCGTCCGCGCGCGGGTGCAGGAAGAACGGCATGAAGTCGTCGCGCGGCGACAACTCGATGTACTCGTAGCCGAGTTCGGCCACCGTGCGCACCATGTCGTCGATCGGCAGGGCACGGAACATGTACGGGTCGATGGAGATCTTCATGCGGTGCCTCCGTAGAAGGCCGGGCGCGGCTTGAGGTCGGTGGCGACGACGGTGCCCGACTCCAGGGCCTCGACGGTCGCGGCGGTGATGACGGTGGCGGCGTAGCCGTCCCAGGCGGAGGGGCCGGTCGGTTCGTCCCCGGCGGCGATGTTCGCGATCCACTCGCGGAACTCGGTGTCGAAGGCGTCGCGGAAGCGGCCGACCCAGTCGGTGAGGACCTCGGTGCTGTGCCGGCCGGCGGTGCGGACGCCGACGGCGGCCGGGTCGGGGAGGCGGACCAGGCCCAGCTCGCCGACGGCCTCGCACTGGATGTCGTAGCCGTACTGGCAGTTGACGAAGACCTCCAGGTCGATGCGGACGCCCTTGGCGGTCTCGAAGAGCATGATCTGCGGGTCCTTGAGGTGCTCGGACCGCCTGCTCGTGGCGCGCGGGGTGATCACCTGGGTGGAGACGATCTCGTCGTCCAGCAGCCAGCGCAGCACGTCCACCTCGTGCACGGCCGTGTCCAGCGCGGCCATCTGGGAGGTGTAGGACTCCGGGACGGTGGGGTTGCGGTGGGCGCAGTGCACGATGAGGGGTTCGCCGATGGTCCCCGCGTCGATGACCTGCTTGAGCTGCCGGTAGCCGGTGTCGTAGCGGCGCATGAAGCCGACCTGGACCAGGCGGCGGCCGTGGGCCTGCTCGGCCTCGACGATGCGCAGGCAGTCCTCGGCGGTGGTGGCCAGCGGCTTCTCGCAGAAGACCGGCTTGCCGGCGGCGACGGCGTTCAGGACGTGCTCGGCGTGGGTGGGGCCCCAGGAGGTGACGAGGACGGCGTCCACGTCCTGCGCGGCGACCACGGCCGCGCCGTCGGGCAGCACCCGGGCGCCGGCCGGTTCCGCGGCCTCGGCGGCGCGGGCCGGGTCGATGTCGGTGACCGCGGTGACCCGGGCGCCGGTGACGGTGTGGGTGAGGCGCTGGATGTGCTCTTTGCCGATCCAGCCGGCGCCGATCACGCCTACTCGGACAGTCATGGTGATTCCCTAGGAAGGTGGGGGGTCAGGAGAAGCGGGCCCGGAGTTCGGCTTCGAGGGTTTCGAGGGTGCGGCCCTTGGTCTCGGGGACGTAGAGCTTCACGAAGGTGAGCGAGAGGATCCCCGCCGCGACGAACAGGAAGAAGGTGTTGGAGATCCCGATGCCGGACACCAGCGACGGGAAGACCAGGCCGATCACGAAGTTGGTCAGCCACAGCACCACGGCCGCGATGCCCATGCCGAAGCCGCGCATCCGCATCGGGAAGATCTCCGAGAGCATCAGCCAGGTCACCGGGGAGATCGCGCCCTGCTGGAAGGCGAGGAAGGTGACCGTCATGGCGAGCACGGCGTAGGCCCGGCCGTCCCCGGCGGGCAGCACCAGGGAGAAGACGCCGATGAACAGCAGGGCGAGGGTGGTGCCGACCTGGCCGGTCATCAGCATCGGGCGGCGCGGCACGCGGCCGAGCAGCCAGATGCCGGCGAAGGTGGCCAGCACCGAGATCACGCCGTTGGCGATGTTCGCGGTGAGCGCGGTGTCCGAGGCGAAACCGGCGTCCGAGAGGATCTGGGTGCCGTAGTACATGATCGTGTTGACGCCGGTGATCTGCTGCACGATCGCGATGCCGAAGCCCACGAGCATCAGCTTGCGCAGCCACGGTGTGGACCGCATGTCCTGCCAGCCGCCGAGCTTCTCCTGCTCCTCCTTCACGGCGAGCGCGGAGACCTCGGCCAGTTCGGCCTCGGCGCGCTGCTGCGAGCGCACCTGCTTCAGCACCTCCAGCGCCTCGGCGAAGCGGGTCTGCGAGGCCAGCCAGCGCGGGCTCTCCGGCATCACCAGCATGCCGAACCACAGCACCACGGCCGGGACGGTGGCGATCACCAGCATCCAGCGCCAGATGCCGCCGGACTCGCTGCCCGCGTTCGCGATGACCGCGTTGGAGGTGAAGGCCAGCAGCTGCCCGCTGACGATCATCAGCTCGTTGCGGGTGACCAGGGCGCCGCGCCGCTCGGCGGGCGAGATCTCCGCGAGGTAGACCGGCACGGTCACCGAGGCGCCGCCGACCGCGAGGCCCAGCACGAAGCGGGCCACGATCATGAACGCGGTGGTCGGGGCGAGGGTGGCACCGAGGGCGCCGACGAAGAACAGCACCGCGAGGGTGAGGATCGTGCGGCGGCGGCCGCGCGCGTCCGACAGCCGGCCGCCGGCCACCGCGCCGAGCGCGGCACCCAGCAGCAGCGAGCTGGTGACCATGCCCTCGGTGACCGCGTTCAGCCCGAGGTCCTTGCTCATGTACGGCAGCGCGCCGTTGATGACACCGGTGTCGTAGCCGAAGAGCAGTCCGCCGAAGGTGGCGATGATCGTGATGAGCCGGAGCCGCCGGGAGGCCGCCGGCGAGGGCCGGTCGGTGACCGTGGCGGGGGCCTGGACCGTGTCGTCCCTGACGTTCACGGGCGCCTCCTTACCGGCCGAGGGCGGGGCGCCGGGTACCGGACAGGCCGTGGCCGTTCAGGTACTCGCGCGTGCTGGTGGCGATGGGCAGCGGCACCTCGGGGGCGCACGGATACAGGTCCTGCTCGACGATCACGAACAGCTCGGCGTCCAGCTTCGCCAGCTCGGCCACCACGTCGGCCGGGTCCGGCACCCCGGCCGGCGGCGAGACGCACACGCCCCGCTTGACGGCCTCGCCGAACCCGAGCTCCTCGGCCGCAACCTGGGCGAGGACCTCCGGGTCCATCTGCTTGATGTGGACATAGCCGACGCGCTCGCCGAAGCGGCGGATCAGGTCGACGTTGTCGCCGCCGCCGTAGGCCACGTGCCCGGTGTCCAGACACAGGTTGGTGTAGCGGCCGTCCGACTCGCCCAGCAGCCGCTCGATCTCCGGCTGGGTCTGGATGTGGCTGTCGGCGTGCGGGTGGATGACGAGCCGCACGTCGTACTCGTCGAGGAGCAGGCGGCCCAGCCGGTCGGCGGCCTTGCCGAAGCCCGCCCACTGCTCGGCGGTCAGCACGGGCGACTCGGTGAACGCGCCGGACTTCTCGTCCCGGTACATGGGCGGGATGAGGACCAGGTGGTGGGCGCCCGCGGCCTGGGTCAGCGTGGCGACCTGGCGGACGTGGGCGAGCATCTCGTCCCAGGCCTCGGGGCGGTGCAGCGCGCCGAACGCGGTGCCGCCGGAGACCTTCAGCCCGCGGGCGTCGAGTTCCTCCTTGAGCCGCAGCGGGTCGGTGGGCAGGTAGCCGTAGGGCCCGAGCTCGAACCACTCGTAGCCGGCCTGCTTCAGCTCGTCGAGGAATCGGGTGTACGGGACCTGGTGCTCGTCCTCCGGGAACCAGATGCCCCAGGAGTCGGGAGCGGAGCCGAGGCAGAGGTTGCCCACGGTCGTACGGAGTGAAGATGGCGCCGTTGCCATGGCGTGTCCTTCGGGGGGAGGGGACGGGAAGGGCTGTCTCCAGCTGGCTGCTGCGCTCTACTAGCGCGCTCTAGTGCGAGTACGATGACCCCTGTCCGAATGTCATGTCAATAGCTTGTTGCCGGGAGATTTCGCCGGGTGATTCCGTCGCTGGCTTAGGGTGGGCACCGTCGAAGGGTGGGTGCGCAGGTGGATGCAGCGGGCAGGCAGCGGCCGACGATGGCCGACGTCGCCGCCAGGGCGGGGGTCTCCCGGGCGCTGGTGTCGATCGTGTTCCGCAATCAGCCCGGCGCGAGCCAGGAGACACGCGAGCGGGTGCTGCGGGTCGCCGACGAGATCGGCTACCGGCCCGACAGCGCCGCGCGGCTGCTGGCCCGCGGCCGCAGCCGCACCCTCGGCGTGATGTTCACCGTCCACCAGACCTTCCACACCGACCTGATCGAGGGCATATACCCGGAGGCCGAGCGGCTCGGCTACGACGTGCTGCTCTCCGCCGCGGCCCAGGGCCGCAGCGAGGAGAAGGCGGTCGAGGCGCTGCTCGGTCACCGCTGCGAGGCACTGATCCTGCTCGGCCCCGACGCGGAGCCCGCCTACCTGGACGCGCTCGGCCGGCGCGCCGTCACCGTCTCGGTCAGCCGGCGGGTGCCGCGGGCCCGGGTGGACTTCGTGCACAGCGCCGAGAGCAAGGGCGTCCGGCAGGCCACGGACTACCTGGTCGAGCTCGGGCACCGCGCGATCGTGCACATCGACGGCGGCCGGGGCCCCGGGTCGGCCGAGCGGCGCCGCTCCTACCGGGCCGCGATGCGCCGGCACGGACTGGAGTCCGAGGTCCGGGTGATCCCCGGCGAGCACACCGAGCGCTCCGGCATCGAGACCGGGCGCCTGCTGCTCGCGGAACGGGACCGCGGCCTGCCGCTGCCGACGGCGGTGCTGGCGGGCAACGACCGCTGCGCGATGGGCGTGCTGATGGCCATGACGCGCGGCGGTGTCGAGGTGCCGCGGGACATCTCCGTGGTCGGTTTCGACGACAGTCATCTCTCCCACCTCATGCCGGTCGGCCTGACCACCGTGCGCCAGGACGCGGGGCTGATGGCCGAGTACGCGGTGCGGTTCGCCGTGGAGCGGCTGGAGGCCCCCGGACTGGAGCCGCGCGAGGCGGTGCTGGACCCCAAGCTGGTGGTACGCGGCACGACCGGGCCGCCCCCCGAGGGAGACGGCCCGGCCGCACCGGCCGCGAACTGACCCGCTGTCAGCGGGTGCCGTTGGCCGCGAACTCGGCGACGCGGTCGGCGTTCTCCTTGGTGACGAAGGCCGGGCCGGTCAGCACCGGCGCGGTGCCGCCGCCGCTGTAGTTGCCGTTGTTCTTGTAGAGCCACAGGGAGTCCACGGCCAGGTAGCCCTGGAGGTAGGGCTGCTGGTCGACGGCGAACTCGACCGAGCCGTCCTGGATCGCCGAGACCAGGTCCTTGTTGAGGTCGAAGGTGGCGACCTTCGCCTTGCTCCCGGCGTCCTCGACGGACTGGACGGCGGTCAGGGCGAAGGGCGCGCCCAGGGTGACGACCTGGTCGATGGAGGAGTCCTGCTGGAGCTTGGCGGTGATGGTGGACCTGACCGAGGGCATGTCGGTGCCGGTGACGTAGATCTTGTCGGTCTTGCCCTTGAAGCCCTTGGCCAGACCCGCGCAGCGGGACTCCAGGGCGACCTGGCCCTGTGACTGCACCACGCACAGGGCGTGCTTGGCGCCGAGCTGGTTGAGGCGCTCGCCGAAGGCCTGGCCCGCGATGTTCTCGTCCTGGCCGAAGTACTCCAGCATGCCGAGCTTCTTCCAGTCGTCCAGACCGGAGTTGAAGCCGACGACCGTGATGCCGGCGGCCTCGGCCTTGGCCACGACGTCCTTCATGGCGTCCGGCTTGGCGGCGGTCAGCGCGATGCCGTCGACCTTCTGGTCGATCGCGTTCTGCACCAGGTTGGCCTGGGCCGCGGCGCTCGGGTCGCTGGAGTAGACCAGCTTGATGTTGTCCTTGGCGGCGGCTGCGCTCGCGCCCTTGCGGATCAGGTCCCAGAAGGTGTCGCCGGGCTCGGCGTGGGTGATCATGGCCACCGTCATACGGGGCGTGGACGCCTTGCCGGCGGACGCGGCCGAGCCGCCGTCCTCGGACTGCTTGCCGCCTGAACTGCTGGAGCAGCCGGTGGCGAGCAGGACGCCCGCCAGGGCGGTGGCGGCCATGGCGGCGGCTCGGTGGTTTCTGTGCATGTCCCTTGCACCTCGCTGTGCGGTCTGGGTCGGCTCTGGGGAGCGGAGCTGGCTGGGTGTGACGGTGAGGGGAGGAATGCGGTCCGCCGGCGGTGGGGGCTGCGGCACCGGCGGCCGACCGGGTGCCGCGCACGGGCGGATACGGAGCTCCGCGCCGACGGTCAAGGGGTGCGACCGTCGGCGCCGGTTCCGCACTAGAGCGCTTTATTAGCGCGCTCTAGTGACACGTACTATGAGCGCGCCCCCAGGGGTTGTCAATGACTTTGTCAGGACGTTCCGACAAGGAGCCGGGGCGGGCGTGAGGGGCCCCGGAAGGCCCCGCCGTCAGCGTGTACTGCACACCTTCATCGGCGCCGCCCTGCTGCCGCCGGCCTGCGCGGTCCGGGCGTTCTGCACCCGTTGCAGGTCCGCGAGGAGACCCGCGATCCCGGGGTCCCGGCCCTCGGCGACCCGGGCGATGGTCTGCAGGGCGGCCTCGTAGAACGCGTCCCGCAGGGCCGGTGCCATGACATCGGAGGCGTCCAGGCAGCGCGGGCCCTCGCGGAGCCGCTCGGAGACCTCGCGCTCGACCGTGCCGCCGCCCGGTGTCACCCGGCGGTTCGCCGAGAAGACGCCCGCCAGCCGGGCCCACTCCCGCTGGCCCGCCTCGGACGCCAGCCGCCGGATCAGCTCCCTGGCCCGGGACCGGTCGGAGAAGAGCGCCGCGAAGTCGCCGGTGACCTCGTGCCCCCGGACCCGGCCGCCGCCCGGCAGCAGCGGGGCCGAGTCCGTCAGGCTCGCGTTCCCCGCGTCGGACCTGTAGAAGGACCGGGCGAAGGAGCCCTGGTGCTCCAGGCCGCACCCGCCCCAGGCGTCGAACAGCAGCCCGTCGCCGTTCGTCGTGCCCCGGTGGTCGGTGAGCAGGGCGTGCCTGGCCGCGGTCCGGTCCTGCCGGAGCAGCCCGGCCCACGCCTCCCAGGCGGAGCGCACCGGCTCACTGCGCCACCACCGGGTCCGGCCGGTGCCCAGCGCCCACTTCTGGTAGACGTCCGGCCCCGCGCGTTGCAGCACGAGGTCCTCGATCCAGTCGGTGCCGGGCCAGCCGGAGGCGCCGTCGTCGCCCATGCCGATGCACCAACTCCCGAGCGGGGCAGGGGAGTCGGTGGGTTCCTCGCCCGTGCGGTACCAGACGATGCTCTTCAGGTCCGCCTTGACCGGCACCCAGTACACCGGGTCGGCGGAGGTGCCGGCCGCCGCCCAGGGCGCGCCGTACTGCCGGGGGTCGTAGAGCCCGTCGAGCGGTTCCAGGCGCTGCTGGTCGGCGTACTCGGCGAGTTCACCGATGCCCGGCATGATCACGATGTCCGGGGGCTCGCCCGACTGCACCTTGGAGAGCAGCACCTCGCGCTGGGCGGCGGTGCCCTGGTAGCGGAAGGGGATGCCGAAGCCCCGCAGCAGGGTCTCGAACTGTGCCGCCTGCTCGCCGGTCCACGTGCCGAGGATGGTCACCGGCTCCTCGTCGTCGTGCCGGGCCCAGACCACCACCAGCCCGCCGGCGGCGATCAGCATCATGACCACCGTGACGACGAGCACCTTGAACCGCCGGGTCACCGCCGCCTCCAGTAGTCGCTGTCGAGCCGCAGCCCGAGCCCGAGCGCGGGCAGGACGAGCAGCAGCAGCCCGCCCACGCCCGTGCCCAGGTAGACCCGGTCGGCCCAGGGGTCGTCGGCCAGTTCCCGCCGGACCTCCTCCGAGTCCCGCGCGACGATCTGCTGCGCGCCGGCCAGCCGCGGCCCGGTCCCGGTCCCGGACTTCTCGGTGATCCGGCACAGGCCGGCGAGCGCCCCGTCGAGGCCGTGCTGGGTGGCGGTCGCCGTCGCGGGCGGGACCACCGCGAGCAGCGCGGCGAGGACGAAGGCCCCCAGCAGGTACGGGTTCCAGTCCCGGCCGCAGCGGTCGCGCAGCACGAACAGCGCCGACAGCAGGGTCAGCGCCGTCGCGGCCAGGGCGAGTTCGGCGAGCCACCAGCCGCTCCGCTGCCACCGCCCCACGGCGACCGTGGCCGTGGCGTGCCTCATCTGGGCCCTCTGCAACGCCTTCAGCCGCGCCATGAGCCCGGTGCCCTCGCGGGTGAGCAGCGAGTCCGCCTCCACCAGCTTCTGCTGCCGCATGAGGGGCTGGTCGCGGTACATGGACGTGCCGAGGCCGAGCGAGTTGCCGTAGGTGGCGAGCAGGCCGTTGACGGTGCCGAGGTCCTGGTCGGTGCGGTCCGCGATCCTGGACAGGCCCTGGTCGGCGGCGGAGAGCTGGGACCGGTAGGTCTCGCCCGAGCCCGCGACGTCCACGAGGTGCGTCCCCACCAGGACGTGGGCCTCCTGGTCGGCCCGGAGCGCCGCGAGCCGGGTGGCGGCGAGCCCCTGCACCGCCGGCGCCTCACGGGACGCGAGGGCCTCGGCACCCTGCCGGGTCTGCCGGCAGGACAGGAACAGCGCGCCCGACGCCACCGCCGCGCACAGCAGCAGCACCAGCAGATGCGTCTCCAGCAGCCGACGGGTCGGCCAAGCGCTCAGCCGCGCACGCCAGAAGGCGGCGGGGGAGCGGAGTTGACGGAGGGCGGCGGGGGAGCGGAGTTGTCGTGAGGCGATCCTGAGGCGGTGCTGTCGGAGGGCGGCCGGGAGGCGGAGTTGCCGTGAGGCGGTCTTGGAAGGGCGCTGTCGGAAGACGGCCGGGGAGCGGCGCTGTCGGTAGGCCGCCGGGAGGCGGAGTTGTCGTAGGGCAATGCGTCGGTTCGTCACAGCAGCCTCTTCCCGCAGTCGATGCAGTAACGGGCCTCGCTCCCGGCCGGGCGGCCGCAGTGCCCGCACCGCGGCCCCGGCGGTGCGTCCGCGCCGTCGGACGGGGGAGCGTCGCCCGGACGGGACCCGGCGCGCAGGATCAGCGGGCCGAGGGCGCCGGCGTCCACGGCCCGCAGCCGGATCCGCCCCGCGGCCGGGTCCTCGATGTCGGCGACCGTACGGATCTCGTCCAGCACCCAGCCGCTGCCGAACCGCACCGCCAGCCGGGCGGCCTGCCCCAGACGGTCCACGGCGGTGTCCCGCCGCTGCTCCTGGAGCGCGGTGAGCCCCTCGCGCAGGGCACCGCGCATCCGGCCGGTGAGGTTGAGGTCGCGCACGCTGTCGGCGCCCGCCGTGGTCCGCTCCGGGGCCTGCTCGGGCAGGTGCCAGCGGGCGACGACGGGCGCGTGGACGTCGCCGACGGAGACCATGGCGAACTGCAGCTCCGTCTCCAGCGGGTCGGCGTCGGCGTCGGCGACCAGGGTGAGCAGGTAGTCCCGGCCGCCCTGCTCCCACTGGTGGGTCGGGAAGCTCCAGCGGGCCGGGCTGCCCGGCCCGGGCAGCCCGCCGAGACGGTGCGGCCGGGGCGCCTTCTCGCTGAGCGAGACCTGGCGCACGGAGGGCCGCACGGTCACCTCGATGGGCAGCTGGGGCGTGTGCACCCGGCGCAGCCGCGCGATCGCGTCGGTCACCGCCCGGCCCAGCCCCTCGTCCACGAACTGGGCGGTGCCGTGCAGCCGTTCGGCCAGGGCCAGCAGCGGGTCGGGCCGCCAGTCGGCGCCCACCGCGAACACGTCGCAGGTGAACAGCCCTGCGCAGGCGTCCAGTTCCTCCTCCAGCCGGGTCTCGCCCGGGGCGCTGCTGCCGTCCGTGATCAGCACCAGGTGCCGTACGGACAGCGGCCGGCCGGCGAGCAGGGCCCGCGCCCCGGCCGCCCAGGCGGCGTACCCCGCGGGCCGCGGTCCCTCCCGGTACAGGGGGAGCGCGCCGGTGACGAAAGCGGCCCGGTGCCGCTCGCGCCGGTCGGCCACGGCCCACTCGGCGCCGCCCCGCGGATAGCAGCGGACCGGCTCGGGGCCGCCGCCCAGCACGGCGAAGGAGATCCGGTCGGGCAGCGCGCGCAGCGCGGCCGGCAGGGCGTGGCGGACGGCCGCCCGGTTGCCCTCGGCGACGTCCACCGCGACGATCACGGCGAGTTCGACCGCGGGCAGGTCGGCGGGCGCGCCGTCGGCGGCGACGTCCACCCGCAGCCGGGCCTCGATCTTCGCGCTGCGGTGCGGGCGCAGATCGCCGTCGAGATCGACCCGCAGCCGGATGCCCGGCGGCGAGGGCCGGGTGTGGCTGCTGCTCATGTCCTCGGTCACCGCTCCTTCCCTCCGTCGCGCGCGGCTCGCGCGGCGGGTCGTGCCGGGGCTGACGTGCTGCGCCGCCGTCCCGGGCCGGCCGGGGTCCGCGGCGCGGTCAGAACCGGGTCTGCGGGCGTACCGCGTGGAGGAGGTCCACGAGGTGGTCGTGGGTGGGGGCCGACTCGCGGTGGCGGGCGGCCAGTTGCCGGTAGAGGGACTCCAGCCGGGTGCGCAGGTCCCGTTCCGGCGCGGTCAGGTGTCTGAGCCGGCGGGCGTCGAGGCGGCCCGCGCTCGCGGTGCCGGGACGGTCGTCGAGGCTGTGCAGGGCGTCCAGCTTCCACTCGTGCAGCTCGGTGCGCAGGCGCAGCGCCTCCTCCTCGGACAGGCTCGGCTCGCCGGCGCCCGGTCTGCGCCCGACGAGCGTGGGCAGTTCGGCCAGCGCCGCGTCGACCTCGGCCGGCGCGGGCAGCGGATCGTCCCCGGGCAGCCGGGCCGCGCGGATGCGCAGGGCGGCGATCCGGGCGACGGTGTGGTCCAGGGTGCCGGGCCCGACCCGGCCCAGTACGGCGACGGCGGCCCGCCGGTCGCCCGCGCGCAGCGCCAGCCTGGCCAGACCGAGGGCGGCGCCGCCGTGCGCGGGGTTGCGGGCGAGCACCGCCTCGTAGCGCTGCTCGGCGGTGGGCCCGGCCGCCTCGTCGCCGAGCAGTTCGCCGCAGTAGGCGAGGGCCAGCTTCGGCGCGTACTCGCCGGGGAGTTCGAGGTGGACCCGCATGAAGTGGGTCCTGGCACCGGCGACCCGCCGGCGGTCGCCGTCGAGGCCGGCGCCGCGCAGCGCGAGCAGGGCGCGGTGCCACTCCAGCCGCCACCGGCGCACCGCCGACGGCCCGGGAACGGAGTCGGCGGTGTCCAGTTCGTCCTGGGCCCGTTCCAGGTCGGCGCGGGTGTTGCGGCCCAGCAGGACGCGCACGTTGTGCAGGCAGATCTCCACCGAGCGCGGCTTCTCGTGCTCCTGACCGAGGAGTTGCCCGGGGTCGTAGCCGCTGCTCACCTCGAACCGCGCGGTCTGCGGGTCGCCCGGGTACCGCCTCGGCACCGGAAGGCAGGCGGCGATCTCGGTCGGGGTGGGGGTGCCCAGGTCGAGGGCCGGGGCCACGGGCGGCGCGTACCGGTCGCGGCGGGGCCGCTCCAGCCAGTGCTCGATGCCCGGCACCGTACCGAGCCGGGCGCCGAGCAGCTGCGGGGACGGCCGGAAGTAGTCGGAGGGCTCGGGCGGGTCGCTCTTGCCGCGCAGCGCGCGGATCTCCCTGAGCGCGCCGCGCAGTTGGCCGGCCATCTCGCGGGCGTCGGCGAAGCGCCGCCCGGGGTCGTCCCGGACGGCGCGCTCGACGACCCGGCGGAAGGAGTCGGTGCCGAGGCCGGGCACCTCGGCGACGGCCCAGCCGGCCAGCTCCCGCAGGGTGACGCCGACGGTGTGCAGGTCGTGGGCGACGGTGGGCAGGCCGGAGAACGCGGTCTCGGGCGCCATGTAGTCGGTGGTGACATGGGCGGGCGGCTGGTCCTGTCCCTCCTCGCGCATGCCGCCGAGGTCGATCACCTTGACGCCGTCCCCGTGGTGCACGACGTTCGAGGGCTTCATGTCGCCGTAGACGAAGACCCGTTCGCCGCCCGCGTGCAGATGGGCGAGGGCCTCCAGGATCCGGCAGCCGTACGCCGCGACGTGCTCGATGTCGAGGACCGACGTTCCCCGCCGGGTCTCCTCGACGACCTTGGCGAGGGTCCCGTCGCCGACGTCGTCCATGACGATGTAGCCGCCGGTGGTCTCGCCGCTGCCGTCGCGCCGGGCGACGAAGTCGCGGATCTGGACGATGCGCGGGTGGCGGATCGCGACCAGGTTGCGGCGCTCCACGTCGGCGAGCCGGGCGCCGTCGTGCTCGTACCGGTTGAGGAGTCCCTTGACGGCGACCACGTCACCGAGGTGGGTGTCCTCGGCGAGGTAGACCCAGCCCTGGCCGCCGTGCGCGATGGGGCCCATGATCCGGTACTGGTCGCGCAGCAGTTCGCCCTCGGTCAGTTCAGGCTCGTACGAGTAGCGCTCGCCGCAGGCCGGGCAGTGGCCTCTGACGGGCACCGGGCCCACCGTGTACGGCGGGGCGAAGGTGATGCCGCAGTCGGCGGCCGAACAGGCCATGCGGGTGCGCAGCGGTGCCTCGGGGCGGATCAGACGGGCCGCGGCGGGCCGGGACGTGCGTTCGGGCAGGGCGAGGAGTTCGGCGGGTCCGAGGGCGCGCGGGTCGGCGGGCAGTTCGGGGAGGCCGGCGCGGTCCCGGGCCCGCCCGCACACGGCGCACCAGCCGGTGGGCAGGACGGGGCCGCCGCAGGGGGCTCCGTCGAAGCGGCGGTGCGGACAGGTGTCCGTCGGCCCGTCGCCGGTCCGGGCGGGGCGCCGCATCACCGGCCCCCTCGGCGGCCGAGGTCGGTGCGCAGGGTCCGGAGCAGCGTGCGCAGCCGGCCGAGCTGCTCCTGCGGGTCGCGCACCCCGTCGAGCAGCCGGCGCTCGATCCGGCGCAGGTCGGCCGTCTCGGTCGCGGAGCCGAGGGAGGCGCTGTCGACGACGTCCCGGCGGATCGCGGCGTCGAACTCCGTGAGCTCCAGCCGGGCGATCAGGGTGTCCGCGTGGCCGAGGAGCGCGGGCCGCAGGAGTGTGTCGCGGGCCGCGCTCCAGCCGGTGCCGCCCTCGTGGCGGAAGACCAGCAGCAGCCGGAAGCCCAACTCCCTTAATCGGAGCAGGACTTCGATCAGCGGGCCCGGCCGGGCCTCCTCGTCGAGGCCGTCGACGACGACGGTGACGGGGCGTACGGGGGCGCGGGCGGCCAGGTGCGCGGGCGGCCGGCCGGCGCCGCGCAGCCAGTCCCAGTACTCCAGGTACTCGCCGGTCGGGACGGTGATCCGGGTCAGGGCGTGGTCGATCAGGTGCGGCCTGCTGCCGCCGCCGTGGTGGACGACGCCGGCGCGGTGCAGCAGATGGCGCAGCGAGCGGTCCTTGCCGCTGCCCGGGGGCACCACGGTGATCTTCACCGGGTCCTCGTCGGGGTCGTCGAACCACCGGCCCAGCCGTTCCTCGAAGCCGCGGTCCCAGGCCTGAGGTCCACTCAGTTCTCTTACATGGGGCGAGAGTTCGGCGACGCGGTCGACCGGGATCAGATACGAGAACGCGATCCGGTTGTCCTCGGGCAGCAGTTCGCCCAGGTCACCGCGCCAGCTGACGACGAGACCGACCACGCGGGTGGGGCGGCCGTCCCGCGGCGGGGTGCACACGGCGGCGCCGCTGAAGCCCTCGCGCACCACCTCCGCCCGGGTGACGGCGTCGAGTTGGACCAGCTCACCGCTGACCCCGCCGACCCGGCCCCACAGGTTCAGGCCGTCGTCGAAGCCCTCCGCGTAGCCGGTGGCGTACACCTCCGTACCGCTGCGCAGACCGGTGTCCAGCGGGGCGGGGCGCGCCCGGGGGCGCGGGCTCTCCAGACGCAGTACGGCGACGTCCTCGCCGTCGCCGTCGCCGTGGTCCGGCAGCCAGCCGCCCGGCGCGACCCGGGCCGCGACCGGCTCCAGCGCGCTGTTCTCGGCGAACTCCAGCCACATGACGGCGTCTTGGTCCCGGACCACGTGTGCGCAGGTCAGCGCAGTGTGCTGGTCGACGAGTACCCCGGCCCCGCAGACGGGACCGTGCGCGTCCTCGCGTCGCAGCCTGAGTCTCCAGTCCGCACGCAGTTCCCCCATGTCACCTCACACTACGCGCGGGGCACGGCGCGTCCCCAGACCCGTGACCAGGTTGCACCGGCCGATGTCAGCGCAGGCCGGCGTCGACCTGGCGGAGTTCGGCGAGGAGCACGTTCTGCCCGTCGAGCAGTTCGGTGAGGATGCGGCGGGCCGCGCGCAGGAGGTCGGCGACGTCACCGCCGGCGAGCGCGTAGGTGACGGTGGAACCCTCCCGGACGGACACCACGATCCCGGACCTGCGCAGCACGGCCAGTTGCTGGGAGAGGCTCGACGGCTCGATCTCGATGTCGGCGAGCAGGTCCCGCACCGGTACCGGCCCGTGCTGGAGCAGTTCCAGGACCCTGATCCGCACGGGGTGCCCGAGCATGCGGAAGAAATCCGCCTTGGCCTGGTAGAGGGGGACTTGCATGGAGCGCTCGCTCTCTGCCGGGGTGCGGCGGCGCCTCGCGGCACCGCCGCCTCGGTCCTTCACAACCGATCCTTGCCCTCCCGGGCCGTGCGCAGGCATGAATTGGGATCATGCTGATGTGGTGACTTGAAGAAGTCTTCACATCATGGGCGTACGAGATCCCGGGTCCGGTGTGTCGCTAGACCTCCAGCTGTTCCTCGACCCGCTTGAGCTGGTGGCGGGCCATCGCGAGGTTCGAGCGCTCCTTGTCGAGCACCAGGTAGAGGAACAGCCCGTTCCCGCTGCGGCCGGTGAGCAGCCGGATGAGGTGGTACTGCCGCTCCAGCGTGATCAGGATGTCCTCGATCCGGCTCTTGAGGCCCAGCTGCTCCATCGTGCGCACCTTGGCCCGGATGACGTCGGTGTTCCCGGCCGCGGCGATCGTCAGGTCGAGATCCTTGCCCCCGCCCAGCGTCCCCAGGGCCATACCGCTGGTGTAGTCGACGACGGCGGCACCCAGCGCTCCCTCCACCGCGGTCATCATTTCCTTCAGCGACACTTCCACGCTCGCCATGACGGCGCCTCCCCATCGGTGTGGTCCACGACGGCCCGGCACTTCACCGTCCGTCCGATGACCGGACCGTAGGCCGGGAGAAGCGACACCGGGACGAGCTCTCCGGGGCTGACGAATGATGACCGAACCCGGGCGACCTTTGTCCGTTCCCGAGGCTGGTTCTGATCGACCAGGCGCCCGGCCCGACGGGGCCGAGGCATCCCACGCGTGACCGCCGGAAAGCTCCCGCGCGTGCGCCTGTGCGCCCGTTGCCGGCCGATCCGAGGCGGCACTCCGCGGGTGGCAAGATCCAGCGCACGAGTCGAGCATCTCGGCCGTGGAGTTCTCCCGGACACCGTCACGTACCGGCGGGGAGCGACTCGCCGACCAGAAACCCGAGAGCCCGGCAGTCACCGTCGAGAGGGTGACGCCTCCGGCATGTCTTCTCCTGGCGGACTCAAGGTCCGCGCTCACTACCGGAACCGTTACCGGAACCATTCCGGTAACGGTTCCGGCCCGATAGCTTCACTGCCGGTGATCGAAGCTCCACCCTCGCGCGACTTCCTCTCAGCTCCCCTCTGGCCATGGAGGTTCCATGCACGTTCCCCACATGGGCATCCCGGCGAAGCTTGCCGCGACGATGAGCATGCCGGAGCAACACGACTACCTCAGAGCGAAACTGAGACGGCCTCACTCCCGCCGCGGCATCCTGCTGGCCGGTGCGGCAACCGCCGGAGCGCTCGGCAACGCAGGGCTGACAGCCGCGCCGGCCACGGCGTCCACCCGTCTCACCTCACGGACAGCGGTGGACGGGTCCAAGGTGGCCCCGTTCGGCCGCCACCTCCAGTTCGGCGCCGACTCCCGTACCCAGATGCGGGTTTCGTGGCAGATACCCACCCCGGTACGCAGGCCCTACCTCCGTTTCGGCACGACCCCCACCGACCTGGGCCACCGGATCGAGGCCGAGGTGCGCGATCTGCACACTCCCGTCCTCACCGGCGCCTCCGCGGCCGTGGACCAGTACCACCTGCACGTCTCGCTCAACCACCTCCGGCCCGGCACCACATACTGGTACGGCGTGGGTCACGACGGCTTCGACCCCGCGGCGCCCGGACGCACAGCCCGCTTGAAGATCACGGCGCTCACCGGCGCCGGTTCCGCGTTCGACCACCTGACCATCGAGCGGGAAGCGGGATCGACCCGCAGCTGGTGACGACCAAAGGGCCCGTTCCTTCCGGCCGTTGTGACTGTCGGCCGCGACCGATGACGGGACCGGCTCCGCGGGTTCACGAGCAGGAGCACACGGCGACTGCCGTCCGCGGCCGCCACGCGCAGAGACGACTCCGCCGTCACGGGCCTGCCGACGAGGACATCCGGCGTCGGTACGAGCCCCAGGTCGCGGGAGAGAGCAGCCAGGCCAACAGGGGCTGACACGATGGCCCGAGCTGTCGGTGAGGTCCGCGTGCGTGCTGAGGTGCCGTGCCCCTCGCCTCCAAGGGGCACGGCACCCCGCCCGTCAGATGTCCCGGAAGATCTCGATCTGGGCGCCGATCGTGTTGAGGCGTTCGGCGAGGTCCTCGTAGCCGCGGTTGATGACGTAGACGTTGCGGAGCACCGACGTGCCCTCGGCCGCCATCATCGCGAGCAGGACGACCACGGCGGGGCGCAGGGCCGGCGGGCACATCATCTCGGCGGCGCGCCAGCGGGTCGGACCCTCCACCAGGACCCGGTGCGGGTCGAGGAGCTGGAGGCGGCCGCCGAGGCGGTTGAGGTCGGTGAGGTAGATCGCCCGGTTGTCGTAGACCCAGTCGTGGATCAGCGTCTTGCCCTGCGCGACCGCCGCGATGGCCGCGAAGAACGGGACGTTGTCGATGTTCAGGCCCGGGAACGGCATCGGGTGGATCTTGTCGATCGGCGCCTCCAGCTTGGAGGGGCGGACCGTGAGGTCGATCAGGCGGGTACGGCCGTTGTCGGCGGAGTACTCGGGGCTGCGGTCGTGGTCGAGGCCCATCTCCTCCAGGACGGCGAGCTCGATCTCCAGGAACTCGATCGGCACCCGGCGGACCGTCAGCTCGGACTCCGTCACCACCGCCGCGGCCAGCAGGCTCATCGCCTCCACCGGGTCCTCGGAGGGGGAGTAGTCGACGTCGACGTCGATGTTCGGGACGCCGTGCACGGTCAGGGTCGTGGTGCCGATGCCCTCGACCTCGACGCCGAGCGCCTCCAGGAAGAAGCAGAGGTCCTGGACCATGTAGTTGGAGGAGGCGTTGCGGATGACGGTGACGCCGTCGTGGCGGGCGGCGGCCAGCAGCGCGTTCTCCGTGACCGTGTCCCCGCGCTCGGTCAGCACGATCGGGCGGTCGGGGCGGATCGAGCGGTCGACCTGCGCGTGGTACTGCCCCTCGGTCGCCGCGATGTCCAGCCCGAACCGGCGCAGCGCGATCATGTGCGGCTCGATGGTCCGGGTGCCCAGGTCGCAGCCGCCGGCGTAGGGCAGCTTGAAGCGGTCCATCCGGTGCAGCAGCGGACCGAAGAACATGATGATCGACCGGGTGCGCACGGCGGCGTCCGCGTCGATCGCGGCCATGTCGAGGTCGGCCGGCGGCACCAGCTCCAGGTCGACCCCGTCGTTGATCCAGCGGGTGCGCACGCCGATGGAGTTGAGCACCTCCAGCAGGCGGTACACCTCCTCGATCCGGGCCACCCGGCGCAGCACCGTGCGCCCCTTGTTGAGCAGCGAGGCGCACAGCAGGGCCACGCACGCGTTCTTGCTCGTCTTCACGTCGATGGCGCCGGACAGCCGGCGGCCGCCGACCACCCGCAGGTGCATCGGACCCGCGTAGCCCAGAGAGACGATCTCGCTGTCCAGTGCTTCACCGATTCGAGCGATCATCTCAAGGCTGATGTTTTGGTTGCCGCGCTCGATGCGGTTGACAGCGCTCTGACTTGTGCCGAGCGCCTCCGCGAGCTGTGCCTGTGTCCAGCCGCGGTGTTGCCGGGCGTCACGGATGAGCTTGCCGATGCGTACGAGGTAATCGTCTGCCATGGGGCCGAGGTTATCTCAGATATGAGATGGCGCCCGTTGGGGGGTCCGTTCGGGTGATGCCCCGTCAGCGTCAGGGCGGCCTCCTGTGACATGGGCGCCCCGACTTCGCCGCGACCTCGTCCCGACTTCGCCGCGACCTCGCCGCGACTTCGTCCCGACGTGGGCCCGAATTGGCGCGACCCGACATGTTTTCCGGCGTTTTTTCCGACACGCCGACGATCCGCCTTCCGGGTGCATCGCGTTTACGGCCGCCGGGCCGGGCCGGGCCGGTGTCCCGCGCGCGCCGGCGGGGTGAGTGTGCCGGTGGCCGGTCGGTGCGTGGTCGAGGTCCGTGCGCCGACCGTCCCCCGCCGCCCCCCGCCGTCTCCCGGGGGCGCGGCGGGAACGGATCCGGGCATGACCATCCGGTGCCCGTGTACTAGAGTTATCTCGACATCGAGATATCTGCCAGGCGCACCGTGACCGCCGCGCCAGTAAGGGTTACCTAACTTAGCCTTACCTTAGCGGATCGGCCAAGTCGGCGTGGCGGCAGGATCGTGGTGGTACGCGCACATCAATGAAGGAGACTGTCGTGTCGGCGAACAGCTTCGACGCCCGCAGCACGCTGCAGGTGGGCGACGAGTCGTACGAGATCTTCCGGCTGGACAAGGTGGAAGGCTCGGCTCGCCTTCCGTACAGCCTGAAGGTGCTGCTGGAGAACCTGCTCCGCACGGAGGACGGCGCGAACATCACCGCCGACCACATCCGTGCCCTCGGCAGCTGGGACTCCCAGGCCCAGCCCAGCCAGGAGATCCAGTTCACGCCGGCCCGCGTGATCATGCAGGACTTCACCGGCGTCCCCTGCGTCGTCGACCTCGCCACCATGCGTGAGGCCGTCGAGGCGCTCGGCGGCGACCCGGCGAAGATCAACCCGCTCTCCCCGGCCGAGATGGTCATCGACCACTCCGTCATCGCCGACAAGTTCGGCACCCACGACGCCTTCAAGCAGAACGTCGAGCTGGAGTACGGCCGCAACCGCGAGCGCTACCAGTTCCTGCGCTGGGGCCAGACCGCCTTCGACGACTTCAAGGTCGTCCCCCCGGGCACCGGCATCGTCCACCAGGTGAACATCGAGCACCTGGCCCGCACGGTGATGGTCCGGGGCGGTCAGGCCTACCCCGACACCCTGGTCGGCACCGACTCGCACACCACCATGGTCAACGGCCTCGGCGTCCTCGGCTGGGGCGTCGGCGGCATCGAGGCCGAGGCCGCCATGCTCGGCCAGCCGGTCTCCATGCTCATCCCGCGCGTCGTCGGCTTCAAGCTGACCGGTGAGCTCAAGCCGGGCACCACCGCCACCGACCTCGTCCTCACGATCACCGAGATGCTGCGCAAGCACGGCGTCGTCGGCAAGTTCGTCGAGTTCTACGGCGAGGGCGTGGCCGCCACCTCCCTCGCCAACCGCGCCACCATCGGCAACATGTCGCCGGAGTTCGGCTCCACCGCCGCGATCTTCCCGATCGACGGCGAGACCCTGAACTACCTGCGCCTGACCGGCCGCAGCGACCAGCAGGTCGCGCTCGTCGAGGCGTACGCCAAGGAGCAGGGCCTCTGGCTGGACCCGAAGGCCGAGCCCGACTTCTCCGAGAAGCTGGAGCTGGACCTCGCCACGGTCGTCCCGTCGATCGCCGGCCCGAAGCGCCCGCAGGACCGTATCGTCCTCGCCAATGCCGCCGAGCAGTTCAAGGTCGACGTCCGCAACTACGTGGACACCGCCGACGAGGCGGGCAAGGAGTCCTTCCCGGCCTCCGACGCCCCGGCCACCACCAACGGCGTCCCGACCAACCCGGTCACCGTGACGGCCGCCGACGGCACCACCTACGAGATCGACCACGGCGCGGTCACCGTCGCGGCCATCACCTCCTGCACCAACACCTCGAACCCGTACGTCATGGTCGCCGCCGCCCTGGTGGCCAAGAAGGCGGTCGAGAAGGGCCTGACCCGCAAGCCGTGGGTCAAGACCACCCTCGCCCCGGGCTCCAAGGTCGTCACCGACTACTTCGAGAAGGCGGGCCTGACCCCCTACCTCGACAAGGTCGGCTTCAACCTGGTCGGTTACGGCTGCACCACCTGCATCGGCAACTCCGGCCCGCTGCCGGAGGAGGTCTCCAAGGCCGTCAACGACCACGACCTCGCGGTCACCTCGGTCCTCTCCGGCAACCGGAACTTCGAGGGCCGTATCAACCCCGACGTCAAGATGAACTACCTGGCCTCCCCGCCGCTGGTCGTCGCCTACGCGCTCGCGGGCTCCATGAAGGTGGACATCACCAAGGACGCCCTCGGCACCGACCAGGACGGCAAGCCGGTCTACCTGTCGGACATCTGGCCCACCGAGGCCGAGGTCAACGACGTCGTCGCCAGCGCCATCGGCGAGGACATGTTCGCGAAGTCGTACGCGGACGTCTTCGCGGGCGACGCCCAGTGGCAGTCGCTCCCGGTCCCCACCGGCAACACCTTCGAGTGGGACACCGAGTCCACCTACGTCCGCAAGCCCCCGTACTTCGAGGGCATGGGCATGGAGCCGGAGCCGGTCTCCGACATCGCCGGCGCCCGCGTCCTGGCCAAGCTGGGCGACTCGGTCACCACCGACCACATCTCGCCCGCCGGTGCCATCAAGGCCGACACCCCGGCCGGCAAGTACCTCACCGAGCACGGTGTGGAGCGTCGTGACTTCAACTCCTACGGCTCCCGCCGAGGCAACCACGAGGTCATGATCCGCGGCACGTTCGCCAACATCCGCCTGCGCAACCAGATCGCGCCGGGCACCGAGGGCGGCTACACCCGCGACTTCACCCAGGCCGACGCGCCGGTGGCGTTCATCTACGACGCCTCGCAGAACTACCAGGCCGCCGGGACCCCCCTGGTCATCCTGGGCGGCAAGGAGTACGGCTCCGGCTCGTCCCGCGACTGGGCCGCCAAGGGCACCGCGCTCCTCGGCGTCAAGGCCGTCATCACCGAGTCGTACGAGCGCATCCACCGCTCGAACCTCATCGGCATGGGCGTCCTGCCGCTCCAGTTCCCGGCCGGCCAGAACGCCGACTCCCTCGGCCTGACCGGCGAGGAGACCTTCTCCATCACCGGTGTCGAGGAGCTCAACAACGGCACCACCCCGCGCACCGTCAAGGTCACCACCGACACGGGCGTCGAGTTCGACGCGGTCGTCCGGATCGACACCCCCGGTGAGGCCGACTACTACCGCAACGGCGGCATCATGCAGTACGTGCTGCGCAACCTGATCCGCAAGTAGCCGTCAGGGGCCTGTGAGGGCCGCGTCCCCGGTCAACGGGGGCGCGGCCCTTCGCCTTTGCCGCCCGCGCCCGCCGTCCCCTGTCCGTGTTGCCTACACGTGACATCGCCAAAGCTCAGTCGGAACACAGGGTTCCCCCAGCCAACCGGCACAGACTTGATACATGTCTGCCACCGCAGGGTCCCGAACCGGCCGAGTCCGTGTCCTGATCGTCGACGACGAGCCCGCTCTCACCGAGCTGCTCTCCGCCGCCGTCGCGGACGCGGGCTGGCGCCCCTACCCGGCGCTCGACGGACAGACCGCCCTGCGGCTCGCCCGCGGCTGCGCCCCGCACGCGGTGGTGCTCGACGGCATGCTCCCCGACCTCGACGGCCTCCAGGTGCTGCGCAGGCTGCGCTACGAGATGCCGAGGCTGCCCGTGCTGATGCTCACCGCCCGGGACGCCGTCGAACACCGTATCGACGGCCTGGAGGCCGGTGCCGACGACTACGTCACCAAGCCCTTCTCCGTGGAGGAGGTCGTGCTGCGGGTGCGCGGACTGCTGCGCCGGGCCGGCACCGAACAGGCCCCCGTCGACGACTCCGTACGCGTCCTCGGCGACCTGGTGATGACCGGCGAGTCCCGCGAGGTGCAGCGGGCCGGCACCGCGATCAGGCTCACCGCCAAGGAGTTCGACCTGCTCAGCCTGTTGCTGGACCATCCGCGCCAGGTGCTCAGCAAGGCACAGATCCTCGACCACGTGTGGAGCACCTCCTTCGACGGCGGCGGCAACCTCGTCGAGGTCTACATCTCCAGCCTGCGCCGCAAGATCGACCGCGGCCGCGCCCCGATGATCCACACCGTGCGCGGCATGGGGTACGTCGTACGGCCGGTGGAGGACGGGAGATGACCCGCCGGCCGCGCAGCCGCTCGCTGCGCACCCGACTGCTGGTCTTCATCACGGTCATCCTCGTCTGCGTCTGCGCCGCGATGGCCGTGACCACCGTCTTCGCCCAACGCGCCTATCTGCTGGGCAACCTGGACGACCGGGTCGGCGACGCGGCCCAGCGCAGCGTCGGCGGTGCCGCCCTGCACCCCGAACTCACCCGCGACCTGACCTTCCTCAACGAGAGCGGCCACCCGGCCGGCATGCTCGCCGCCCGCCTCGACACCGACGGCGACATCATCACCGCGGCCGTCGTCAGCCAGGACGCGCCCCCGCGCTCCCTCACCAGCGCCCAGACCGACGCCCTCGAAGGCCTCGCGCAGGACGGCTCCACCCACACCCGCCAGGTCCCCGGCCTGGGCACCTACCGGGTCACCGCCCTCGACTCCCGCGGCGTCCGGGTGCTGACCGGCCTGCCGATGGACGACGTGCTCGACACCATCAGCGGCCTGGTGGCGGTCGAGGCGGCGGTCGCGCTGGTCGGCCTCACGGCCGCGGGCTGCGTCTGCGCGGTGGTGATACGGCGTCAGCTGCGGCCCCTCGGCCGGGTCGCCGCCACCGCCGTCGAGGTCTCCCACGTGCCCCTCGGCCGGGGCCAGGTCACCGGCCTGACCAGGGTCCCCGACCGGGACACCGACCCCGGCAGCGAGGCCGGGCAGGTCGGCGCCGCCCTCAACCGCATGATCGACCACGTCGAGGCCTCGCTCGCCGAACGCCAGCGCAGCGAGGAGCAGATGCGCCGCAGCGAGGAACGCATGCGCCGCTTCCTGGCCGACGCCAGCCACGAACTGCGCACCCCGCTCGCCTCCATCTCCGGGTACGCCGAGCTGATGAACCGCGGCACGGACCGCATCGAGCCCGACCTGGCCTGGCGCCGGGTCGACGCGGAGTCGGCGCGGATGCGCAGCCTGGTCGAGGACCTCCTGCTGCTGGCCCGCCTCGACGAGGGGCGCCCGTTGCAGTCCGCCGAGGTCGACATGGCGGCGCTGGTCGCGGAGGCGGTGTGGGACGCGCGGGCGGCCGGCGCCGGGCACAGCTGGCAGCTCGAACTCGGCCTGGAGGCACCGGCGCTGGTCCTCGGCGACGAGGCCCGGCTGCACCAGGTGGTGGCCAACCTGCTGGCCAACGCGCGCGTCCACACACCGCCGGGCACCACGGTGACGGCCACCGTCGAGGCCGACGCTACGACCTGTGTGATCCGCGTCCGCGACGACGGGCCGGGTATCCCGGCCGACCTCCTGCCCGCGGTCTTCGAACGCTTCACCCGGGCCGACAGCTCCCGCACCCGGGCGGGTGTCCTGGAGGGCGGCTCGGGGCTCGGCCTCGCCATCGCCTCGGCCATCACCACGGCGCACGGCGGCCACATCGCCGTACAGAGCGCCCCGGGCCGCACCGAGTTCACGATCGAGCTGCCGACCACCGAACTCCCGCCCGCGGACCCGGCGTTCCGAGCCCGCCCCGCCTCGGTCTAGGCGTATTGACGCCGGCTGTCGCGCGGCCTCGGCCGCCGGGGCGCCCATCGCCGCCGCCGGGAACGTGATCGCCCAGCGCCGGGCCTCGCCTGCCGCCGCCGTGGGCTGCTCGTAGGCCTCGACGCGCTGCCCGGCCTCGCTCCGCATCCGGAACCACAGCTCCTGCGGGGCGAGGCCGGGCAGCGCGCGGGCGAAGGCCGCCGGGCAGCGCTCACGGACGGCGGCTCCGTTCGGGCCGGTCCAGCTGCGGGCCTCCTCGGCCGGGTCGCTGAGCCGCGTTCGTGGCTCCCCCGCAGCGGGGCCCGGACCGGCGAGCGGGAGAAGACCGCCGGCGCGCTCCGGCACCGCGCGCACGCGTTCTAGGAGGCGTCGGCGCAGGAGAGCTGGGCGTCGATCCAGGCCGTCGTCCGGGGGCCGTCATCGGTCCAGTACTGCCCGGCCGTGAGCTTCGCGGCGGACACCGCGCGCAGGTCGAAGACGCCGCCGATGCCGTCGCTCTCCACGTCGACGGTCCGGGGCACGGCGGACCGGGCCGGAGCCGGCGCGTGGCGCGCGAACCCGGCGCCGGTCCAGAGCGTGACGACGCCCTTCCCGGCCGCCGCCGTCGTGGGATCCGCGGCCCACCACACCGGGGGCGAGTCGGCGTCGGTGGCGGTGTCGGCGACGTCGTAGACGTCCACCCGGCGGATCACGTCGCCGGGACAGACCGGGAACTTCACCACGACCGACGTGCCCTCCACCCGCGCACCGACCGTCAACGGCACCGGGTCCGACATCCGGTATATGCCGTACTCGAAGATCCCGACGGCCGCCACCACCAGCAGCCCCATCAGCACGAAGGGCCACACGGGTGTCCTGCGGTACTCGCTCACTGGCTGTCCCCGTTATGTTCTTCGCGGCTCCGCAATGGGGCCGCTGGCCTCCGGGCCCGGCATGACTGTGTCCCCCTGTCGAACGGATGACCTGGGG